>CBDTXL010000384.1:0-4934 GCA_965364435.1 uncultured bacterium
TCGCTATTGGCAAGTAACTGACCTCCATGCTTTTCCACCACAATCTGATAGCTAATTGCCAACCCCAAACCTGTTCCAGAGCCGACTGGCTTCGTCGTAAAGAAGGGGTCAAACAGTCTCCTGCGTACATCCTCTGTCATTCCTGAACCGTTATCTGCAATTCGGATGAGAACCCTAACGCCCTCTATCACCTCAGTGCAAATCCGAATCGTCGGAATTGGGAATTGGCAAGACAAGGTAGAGGGGGGAGAAAAGGGAGGCAACACAGCCTTGCCAAATCTTCCTTCTTCCCATTCCCCATTCTCCTCTTCTAAGGCATCAATTGCATTGGCGAGGATATTCATAAACACTTGATTCAGCTGACCAGGGTAACACTCCACTTCCGGCAGATTGCCGTATTCTTTGATTACCTCAATAGCTGGTCGTCTTGTCGTTGCTTCCAGGCGGTGCTGCAATAGCAGGAGCGTGCTATCTATGCCTTCGTGAATGTCAACCAACTTTTTGTGAGATTCATTCAAACGGGAGAAATTCCGCAGCAACAGGACAATCTGGTAGATGCGTTCAGCACCAACCTTCATCGACTTCAGCAATTTGGGCAGGTCTGACTTGAGGAATTCTAGGTCTATAGCCTCTATTTGGGCGGCGATTTGCGGGGTGGGATTGCTGTAAGTCTGCTGGTAGATATCAATCAGCCCTAACAGTTGTTGGATATATTCATTCGCGCAGTTAAGATTGCCGTGGATAAAGTTGACTGGGTTATTAATTTCGTGGGCAACACCAGCAACCATTCTCCCCAACGAGGACATTTTCTCGGCTTGCATCAGTTGGGTTTGAGTTTGTTGCAACTCTCGTAACGCCTGTTCGAGTTCCAAAGCTTTCCGATGGCGCTCGTTGCTCTCCTGTTGCAGACGCTCATTTTGCGTTTGGAGTTCTTTTTGCAGATTTCGGATAGTCAGGTGGGTTTGGATTCTGCTCAACACCTCTTCCTGCTGAATCGGCTTAGTAATGTAATCAACGGCCCCAAGATTAAAGCCATTTATCTTATCCACGGTATCGGACAGTGCCGTCATGAAAATTACTGGGATATCTTTAGTTGACGAGTTGGCTTTCAAGCGAACGCAGGTTTTAAACCCATCAATTCTAGGCATCATCACATCCAAAAGGATGAGATCTGGGTTAGTATATTCGACTTGTTCAATTGCACTTTCGCCATCCAGAGCAACAAACACTTTGAAGCCGGAATTGGTCAAATACTCGAAAAGTATACCTAGATTTGTGGGGTTGTCATCAACGATTAGCAGTTTGCCCTTTTCGTTGCCTTGACCGTTCATAGTGATTTTATTTTTTATTATTTAATCATTTTCATATTTTTATCAAGGTAATTTTACTAACGATTTCCTTGGCTAGCACTTGGATAATGTGGCCCAGAAGAGAATTAGGTATTAATTATTTTTAAATTTTTGACTCTCTGCCAGATATTGTTGGATAATTCCTTGAAGCTGTTTCAACTTAAAGCCTTTGGTCAATTGACGAACCTGGGTAGCAAAGGGCTTTAATTTATTATCCAATTTTTCCAGTTTCTCGGCTTGGTCGAGAATGCCTACGATGTCACCCATCTTGACCAATTTAAACAGGGTCGCAATCTCTGATGGGGGCACAGGAACAACAGAGGCGCGATCGCGGTTGGGTTCAACTCCTATGTTGCTCTCGTGATCTTCGTAAATCCATTCCACCCCTAAATGCACAGTGAGCGATTCTAAAAGCTGCTTAGCCTGCACAGGCTTAGGGAGAAAATCTTGGCAACCCGCCGCCAAACTCTCTTGCTTGGTAGACTCGAAAACATTGGCTGACAGTGCGATCGCTACCATATTTTTGAGCTGGGGTAACTGTCGCAGTCGTCGGGTGGCTTCTAAGCCGTCTAGCCCTGGCATTACTAAGTCCATTAAAATCAGGTCAGGCTCAAACACTGCTGCCTTGTTCAAACAGTCTTGACCGTCCACCGCCTCAAGAATTTCAAACCCTAAAGGCTCTAGCAGATCTCGCACGAAAGAGCGATTTACCAGATAGTCATCGACAATCAGGACTTTGCGTTTGTCACCTTTGAAGCCGACGATCCGGCGATCGCCTGAGGAGTTCGGCTCATGCCATCCCGCAATTTCAGGCAAATCTAAATCAAACCAGAAAACACTCCCTTTACCCAGGGTACTTCTGACTTTGATTTCGCTGCCCATCATCTGGACTAATTTCTGGCTAATGGCGAGTCCTAGTCCGGTTCCTTGAACAGCACGAGAGCGATCGCCTACTTGATGGAATGGCAAAAAAATTTCTGCTAATTTACTCGACTCGATGCCGATACCTGTATCTTCCACTTGAAAACGGATTTTGGAAGAGTTTTGAGTTGAATCTTCTAACTCAGAACTCCAAAGTGAGAACTTAGAACTTCTTACATAGCCAACTTTGAACCTCACCCCACCCCGATCAGTAAACTTAACCGCATTGCTGAGTAAGTTGCTTAGAACCTGTCGCAGCCTTTTCTTATCAGCATTTACGCCTTGAGGTAGTGGTGAAATAATTTGGTAAGTAAAGGAAATATCCTTTTGTTGGGTACGCATCTGAAAAAGGTCGGAAATGCATTTGAGAAAATTAGGAAGATGAAACTCCGTCGGGTAGAGTTCCATTTTCTGAGCTTCAATTTTGGAGAGGTCTAAAACGTCCTCTATCAGGGTTAGCAGGTGTTCGCCACATTGGTGAATAATGCTAAGGCTATTTTTTTGCTGGTCGGTTAAATTTGTGTCTTTCTTAAGGATTTGGGCATATCCTAAAATGCCGTTGAGAGGGGTTCTCAGTTCATGGCTCATATTTGCCAAAAATTCGCTTTTGGCACGGTTAGCTACTTCAGCCACTTCTTTAGCTTGTTGCAGTGCCGCTTTTGCCTGTTTTAGCTCAGTTAGTTGAGCTTCTAACTGGAAATAGAGTTCAGATTGTTGAATGGCAATGCCGATTTGGGTTGCCAAGGAGCAGAGCAAATCAATCTCCCATTGCTGCCATTGCCTCAGTCCACTACAGTCATGGGCAGTCATCACTCCCCAAAGTGAGGTTTCAGGGTTCTGCAAACAGCTATTAGCTGTTTCTCCTCGCTGACTGTTGCGAAGAATGGGTATCACTATTTTGGATTTCACGCCTAAGTTTTGCAGATATTCAGTTATACAAGCGGCAAACTCATCTTGGGCGATATCGGGAACGACGCGAGGTTTACCTTGGCAATAGTATTGATAAATTTTTTCAGGGAAAACTTCGTCAGGGAATTCCTCTCCCACAGTTGTAGGTAACCCCGGAGCGAGCGACTCGGTTATCACTCTACCTACGCCATCTTGGCAAAGTTTAAATAGCACAACTCGGTCATTTTGCAGCAGTTGCCGCACTTCTTCGACAGTCGTGTTGAGAATTTCATCCAGCTTCAAAGATTGGCGGATGCGCTGGGTAATTAACCCAATGAGTCGTTCTCGTTCCGCTTGCAATCGCAGCGTCTCTTCTGCTTGCTTGCGTTGCGTAGCTTGCCGATAGGCATCGCTGATGTCCATTACAGTTCCCAAGAGTCGAATTACCTGCCCTTGCTCATTAACAACCGCCTCGCCTCTTGCTACAACATATCTGATAGAGCCATCCGTTTGCAAAATCCGAATTTCCATTTCATAGGGTTGACCGTCAACAAGAGCTAGCTCGACGAGTGTTTGCCACAAAGCTAAGTCATCGGGATGAATCTGCTGATGGATATGTTGGGCTAGATTTGGTTCTCCTTGGTTGGGATCGATACCAAAAATGCGGAATGTTTCCTCTGACCCGGTAATTTTTTGAGTGTTAAGATCCAATTCCCAACTACCAATATGAGCGATTCTTTGGGCTTGTAACAGGTTGAATTCACTCTGGCGGAGTTTTTCTTCTGCCTGTTTGCGTTCGGTGATATCGCGGGTGGCAGTCAACACAGAGCTGATTGTCCCATCGGGGTTAAACTCAGGAACATGACGAGATTGATAGAATTTAATACCGCTCGGTGCCCAAACTTCAAACTCAATGCTCTGTTCTTGCCCCGTTAAAAATACGGCTTGCAGAGCTTCTTCCCAGAAAGTAGCCAGATTCTCCGGCATTCCCAAATCCCGATGAGTTTTACCGATGAAGGTTTGTGGCGGGATTCCCGTTGCTTGTTCCACTGCCGGATTAACGTACAGGTGGCGCAGTTGTTGGTCAAACCGGGCAATAATGTCAGGTGAATTTTCCACCAACGCTCTGAATTCTTGCTCACGGCGGTACAGGATTTCTTCGGCTTGTTTGCGCACGCTAATATCTCGCAGGACTGACAGATGGCGATGGGGCACAACATTAGCCGTTGCGGCAAACTCCGTCTCCCGCACCGTCCCATCTGGACGCAGGAGGCGAAAGGAGCCTTGAACTCGTCCCTGTTCCAGAAAACAACGCCAAGCCAGAGCAAAATCAAAATCAGGTTCTGCAAAGTTTGAGGCATTGCACCTCAATAGTTCTGACTTTGGCAGTCCAAAAAGTTCACAGGCAGCAGGATTGGCATCGAGATAATTGCCCTGATCATCGGCAATCAACATGGCATCAAGCGCCCCATTGAAGATTGCTTGAAACTGGAGCGAAGCGCCGTTAGAGTCTTGAGCCGAGCTGGTTTTTTGCATCGAACCCTCCTTTGCTTGCTGGCGTTCAGTGATATCCGTCGCTATGCCATCAATTCTGAGGGCTTCCCCTTTGGCATCCCGAATTAGCCGCAGCCGCTGATACAGCCATCGGACTTCCCCACTAGGGCGAACAATCCGGTATTCTAAATCCAGCACTTGTGTGGAGAAGAGGACGGGTATTAGGGTTTCAACCCGGACGCGATCGTTCGGATGAATGAGCGATCGCCACAGACCGCAGTT
>CBDTXL010000385.1:0-4922 GCA_965364435.1 uncultured bacterium
GCGCGACGCGCAAACCTTTATCACTTTCATTGAGTGAACCCAGGCAGCAACCCGCCTTCCACAGGTCGTTTAAAATCTTACTATTTTCTGGTATTAATTCTAGCTAGCTGCAACAGCCAATCCTAATCTATAAACCCCAAGACCGCTTTCGTTGAATTCGCAAGGAAGATAAGAACCTTATGGCGCAGCGCTACGTCCGAGTCAAAACCGACAAAGGACAAACCTACTACGGTTTGTTGCAACTAACGCGCAGTATCCAGGTACTCGATGCCCCGCCTTGGTTGCAGGGGCAACCCACTGATTTAGAGTTGGAACCAGGTAGTTACGAGCTGCTTGCTCCCTGTGCCCCTAGTAAAATTGTTGCTGTGGGCAAGAATTACACTGACCATGCCGCAGAAATGGGAACACCAGTGCCTCAAGAGCCACTCCTTTTTCTCAAACCCCCAACATCTATCACTGCCGCTGGTCGAGAAATCCACTCTCCTCCTCAGTCGCAACGAGTGGACTATGAGGGAGAGTTGGCGCTGGTGATTGGCACTCATTGTGTAGACTGCACACCAGAGCAGGCTCGAAGCAAAATTTGGGGCTACACTATTGCTAATGATGTCACTGCCCGCGATTTACAAAAGCAGGATGGTCAATGGACAAGGGCGAAGGGATTTAATAGCTTTTGTCCACTCGGTCCTTGGATTGTTCGAGAAGTGAGTGCTGGGGCAAGGTTACAGACTTTTTTGAATGATAACCCTCAGCCGGTGCAATCGGCGTTGATCAATCAGATGGTGTTTTCGCCAGAATTTATAGTGTCTTACATTTCTCAGGTGATGACGCTGCTACCTGGGGACGTTATTCTTACTGGGACACCCGAAGGAGTTGGACCGATGCAGATAGGCGATCGCGTTCGTGTTGAAATTGAGGGCATCGGTCATTTGGAGAACTTTGTTGTTGCTCGCTCTTCTCACCCTTAGCCTTTTCTCCTTCGTCTTGCTTCCCAACCTTTAGGAAAGGTCTATAGGGCTACCTACCTTGCTCCTTCCAACTAAGCTTAGGCGCTAACAGCTAATCGCTGAACTAACGCACTTGAAAGTAAGATGCCTCGGAAATGCCTGGAAGTTCTGCATAGCGTCCAAGCAATGACTGAATAATCGAATAGATGCTAGCAACCAACGTTCCCAAAAAGATGATGTTAAACAACGTTTCTACCAGCAAACTGCTGGTCAATACCACCGCCAAAATCCGAAAAACTAGACTAATCAAAGTCAGAATAATGCCTATTAGAATGGCTTGCATAGCGTTGAAACGAATCAAGTGGTTAATTCTTTCATTTCTGACTACCGCGAAGTACAGGACAAAGAAAATTATCAAACTGCCCAATGGAAACCCATAGTAAAGTTTCCGCAACGGTTCTAGCGGTAAATAAACCAATCCTAAAATAGGAAACTGTCTGAGGAGAAACCCACCAAACGGATACACATCCAACAAAGGGAGCAGATAAGGAAGGGAAGCAAAAATCCGGTCTTTAACTGTCGTTGTCCCACGCCAAGTCATCGTGCGTTCTCCTTGTGGATGTTATTAATCATTTTGCCTAACTAAGTTCAGGATAGCGCAACGGAATAGTCTATTTGGGTTCAACGGCAGGTAGGTTTTCCGATCAGCTGAAAAAAGAGCGATCGCCGATGAAAAGCAAAACTCTACCTTGCTCTCACAGGAAACTATTCGACGTTGGCAACGCGGAACCCCATTGCACACTCATACTGCTCCGGTTGATTGTCAGTGAGCTTACGAACCGCATGACCACAGCCAAGCTTGCCTTGACGCCAGCGGGGTTGACCGCTTTGGTCAGCGAGTAAACAGCTTTGACAAACCTGAGTTGGGGAAAGTATTTGCTCATCCATAAGAATGACTAACATTTAATTCCTCCGCTCGCTCCCTAAGGCTGCTGAGTCTATCTTAAGTTAAGTCTTTGGAGAGAGTTGTACATTAACATACAGCTTAATGTCCAAGTGGCGACAAAATCGGGTCGGTAGAATCACCGATTCTGGAGTGATGTCTGCCAGGAGTTGGCATTATTTAAGTTCTGAGGTTCAGTGATGTCTCTATTGCTGTGTTAAGGAAAGAAAGTTGTCTGCCTTTCACGCCGGTTGGGTTACAAACAGGGTTAAGATCGTTGATTCAACAGCAAGTACAGGCTCAGGTGCGTACTGCTCTCAACAGCGCCGTTATCGTTAGGGTAGCAGGCGTAGTCAGGCGATCGCCGACGCCGGTCGTTAGACCCAGGCATTGCCTTCTGCAAAGCGCCTACAGGTTGCGGCAGCTAACCTAACAAATGAAACTGAACTGAAGAGCATCTTGAAGGATGGACTTAAGTGACTCAAACTAACTTAGATTTTCTCGCTCAAACTGATCCAGCTGTGGCTGAGTGTCTGGCACAAGAACTCCAGCGCCAGCGCGATCATTTAGAGCTAATTGCTAGTGAAAACTTCACCTCAGCAGCGGTTCTGGCGGCTCAAGGCTCAGTGCTGACGAATAAGTATGCCGAGGGTTTGCCAGGGAAGCGCTATTACGGCGGCTGTGAATTCATCGATAAAGTTGAGAAACTGGCAATTGACCGCGCCAAGGAACTATTTGGAGCCGCTCATGCCAATGTGCAGCCCCATTCAGGTGCCCAGGCTAACTTTGCGGTGTTCCTATCGCTGCTGGAGCCTGGTGATACGATTATGGGAATGGATTTGTCTCATGGGGGACACCTAACCCACGGTTCGCCGGTAAATGTATCGGGCAAGTGGTTCAAGGTTTGTCATTACGGCGTTAGCCCTCAAACCGAGCAGCTGGACTATGATCAGGTTCGGGAACTAGCTCTGAAACACCGCCCGAAGCTGCTAATTTGCGGCTATTCTGCCTATCCCCGTGTGATTGACTTTGAAAAATTCAGCAAGATAGCGGATGAAGTCGGTGCCTACCTGCTGGCAGATATTGCCCATATTGCCGGTTTAGTTGCCACTGGTCATCACCCTAGCCCAATTCCCCACTGCGACGTTGTTACTACGACCACTCACAAGACGCTGCGTGGTCCTAGAGGCGGCTTAATTCTCACCCGCGACGCTGAACTGGGTAAGAAATTGGATAAGGCGGTTTTCCCTGGCACTCAAGGCGGTCCCTTGGAGCATGTGATTGCGGCTAAGGCAGTGGCATTTGGTGAAGCGCTCACCCCAGCGTTTAAAGCTTATTCCGCTCAAGTCATTGAAAATGCCAAGGCTCTCTCCAATCAGCTGCAACAACGGGGCTTCAAGATTGTTTCGGATGGCACTGACAACCATTTAATGCTGGTCGATTTGCGTTGTATTGGCATGACTGGCAAACGTGCTGACCAACTGGTGAGTGGGGTTAATATTACTGCCAACAAGAATACTGTTCCTTTTGACCCAGAGTCGCCCTTTGTCACTAGCGGCTTGCGGTTGGGTTCACCTGCGATGACTACACGCGGGATGGGACCAGCGGAATTCACAGAGATTGGGGATATTATTGCCGATCGCTTGACTTATCCAGAGGACGAGACGGTGGCGAGTGAGTGTCGGCGTCGCGTGGCTCAGTTGTGCGATCGCTTCCCCTTGTATCCTCATCTAAGGCTTCCTGTACCAGCTCTTGCTTGACATCTTCCCCCGTTAACCGTTGTGTGGTATAGCGGGGGATTCCCAACGAATAGCCTTGAAAGGCAGACCAGCAAACAAAGCGAAAGCGTCACCGTGAACCATGAGTGCTGAAATCATTTGTGTAGGAACAGAGTTACTTCTGGGGGATATTCTTAACACCAATGCCCAGTTTTTAGCGCTTGAGCTAGCGGATTTGGGTATTCCTCATTACTATCAAACGGTGGTGGGAGATAATCCAGGGCGTTTAAAGCAAGTGTTGGCAATTGCTAGCGGACGCTCTAATCTACTAATCTTTACGGGTGGTCTTGGTCCAACGCCAGATGACCTTACGACCGAAGCGATCGCTGATTTTTTTGACGTTCCTCTGGTTGAACGAGAAGACGTGCTGGAAGACATCGCCCAGAAATTCGCCCAGCGGGGGCGTGAGATGACACCCAGTAACCGTAAGCAAGCGCTGATTCCGAAGGGTGCTGAAGTTTTACCTAACCCAGGGGGAACTGCCCCCGGTATCATCTGGCAACCCCGCGCCGGTTTAACGATACTCACCTTCCCTGGCGTCCCTAGTGAAATGCAGCAGATGTGGCGGGAAACGGCTGTTCCCTATCTCAAAAGTCAAGGCTGGGGTAAAGAAATCATCTATAGCCGCACGCTAAGGTTTTGGGGAATTGGGGAGTCGGCTTTGGCTGAAAAAGTCGCTCCCTTTTTTAACCTAGCTAACCCCACAGTTGCGCCCTATGCTGGTCAGGGAGAGGTAAGGTTACGAGTTTCTGCCCTTGCCCCTTCACAGGATCAGGCGGAGCAATTGATTGAACCCGTGGCACAACAACTGAAGGAGATTGCGGGGCTGCACTATTTTGGGGCAGACACCGATACCCTGGCGTCTGTGGTGGGTCAGTTGTTGATTGCTGCGGATGAAACCCTGAGTGTTGCGGAATCCTGCACAGGCGGCGGTCTTGGTAGCATGCTGACCAATGTTGCTGGGAGTTCCAAGTACTTTTTGGGCGGTGTCATTTCTTATGACAACTCGGTGAAAGCCTCTGTGCTAGGGGTCAATCAGTCAGACTTGTATACAGTCGGTGCTGTTAGTAAACCAGTGGCAATGCAAATGGCTGCTGGAGTGCGATCGCTCCTTTCCACTAGCTGGGGACTGAGTATCACCGGCATTGCTGGACCGGGTGGCGGTACCGATACCAAGCCTGTAGGTCTGGTTTACATCGGTCTTGCGAAACCTGATGGCATTGTTGAATGCTTCAAGTATCAGTTGGGTCAAAATCG
>CBDTXL010000386.1:0-4911 GCA_965364435.1 uncultured bacterium
AACACCAAGCACAACGCCTCGTGCGGGCGCTCAGCAAAGCTCAGGTTAAAGCCCGTGTGGTTCCTATTCCTCACAACCTGAAGGGTGACGATTAAGCTGAAGGCTTAATCGTCACCCTTCAGGGAATCGTTGTTCTCTGGATATACTGCTTGCTCTTCGGCATTTGCAGACACATCAGTTTCTTCTGGTGAAGAGTTAACTGCCTCTAGCAGAACCGAAGTTAAACTCTTCTCATCTGGGCGACCTTCAAATTCCTCGTGGGTGTAGATCCAAACAAGAACGATCGCATTCTGCCCAGAATCAATCAAATAGATCAGCCGTCCCTGTCCAGAAGCTCCCCTCAAATTTGGCATGGCAAACCTTAACTTGCGGAATTCTAGCTCTTTCGGCAAAGCTAGCTTCCCTGGTATTGGCTCAAAGGCAGAATTTGAAGGGCGAGGATCGAGACACAAACCATCAATTAGTCGGGCAATAAATATTTGGAAGGCTTGCTGATCTTTGCTGCCTTTGTAACGTTTAAACAACTTTTTGAGCCAACGCTCAAAGTTCCTCGTCGGGACTTTCAAAAACTTTTGTGAGCCAGTCATTAAATTCTTCAGAAGTCATTCCAGGAGATTGCTCCATATCAGCCAAGGCGGAGGTTAGAGCTTCAGCCATTTTACGAGCGTACTCTGGGTGCGATCGCTCAATGAGATCTAGCACCATATCCTTAAAGTAAGTTCCTAACTGATGCTCAACTTCTTCCCAGCTAACGGTTAACTCTCTGGGCAGTATTTCTGGGGCATAAGAATCAGCAAATTTGAGGCGTTCCCCTTCGCTGGGTATGGTTTGGAGAGCCGTGATGTACTGCTGCTTCAGCGGGTTGTATTGTTCAACAAACTCATGCAGTTCGTAGATTGAAGCTGGAAACTGTTCAGCAATTGTGTTTAGCTGATGCTGTAGATTCTTAGGCAAGGGAGTTTCCAGACGGGTCGCCGCCGTCAGAAACGCACCAAGGGTAATCGTGTCTTCATGATTCATGAAAAGAACCCGCCTGAGAGAATGAAGGATGCCCAAGCGTAAGGATGCTGAACGTCCTCCTCTATACTATCCCAACGCCACCGAATGTGAAGGTCAAACATCCGGTTGATTGCCGCTCTCTGTTTTCGTGGAAGTGTCGCTAAATCCTTCAGGCAATCCTGACACCACTGCTCAAACCTGAACTGGTTCAGACTGCGGAACCACCGAATGGTTTCTGCCAGAGCTACGGCATCGGACTTGGCTGATTGACGAGCACGGTAAAACTCAATCATCACAACTGCACTAACGGCAGACTTCACAACCCAGAGGGTACTGAGTACCTGGGCTGCTCCTTGGCTGAGAAATCCGCTAACCAAACCCACATATTCTGTTGTAATTGATTGATTGTTTGTTAGTGCGGTTTCACAGGCTGAAAGGCTGACTAAATCATAAGTTGTTAAGTCCTGCTGGCAAATGTCTTCGAGGGTCAAACTCTCAGTTCCAGCTAACAACAATTCTGACTTTTTCGGATTTTCAGAATGGTGACTGCCATGTCCAGAAAAGTGAAAGATGGTATTCTTTTCAGAAAGCGCATCGATCACGCGTGCGTGGGTTGCGTCTGCTTCTTGGAGCGATCGCACATTCTGAAAATATTGGCTAATCATTTGGGATTCCAACAGAGCCAATCTCATATCAGGAGCCTGAGCGCTAGTCGGATTCTCGATACTGAACAAATGATTGATATTGGTTGGTTGCCGCCCTTTTAAATTCAGTCCAACTTGGAGGCTGGGGAGATAGGAGACGGTAAAGCGATCGCTAAACAGCGCATGAAGCGGAAAGCGATGTAAATCTCGATGCGGGATCAGAATCAGATGGTTGATGCCATCTAAATGCTGTGCGATCGCCTCAATATTCAAAATTTCCCTCAGATTACCCGGTTCTTCCTGTCGCTCAAATAACCGTTGTGCCATATCTCTACGCCAAGAATGGTTGGCATTGCGCTGTTCTTTTCCTTTGTTGCGGTAGTCTGAATACTGGTCATCCCACTCTTTCATCCAGGCTTCCAGTTTGAGTAACTGTTGCAAAGATGCGGGACGATCGCCGCTAGAAGGCTGAGTAATTACGATTGGAGCCAATTCGCCAAGTTTCAACACAAAGGTGGTGAGGGCGGCAGGGCTGAGATGCCAGTAGGCGAGCGCTGTTCCAGGACTCAAAAATTGCTGCACCTCCTCGTAACGCGGCTTGGCAACTTCATCACTCAAAGCGTAAAGCAACCAGGAGAGACACGTGTTTTTCCCTTTTTCAGCCGTCTCCCATGCGTCTTTCAGTTTTACTTGAATTGCTGCCTTATCCTCTAGTTGACTCGCTGCTTGAAGATGGCGATCGACCGTCAACTGATCGAAGCCTGCAAATTTCAGTGCCAGCAGTTTACGCTTACCGGGACTGAGCGTTTTTTCTGGATCAAGTAAGCGTTGCAGCTGCTCTGTACCCTCTGCCAATAGCAGTTCTGCCTCCTCAACTTGCCCTAAACCTAGAAAAACCTTTGTCAGAGATTGCAATGTTTCTAAATAGTTTTCTTGCAACTCCGTTTGCTCAAGACTTCGCAATGCCATTTGATAACAGCTAGCCGCCTTTCGCCAAAGCTTAAAACAATCTTCTCGTTTCTGCCCTTCTTGATAGTAAATATAGCCTTTCCAACCATATAGCTTTCCACAGGCTTCTAAATATTGTGGTGACTCTTGTTTGAGTTTTAAGAAAGCTTCATCTAGTTTTTCTATAGCCGCTTCAAAACCTTGAGTGTCCCAGATTGATAAACCTAAATTTGTCCATGCCAAAGAAAGCTGATCATCTAGTCCAAGAGCATTGTCGCAAGCAGAGATCGCTTCATGGAAAAAACTCTGCCTGCGTAGCACATTCCCCTTACTAGCCCATAACGATGGATTGTTAGGATCAAGAGCAAGTGCTTTCTCATAAGCCGCTTGCGCGTCACTAAAACGCCCTAGGCTATTGAGTGCATCACCTTGACCTAACCACGCGGTTGGTCGCTGAGGATCAATTTGGGATGCCTGGACAAATGATTCAAGTGCTTTCTCATGCTGATCAAGACTTGCTAGCGCAGAACCTCGATTGTTCCAAGCCATAAATGAGGATGGGTTAATACGAATCGCTTGATCGTAGCTGCTTATTGCCTCCTCATAACGACCCAGTTCATCCAGCGTCAAGCCTTGATATGCCCAAGCGTCATTACAACCTGGATCAAGCTCAAGCGCTCTACGGTAACTGATAAATGCATCTTCGTATCTTTTTAACTGACTTAAAGCCCGTCCTCGACCTGACCAAGCCAGAGTGTAAGCAGAATAGATTTCAATTGCTCTATCGTAACTAACTATAGCTTCTTCGTATCGATTTAGCCGCATTAGGGCATGTCCTTTGCTATACCAAGTAGGATGATCGTTTGGGTGATATTTAAGTATGTAATTAAAATTTTCAATAGCTTCCTCGTAGCGGTCTAACCAATCTAATGCAATTCCACGAGTAAATCGAAAATTAGTTTCTGGCTGGAGCATTAAAGCTTGATCTAAACTTTCTATTGCTTTCTGATAAGCTCCAATTCTAAATAACGCAATGCCACGGTTGCCCCAAGCAAAGCCGTCTTTACGGTTGAGCTTAATTGCTAGATCAAAACTTTTGATCGCCTCTTCATACTGTTCAAGTGCTAACAATACATTCCCATGCCACTGCCAGCCATTAGCGCATCCAGAGTTAGCTTTTTGAGCGGCATTGAGGCTAGCGAATGCCTGCTCGTATCGCCCTAGTTGATAAAATGCTACTCCACGCATATGGAGAGCTGGGTGATAATTTGGTTTGATCTCAAGGGATTGATCGTAGTAAGAGATCGCCTCTTCATAGCGCTCTAGTTTCAGCATGACCTCGCCAAGCCCAGACAATGCCAAGTAATCTTTAGGATTGAACTGCAAAGCTTGCCGGAATTTAGCGATCGCCCCCTCCAAATCTCCAGCCGCTAGCTTCCGTTGACCCTGTTTATATAGTCGTTTTGCTTCGTTCAAACTCATCGCACGACTCTTCCTTCACCTGCTCTCTGTTTAGAGAATAGCGCGACTTCAGGCAGACTTTTGAGCGGGTTGAGTCATTTGATGATATTTTCAAGTACAAATATTTTGAGACGAGCTAAGAACGAGCTTCGTTTCAGTCCAACTGGAATACGCGATTAGATGATGGCAAGGCTTACCCATCAAAAACTGAGTTGAATGCTGCTCCTTTTAGCAAACATTGATTACTTCCGCATCATTTCTCCGGTAATAATGACAACAAATGGCTCTGACTTGCAAATTCAAGCTCGGAATATTTTAGATGCGATCGCCTCCTCATATCGGCTGAAGTGGTAGAACGCATTGCCCCGGTTTGTCCAGGCTTGATAGTAGTCCGGTTTCAGTTGGAGGGCTGCATCAAAAGCAGCGATCGCTTCCTCACATTTGTCTAAGTCAACCAGCGAATTCCCTCGGTTATTCCAGGCTTCATGGAAATCAGGCTGAAGAGCGATCGCTCGTTCAAAGCTTACTAATGCATTCTCATGAGCCTCTATCGCATCCACACAACGACCCTCGGCGCTCCAAAGTCTACCGATTTGTCGCCAAATCTCCGCTTGTTGGGTATTGGACGATACGTTTTCTAGGATTTGCTGTAACTGAGCAATCTTGGCGTGCCGTTCCTGGGAACTGAACCGACAGTAAGTATCCCAATCCTGATCTCCTACAATGCTCTCCCAATTAGCACCCTGAGGTTCCATATTCAGTTGTCCAACTCCCCAAAGCCTTGCTTTCTATTACCCATTACCCATTACCCATTACCCATTACCCATTACCCATTACCGATTACCCATTACCCATTACC
>CBDTXL010000387.1:0-4909 GCA_965364435.1 uncultured bacterium
ACCGGCAAGCGATCGCCTCGAAACACTTCCTCACTGTTTATGCCTGCGGCTTGTAGCCACGATAAGACAGCGTCGGTCACGACTATGCCTAGGAGCATGGGTCCGGTTGCTACACTCAATAAGAATTCTGTAGGCATTTGTGATTTAGATGTTTGCACGGCAGCAGTTTCCGGTAGTTTTTTGCTATGAGCGACTCACGAGGGGGCTTTGGGTTCTCGTTAGGGATGAAAGAAACTTGTATTTATTGTGATAATAACGTATTGTGTATTCCAATAGTGCCTGTCTACAAAGATACTCGTTTTCTAGACTAGGAGTCTGGGTGGCTTTTAAGGCCAGATTAAGCATGCCAGTTGTGTGCATTTTCCGCTAGTCCCTAGTCCCTAGCCCCTAGCCCCTAGTCCCTAGTCCCTAGTCCCTAGTCCCTAGCCCCTTTTTTGTAAGCTAGCGACGCTAACTAGTACACATATCCTAGCGTTGTCTGAAAAGATAGGTAGCACAGCCTATGTAAGATTGTTGAGTTGATACTCTCGCCTTAAGCCTACGGGCCTAAGAGGAGATTCTTAAGATAGTTTCGCTCCTCGACAAAGTAATTGTACTTGTATAGTGGATCATTCCCACTGATTAGGCTTACTGGTTCCAAAAGAGGTATAAGTATGCATAAACTGGGTGTGCATTTACTAGAGGAATCGCTCATTCGTTCGTTATCAGTCCAGGTAACAGGTTTGTAATGTTGGATGTCGAGCAGCGTGCCCAAAAGGATCGTCCGTCCTCCTTTGCCCAGTGGGTCTATAGTGCCATTGGGCAACCGGAGGTGTGCCTACGAGTCCGGTTGCGAGGAAATAATCTGCATATTCTGTGTGAGAGCCGCCAAGGTCTAGAAGAAAAAACGGTCGTGAACCGTTTGCTCAAGGCTCTCAAAACGCAGGAGGGGGAAGCTAAGTTGCCCATCACTCCGGGGAACCCCATCTACCAGATCATTGTTTATGGGCGCACCTTGGGAAACCCGCGTCCAGACTGGATTAAGCCAATTGGACTCAAGCCGCTCCCAACGCAAGATGCCAAGGCTTCTAAGACAACCGCCGATACTTCTTTTGAAGCGGCAACTACCGACTCGGCGTTCCTAATTTCCAACGAAACTCTTGCCCGTTCTGGCTCACCGGACGCGATCGCTCGCTATCTCAGTGAAACCCTTAGTTCCCTGGGAGTCAGCGTCAAAGTCCTCATCCAAGACATGAGAGGGGGAGCAGGGGAGAGTTCCCCCTCATCGTCTGCTCAATCACCGACCCCTCTTAACCGGCGTCTTTGGGTCATTTGTAATTCAAACTACAGTCCCGATGCCTCCTTACTAGCTGAGCCAGTGGTTCAGCAGTTGCGTTCCTTACAGCTAAAAGGGTTCCGAGATGCGGCAATTTGTAGTCAGGTAAGCGGTGAAGCGGCTCCTGAATGGATGCTGCGGGTGGATTTAACACCTCCAGAAGAAATGCTCAAGGATTGGGCACGCTGGGGAGATGTGCAAGCGATCGCGAGGACGTTGAATCAGGCGCTCCTTAAACAGGGAATGGAAGTGAGAGCTGTCCTGAAAGACTTTACACTCCATGTATTCTGTAACGTCGTGGGGGGAAAGGGAACCGCTGCCCCAGACAAGCAAACGGCAGTACACGCGATCGCACCAGTGCTGAATGCGATCGCCCCTCAAGGCATCCAAGCCGCAACAATTTATGGTGTCGAGTCCCATCAGCGCTCCCTGGTTCCAGAGCAAGAGACGCCAGTCTGGATCGACTGGCTGAACTTACCAGCCGCAAACAATCCAGTTCTCGCAGAATCTGCATTTTCCTTAGCGCAACGGGGAAACCAAGAGGCAATTACCTTTTTGCTACAACGGTTACTCAATCCTGACCTAGACCGGCGATTGGCTACTGGTGGTATTCATCTCAAAATTTGCCGCAAACAAGATTTGTTGCACATCATGAGTGAAGCACCAGTCTGTCCGCTACAAGCTCAGGTGGGTCCAGCCGTCGCCCGGTTCCTGCGCCAACTTGCCATTCCACAGATTGCTGGAATTCGGGTCTATGGTCGTCGCGCTGGTGCGACTTCCCCCTCGTGGAACTATGGGGTTGATTTTGTCCATCGACGACCTCTAGTACCAGAAGCGACCCCAGAGTTTGCCGCCTCAGATGCCTACCTGAGTGACCTTATAGCTCCCACTGGGGAGCCAGTGCTGCGTCCAGATTTAACTAAAGAAGACGTTAAAGATGGTCTTAAGCGGACTGTTGAGGCAACCGTTCATACACTCCAGCGTTGGTTGTGCTACTCCCAGCTGTTTGTGCCCAGCGTCGAGAATCAAGATCTGGCAACAGTGCCCCAAAGCTCAAGCCTAAAAAGTTTCTCGTCGTCTCAAGGTGTCAGAGTAGCGATTGTTTGGGGTGCCCTGGGATTATTGCTGACCATGCAAACAGATTGGCTGATTGGTCAGCTGCTGCGAACGCAAGCTAAGTCCACTGTAGCAGTGACCGAGGTGTCACCGACACCAGTGTCCTTGCCCCAACTGTCTTTGCAAAAAGGTGGAAGTCAGGGTGCTGATAACTTCAACGCTTCTGGGTTCACAAGAGAGGGGGAGACAAGTGTCATTCTTAACGAGGAAGCAGACAATTCCTTGACGCCGAAGAGAAGCAGTGCAGCAAAGGCGGCAATTCTCGCAGCAGCGCGATCGCCTAATCCCTCTTTCAATAACCAGCTGTTAGATGAGAAGCTGGCTCTCTACCAACAGCGCCTGCTCCAGAGCGGTCCCCCCGATGTTCTGATTGTGGGCAGTTCCAGGGCACTGCGGGGGGTCGATCCGGTCGCACTCCAGGACGCCTTAGCGGCTCAAGGTCATCCTGACGTTAAAGTGTTTAACTTTGCAATCAACGGTGCCACAGCTCAGGTTGTAGACTTAATGATCCGCCGCGTTTTAACGCCAGAGCAACTGCCAAAATTGATTATTTGGGCGGATGGGGCACGGGCGTTTAACAGTAGTCGGGTGGATGCCACCTACAACGCGATCGCCACCTCAGAGGGCTACCAGCATCTCAAAGCTGGAACCTTCCCCAGCCCAGTTAAGCTTAATCAACGTGATAGTCGCTCTGGGGAAACAGCACGATTGAACTCACCGGAGAACAAGGAAGCCCAACCCTTGGCTTTTTTGAGTACAAGTTATCAGTCCATCAATGACGGGTTGAATCAGTCTTTGGGGAAAATTTCGTCAACTTATCCCCAGCGAGACCAGCTCAAGTCAATGTTGCAGCAGCAGTTTGTTTCGCTCCTAAAACGAACTAATCTTCCCCAAGATCAGAACTTGGCTGACTCTGAGAAATTATTATCCTATGAGGAGTCCATTGACGTTGAGGGCTTCCTTCCCCTATCAATTCGCTTCAATCCCGCCACCTACTACAAGCAACATCCTAGAGTGGCTGGTGATTACGACAGCGACTATGCATCCTTTCAACTGGCTGGTGAGCAAGATACAGCTCTCGAAGCGCTCCTGCAATTTGCAAAGGCTCACGATATTGGTATCGTTTTTGTCAACCTACCCCTTACCAAAGACTATTTAGACCCGGTACGCACAGAATACGAGGAACAATTTCAGCAGTATATGCGCTCCTCGGCGTCACAAAGGGGGCTAATTTTCCGAAACTTAACACAGTTGTTGGTTAACAAAAATGACTACTTTTCAGACCCCAGTCACCTCAACCGCTATGGAGCCTACACAGTCTCCAACGAGTTGGCTCAAGATCCAGTGATTCCTTGGCCATCTAAATAGTTTGGAGTTTTGAACTGACTCAGGATTCTCACTAAAAATCTGAAGACTAATTACTAGAAAAATGACATTTATTTCTATTTTTTATGGACTTTTTCTGGCATTTGTTCTGGTAATTTACTGGTTCGTGCGCCCCCTTTCTTCAAAACTGTGGGTACTGGTAATTGGCAGTCTAATATTTTATGCATTACTGCAAATTAAATCTCTGCCTCTGCTCCTTTTACATATACCTCTACTTTTCTTAATTACCCTCATTAACTTTGCCGTAGGAAAGGCCCTTGGAATTAATACAACACCGGGCGAACATGCTAGCAATCAGCATCTCTCTAATGAAGAGTGGCTGTTAGCCCAAGCGGTGTGGAATCGCCGACGCTTAAAGCTTCTGTGGCTGGGGACTCTGATTAATGTTATCTGTTTGCTGAGCTTCAAGTACGTTCCCTTTGTTTTAACAAATCTGGCTATCCCCCTAAACTTGCCAGTTGCAGAAGAGAGCGGGAACTGGATTAGTAGTCAGTTAATTGCTCCTCTGGGAATTTCATTTTTTACCTTCGAGTGCATTGCTTATCTAATTGATGTGTATCGTGGGGCTCCAGCAACTCAGCAGCTATTGCAATTTGCCGCCTATAAGTTGTTTTTTCCAAAACTGATCTCTGGTCCGATCACGCGCTATCATCAATTTGCTGTTGGGCTGAAGACGTTACAATTTCCCAGTACCGACCAATTCATAGAAGGACTTTGGCTGATTGCCTGCGGTGCTTTTAAAAAGGCACTTCTGGCAGACAGAATCGGTATTTTCGTTGATTTGTGCTTTGGCAATTTAGAGCGGGCTGGTAGTGGCGACTTATGGTTAGCTATAGTTGGATACGGTTTGCAACTCTATCTCGATTTCAGCGGCTATGTAGACATTGCCCGTGGCAGTGCTATTCTCCTAGGATTTAATCTCCCAGAAAATTTTGACTTTCCCTACTTCAGTACCAACATCGCCGATTTCTGGCGTCGCTGGCACATCACCTTGGGGGATTGGATACGCAATTATCTCTACTTTCCCTTGGGGGGGTCGCGTAAGGGTCTGGGTCGAACCTGTTTGAATCTGCTAATTGTGATGCTGATTAC
>CBDTXL010000388.1:0-4904 GCA_965364435.1 uncultured bacterium
TAGAAGTAGTCCAACAGCATCACGAGCTACTTTTGGCAGCTTACAAGTCTGGTGACGAGGATTGGGATTTCCTGTAATCGCTGCCCTTCAATAGGGTTATTGGGCACTACAACCTTAGCTCGCGCATAGATTTTTGTTGAGTCCCCCAGTCCCTACTCCCTACTCCCCCTCACTTCCTCCACGGAAAAACCCAAGGCAGCTGCCACCTGTTCCACGCTCAACCCTAGCTCCAATAACCGGGGAATCGCATCCCTTCGTGCCTGCGCTTCTGCTGCCCGTGCTAACTCCGCTTGCTGTCGTGCTTGTTCTGCCTGTTCCGCTCGTTGGCGCTCAAGTTCGGCTCGTTCATCGCCAATTAGCAACAGTTCTCCCTGCTCATCCCACCAGCGTAGCCAGAGTTGGGTTTGATTTTGATAGCTGCCCTGCCACAGTCCTAGTTCCACGCCCAGGGGTGCAATGGGATAATGACCCTGCTCATTGGGATTCATCTTTTGATAGAACCCCTCAATCAGGTGATACACCTCTAGCTTGCCATTGTTAATCTCGTAGATGCCGTAAAAGGGAATTCGCATCACCTGCTCGTACACCCAAAACTTACCTGGTTTTGTGGCTACCCCTTCAACAGAGATAGAAGAAGGTGTGGCATCCCGTTCTTCTTCGCCATTCCCAGAGGCAAACTCCCAAGCAATCAAGGGTGCCAGAAGTTCCCGCCACAGGACGTAGGAACGGCGAATCTTACCATCTAGTTTGGGTGGTACGTTGGGGACGTAGAACCAGTCGGGAGCCTCTGCCCCTTGTTCAGGTGGGTCAGTCTCTCGCCAGTAGATGCCGCAGTCTTGACCAATGCAATAGTGCCCGTCTGGATGTCGCCGTTGTAAAACTGGTCCAATGGAGTCGGTGAGAATCAGGCTTTGGGGATGTTCCTGGAAGTTTTTCACAAAGGTACCATCCGACTCTGGCAGTTGAGTGTGGTCGGGGAATGGAGGTGGAGGTAGAACAATTGGGTTAATGCTCTGGGTCATGGACTGCCTCGAAGGTCTTACCTTTCTTTCAGACTATCTTGCTAGAAGTTGTCTGTGTCGGGAAAGCGGCAAGCTATCGAGGCATCCTCCAACCCGACCTGAAAGATTTTTTATCGAGTAGCATAGGAAACAGCGTTGGCGACAGTGAAACAGGGTCGAAGAGCGATCGCATTTCATTGGTTGATTCATTAGCATGGTTGCAGACTACAGCACCGATTTTCAAAGATACCTGGAATCTGTTTGCACCGATGGTAAATACATAGAATGCCAGGAATTTTACACGCCAACGGATGCGGTAGACCCTCAACCCGTTCAACGGCGGAAATTCCCTTTGCGGCGGTTGAATTTGGGGTTGCAGGTGCGGACGGTGGTGCCGAAGAAACAGGAAGGGCAAGCATCGGAGAAAGTCGAACAACTGCCGGTACTGGAAGGATTACGCAAACATCAGGATAACCATGTGCTGTTGGTGGGGCGTCCGGGTTCTGGGAAATCGACGGCTTTGGAACGGTTGCTGTGGGAAGAGGCGCAGGGGATAGACCTAACCCCCCCAGCCCCCCTTCCCTGCAAGGGAAGGGGGGAGAATTACTCCCCTGTCCGTAACAAAGCTGCTCTTTTTCCCTCCCCTCGTAGGGGAGGGTTAGGGAGAGGTGGAGAGGGGTTGGGGGAGAGGTCAACCAGGGGTCACGCTAAAATTCCCGTATTAGTCGAATTGCGGCAATATCCGACTTCTGTGCTGGATTTGATTCAGGCGTTCTTGCTGCGGCATGAATTACGGCTAGATATTGAAGACATCAAAACATTACTGGTTCAGGGGCGATTTTTGCTGCTGCTGGATGGGTTGAATGAATTGCCGAGTGCGGGATGGCGAGAGTTGGAATGCTTTGAGCAGACTTACCGGCAAACGCCGATGATTTTCACGTCAAGGGATGTGGGGAGGAGTCTGGGGAGGATTAAAACCCTGGAAATGCAACCCCTGAATGAGGTACAGATGCGGCAATTTGTTTGTACCTATTTGCCGGAGTCGGGGGAGGAGATGCTGCGGCAGTTGGGGACTCGCCTGCGGGAGTTGGGGCAAACGCCGCTATTGCTGTGGATGCTGTGTAGTGTATACGACGAAGTGGCGAGAGTGCCGACGAATCTGGGGGCAGCATTTCGGGCGTTTGCTGAAATTTACGATAATCAGCTCAAGGCAAATGTACCGACTTATCAAGAATCACAGTATTGGTGGTCACGGTTGCTAAAGCCTTTGGCATTTAAAATGCTGCAAGGGGAACGTAGGGGCACGACATGTCGTGCCCCTACAGAGGCACATTTGACGATTTCCAAGCCGGAGGCGGAGCGGGTTTTGCGGGACTTTCTCCAGGGGAAGGTGGCGTATCCGGATGATTGTGCTGTGCGGTGGTTGGAGGATTTGCTCAAGTATCACCTGCTGCAACGGGGAACGGATAACCGCATTGAGTTTCGCCATGAGTTTCGCCATCAGTTAATTCAGGAATATTACGCGGCGGAGTATCTGTGGGAACGGTTGGCGGATATTAGTGATGAGTGGTTGGTGTGGGAGTATCTGAATTATTTGAAGTGGACGGAACCTCTGGCGCTGATGTTGGCATTGGTGGAGGATGAGGCGCAGGCGGTGCGAGTAGTAAATTTAGCTCTAGAGGTGGATTTAGGGTTAGGGGCAAGGCTAGCTGGAAAAGTGAAAGCGGAGTTTCAGGAACAAACGGTTGGTTTGGTTATCCAGAAAGATTTACATCCACTACTCAAGATTGAGCTTTTGGCAACAACACGCTCTGATAGCGCGGTTCCTTCCCTACTCCAAGCTTTGAACCATAAAGACAATTGGGGTTCTTATACAGCCGTTGAGGCGTTAGGGTATATAGGAAGCCAAGCGGCAGTTGATGCACTAACTCAAGCTTTAAACCATGAAGACCCTTATGGTCGTTCAGAAGCAGTATATGAATTGGAGAAAATCGGCAATCAGGCAGCAGTTGATGCACTAATTAAAGCTTTGAGTCATCAAGATAACATACTTTGTCTGAAGGCTGTAGGGGCGTTAGGGAGAATTGGTAATCCAGCCGCAGTTGATGCACTAACCCAAGCTTTAAACCATGAATATTCTGAGATTCCTCCTTTTGCTGTCGAAGCTTTGAGTGAAATTGGCAATTCGGCAGCAGTTGAGGCCCTAATTCAAGCTTATTTAAACACTAAAAACTCTAAGATTCGTCGTAAGGCTTACGAAGCTTTGCATAGGATATTGAACCCGCCAATTGAGAGTAAATCAACGCCAATAAAAGACTCAAAAAAAGACTCAAGAATCAGAGATATATTGACATTTGATTGTGATAAATATTTAAGAAAAATAGGAGTAATTTATGATCCGGAAGAAGTTAATCAATTAATTCCAGCTTTGAAACACGAAAACTGCCGTGTTCGCTGGATAGCTGCCGATAAGTTAGGAAAAGTCGGTAATTCAAGAGCAGTTATTCCACTAATCCAAGCTTTGGAAGATGAAGACTATCAGGTGGGTGTGGCAGCTATCAATGCATTAGGTACAATCGCTGACGAATTGGCAATACCAGCGCTTAGTAGGACTTTGAATCATAAAGACTGGAGTTTCCGTAGGGCTGCTGTCGAGGCGTTAGGAAAAATTGGCACTCAAGCAGCCGTTGCTGCTCTAATTCAATCTTTGGATAATGAAATATCTAGTTTTGGTACAGAGGATGCTACTTATGTATTAGGGGAAATCGCTAGCTTTGAAATCCTGCCCGAACTCACTGAGCGTTTAGGCAAAACTAGTTTAAGTAAAACTCGAAGAATCGAGGTATTCTATACAATTGCTAGAATTCAAAAACGTTATAAATTATACAACTATGCGATCGCTACCTCTCCCCCACCTCAAGAACAGACAACCCCCGATCCCTTAAGCCATACTCTAAATAACCTTAATCAAACACTTAAAACGATGACAGAAACTCCTAAATATGATTTCAGTGGTGCCAGTTTTACGAGCTTTGGCAGCGTCACGGGAGATATAAAAGGCGATAATATCATCGGTACTCAATACAACTATCCTCCAGAACAGAAACAAAATCTAGCCGAAGCCGCCAAAGAGATTCAGCAACTCCTCGATCAACTCGCTCAAACCAACCCAACCCTAACCGAATCCAACAACCCAATTGTCGTAGCCGAAGCGATTCAGCAAGAAATCAAGCGTAATCCCACCTTCAAACAGCGGCTGCGTAGTGCTTTGAAAGCAGGTGGCATTGAGGCATTGAAAGCGATATTCAATCACCCGCTAATTAATATTCCCATTGAGACGATTAAAGGCTGGATTGAAGCGGAGTAGGACTTGGTAGTTTGTTGAAGTTCGATCGCTTCTGGCATCAGTGAGTTTTGTAACGATAGGGTGCGATCGCTTTTATCCCTAATCTTCCTCCGAAGGCGATCGCTGTTGACCTTCATCATCCGGCACGCCCGTCACATCAATACCACAAGCCTGACAAATCACCTTGAGCGAAACCCGGTAAGCACGAGCTAGCGCAACAGCATTTTCAAGGTTCGGCTTCGCTTTGCCATTTTCCCAATCACTCAGCCTGCGTTCTGAAACTCCGATCAGTAGCCTCAACTGAAATTGCGTTAGCTGATTCTGCTCTCTGAGTTGCCTCAACGGAGACTTCTCCTGTTTGTCTTGATTTTCTTCGCTCATTTAAGCATTTAAAAAGTCAGCGTCCAATTCCGGGAGGGACGGGTTGATGCTAATTCCTGCACCCAGCTCAAAACCCGCCTGAGTCGTCAGTCGAGGATGAATTTGGCAATACCAGTGTACCTGGGGTTCCTCGGCTTTGTAGCGGGCAGCCGTATTGATGACGTAATTGTAATCAG
>CBDTXL010000389.1:0-4900 GCA_965364435.1 uncultured bacterium
AGGCAAATGTTGAGCGCATCATCGCTCAACACCTGTCAGGTGAGAAAGGAAAAGTGAAAAACTTTTCTTAACTCTGTGCGGGCTAACCCAACCTACGAACTGCTTGCTCTCCTGAATATTTCTGAGACTTTTGGGCGAGTTTCTTGGTACAGCAGATTGCAGGCAAATAGAGTACACCCGTAGGGGCGAAGCATTTGGTGAGAAAATCTTGTTATTTATTTATAGCTTATCGCCCAAATGCTTCGCCCCTTCCCCTAACGTCGATTACTGTACTTCACAAACCTGCAATCCGCTGTATTTTGTCCAGATCTTTTTCAGGAAGGGCAGGACGGAATCGGCGTATTGAGAGTTGTGCTTTGTGTGGTCGTGTTCAATGGCATTCCACAAGTGTTGTAGCTGTTGCTGGGTGGAGCATTTTTGTAGTTGACAGGCAACGGCATTTTTCCATTGTTCCATCTGGCGGTAGCTGATGAATTGTCCTCCTTTGTCGAGGCGGTGGACGAAGATAACGTAGAGCCAGGATTCAATTTTTACAATTCGTGATTCGGGAATTCTCAAGAGTTTGGCAATTTGATGCTTGGTGATGCGGAATTTTTGTGCGGGGTTGATGCGGCGAAATAAGGCTGTCATGATTGCTTGATTCTTTGTTTAATAAAAAACCTGTTGCAAAAGTCAAATTCTGACCCCCCTAGCCCTCCTCACTAAAGCTCCGGTTATTAAGGGGGGAATAAAGGAGAGACTTTTATTGATGGGGGAAGAAAGAAATCTTACTCCCTCCCCTTACCAAGGGGAGGGTTGGGGAGGGGTCTAGCATTTTCGCAAAAAATCTAATCTTATTGTTGGTCACTTGTGCGTTGAAGCTGTTCGTTGGGAACATCAAAGACGACTTCAAATTCAGCAGCAGGCATGAAGCGGTGGAGAAAGCGTCGGTGGTCTTCTGCGTCTTGGCGGTTGAAGAATCTCGCCACTGTATACCGTCTGGCATCAGGTAAAAGTCGGATAATTGCCCAAGGACGGGAGTAGTCTTCAAGTTGTGAAGTGGGTTTTGGCAGAGTTTTCATGTCTTTACCCCTGATGCTGGTTAAGGTCTGTTCAATGAGTTGCCAAAGCTGTTCCCGTTGTGGGCTGGTATCGTTGGGCATCAAAGTCCAATCGCTGATGGGTGCTGGTGCAAGCGTAAGGATGTAATCGTCTTGACCCAATGAGCAAAGTTTCCAGGATAGGCGTCGATTCTGTTTGCGGCATAGATAACCCTGTTGGCGCAAAGTTGCACAGATGCTCTCGCCTTCGGATTGAAGGCGCAGCCAGTCGGAGTGTTTCATTGTCAAAATCTGGGTAATGTCTTCAAGAAGGGCGATCAGCTTTGCTGGTGCGCTTAGTTATGCGCGAGTTCGGAATTGACCAACAGTCAATCGCTGCATGTGGGGAAGCAAGCGAACTCTTTCCCCAAGGGGTAAGGCGTTCTTTGTAAGGCATAATTAACTTGTCTCCATGTGAAATTGGAGTTGGAGTCAGAGCCAGTCCAGTGCTTGTCTAGGGCGGGGACTGGCTTCTGGCTGTGTGCGATTTTGCACCCATACTCACCCTATAGTATCGACTATATATAGTCAACTGAATACGTATAGTTAACTTAAAAACATTTACGGAATGGATAATGACGCTAGGGCAAAAACTACGGGAACGACGTGAAAGTCTAGGTTTAACTCGCTTGCAAGTTGCAAGAGCCTGTGGCGTTGTAGAGTCTACGGTGATCAACTGGGAAACGGATAGGCACATTCCCAAGCTCTACCCAGTTCAGATGAAAGCGTTATGTGACCTTCTGAGTTTCACGCTAGATGAGTTGGCACAAGGACAAACACAGGGAAACTGAATAATTGAGCTACGGGCGGGATAGGGTCAAGTGAATGGATTTAGCAGCGAAATGCCACAATCTTCAAAATCACGAGTGTTTCGCGTTACCAGAGTGAGTTGATGCAGATGGGCAGTCGCTGCTATCAGCATATCTGCCTGAGTTCGAGGTTTACCTTGAGTTCGCAAGCCACCTCGCAATTCGCCTGAACGATGAGCAATGTCAGCTGTAATTGGGATGATTTGGCAATAAGTTTTTAGGAACTCCTGAAACCAGTTTTGTACTCTCGCATTCGGTTTTGATGCCAAACCGTAAGCGATTTCTTCTAGGGTAATTACACTTAATGAGATTGATGAAACCTGAGCGCTCCACGCTAATACCCCTGGATTAGGTTGGGGACGTGCCAGTTCGCTGATTATATTGGTATCACACAGAAATGTCACAGAGACTATCAATCAACAAAAGGATTGAAACGATCCTCGCGAGGAGGAATTTCTAGGGTATAGTTTTCCTCTGCACAAAGCTGACGCAATTGAGAAAAGGCATCTGCTAGAGAGGCTTTGCTCTGCTGTTGTTGCCAAGCTAGGAAATCCTGAAAGAGTTCGGCTTCTACAACAGCTGCTACTAGTTTGTCGTGATTGTAAATCAGTTGAGGTTCTGAAACGGCAGCAGTCATGAGTTCAGAGAATTTCTGCTGGGCTTCCTCGATTTTCCAGTTCATAGGGTTTTAATTATATGTATTATGGCTTAGTAATTAAATCCTAGGTTAAATTTGGCGATCGCTTCTCAGTCTAGCTGATGTGCTCTTTTAAGATTGGCGAAGACCTTGACGAAGAAGATCAGGTTAGCGATCGCACAAAGCGCACTACCGACGGCGATCGCATTGATGACGCCAGCGACGAGGAATAATAGGGCAAACTTTGATTTTTCATTGGCTGTATCCTCGCAAAATCGTTCATTTATTTGTGAGGGATGACAGAGGGATGACAAGTGCATAAGCTCACGTTCCCTAGATGTATCTATTTACAAGAGATAGATTTACCCCTTACTTACCGCCATCCAATCAATCAATGGCGCGTGGTATTCCATCTAAAGCAACTTCCAGAATATTTCTACCACGTAAATAGGACGTGATAAAGATGAAAGCCTCGGAATTAATTAACCTCTATCAACAAGGTAGAAGAAACTTTAGCAGAGAAAACCTAATCGGTCAGAATTTTGATGGTCAGCAACTCTCTAATATTAATCTGAGTCATACTGACCTTCGAGGCGCTAGCTTTGTTAATGCTAATTTAACAGAAGCTGATTTTACTTATGTTAAAGCTGGCTCAATTTTTGTTGTATCATTTATCCGAACCATTTTTCAGTTAATTGTTGCTTGTTTAGCAATGAGTCTATCTATTTGTTTCTGCATTAGTTTTTTTAGCGCTGTTGGCAGGTTCTTAACCGAATTACGATATTCTGATACAGGTGGATTAGTATTCCTTGAACCTTTTGTAATTGGAATACCGTCACTCCTCTTTCTTGTTTTTTCATCTAGATGGATCATCAAGAACTCTAAAATAATTTTATCTTGCTACTTTACATCCGTTTTCTTAGTAGATGTAATTATATATTTATTAGTGACAGATAAACCTTCATTGATAGGTAGCTTTATTGTTTATTCAATCGAATTATTGCCCCTACTTATTTTAGTTTCTACTACAGTCCATTGTACTGTTGAAAGTCTACCTCATCAAGGAACATGTACATGGAAAGCTACTAGCTTTCGAGGAGCTAATTTACAAAAATCAGACTTTTCTAAAGCAACTCTAGGTAATACTGATTTTAGATTTTCCCAATTAGAAGGAACTTGTTTTTATCAGGCAAAACATCTTAATGTTAAACTTTTTGAAAACACAAGGTTAGCGAAAATAAAATCATTAAGAAAATCAATTATAACAAAAAGAAATACCCTTTATTAAGTGCTTGTCCCTGAGGTTATACTACGGCTTCAGCATTTGGAGGATGTTCGTAAGATTTACCGAGAGGCTGAAGCAGTTGGGAACTTCACCGTCTTCAATATCAAAGGCAATGACTATCGCCTGATTGTCGGTATCGACTACGAAAGCCAAACAGTTTACTACAAATACGTTCTAACTCATGCCGAATACGACAAAGGCAAGTGGAAAAATGACCCTTACTTTTGACCAAGATGCTTATCGCCATCTACTCGCTGAAGTTGCTCCCAAAGTGATTGAGACAGAAGAGGAGTACGATCGCGCCTTAGCCGTGGTAGAGCAGCTAACATTTAAAAAAAACCGAACTCCAGAGGAGCAAGCTCTACACAAGTTGCTAGTGACGCTAGTTGAAGTGTATGAGACACAGAATTATCCAATGGATCAATCTGCACCTCATGAGATTCTCCAACACATCCTGGAATCGAGTGGCACTCGTCAAGCTGACTTAGTGGGTGTTATTGGATCGAGTGGTGTGGTGTCCGAAGTGGTGAATGGCAAGCGATCAATTAGTAAGACACAAGCCAAAGCGCTTGGCGATTACTTTAAGGTGTCGCCGACGTTGTTTATCTGATACATCTGGCAATTGTCCAGCTTGATATTCGATGAATAAATATGAAAGCAAGTGACTTTAGGCGATCGCTAATTGCAGTAGATTCGGTTGATCCAGGAAACCCAACATCCACTCTCGTTTTTCTGAGCCTGTTTTGTGTAGACTAATTGCTTTCGTCACCACTCCAACTCCTGACTGCATTCTTCAATCGGAGTCGCCAATCCAGCACGAATTGATTCCCGCATTCCTGATATCGAAAGTAAATATAGCGTCTCCTGAATCGCCAACCAATCTGCTTCAGACAGTAAAATCGCGTTGCTGTTTTGGGAAGTAATTACAATCGGCTGATGGGATTGACTCACGGCATCGATCAAATCTTGCAATCGCTGTTTGGCTTCATTAATAGGAATCATAGCCATCAACTTAGTAACGTTTAAACTCATTCAACTTTCATCTATTATGAGCGATTAACGAGAGCTAGTTAATCCTGACGCGGAAGCG
>CBDTXL010000390.1:0-4894 GCA_965364435.1 uncultured bacterium
GCAAACAACTTACCGAACGCGAAAGCGACCGATATGCTCCTCCCCTTGACGTGACGGTACTGAATTGGGCACTGGATCTAAACAAAGAATCTCAAAATCTGCTTCAAAATACCGATAAATCTCGGCGGGTGTTGAAGCAAAAGGAGGTCCACCCGGTCGGGTGTGGGTAAAGAATAAAGCGATTAGTTCTCCCTTGGGTCGCAACAGGGAGCGTACCAATTGGACGTATTCAAAGCGCCGTTCAGGAGGGATCGCACAAAAGCAGGTGTGCTCGACTACATAGTCAAACTCCTGGGGAAACTCTCTCCCTAAGTCAAAAATCTCGCGCTGCAAAAACTTGGCAGGGGTATTGGCAGCTTCAGCCAAAGATATCGCCCCTGCGATCGCTGATGGCGCAAAGTCAAACCCCACTACCTCAAATCCATGCTCCGCAAACAAAAGGGCGTCATAGCCGCGACCACAGCCAAGCACTGCTGTTCGACCAGTGGTTTGGATTTGTTGTGAGTTCAGGAGGCTAACAAAAGCCGGTGCTGCCTGACCCAAGTCCCAGCGCGTTGTTTTTTCCTGGTATCGCTGTTCCCAGTAGGCAAAATCAGAACTAGATTCCATGATAAGTCAACCAGACAGGGAGAGCAAGGGAGAGGGCGAACAGGCTAGAAAGTTCTGTCCCATTCCGGAACACCCCCTCACCCTCTCTGTTTATCAAGCTTCAATCACAACCCGGAGATTCCCCCGCTTCTTGGCAACACGGCAAGCTGTCGTGGTGCCAGAACGCTCGAATTCTAAATCGAGCAGGGTTGGTCCAACTCTCAAGTTGTGCAACGATAGGCGATTAATCGACGCTGGCAAAGCAGGGTCGATGATCCGCAAACAGTTATTACGAGCATCGGGTACCAGATTCACCATCATTTGCAACAGCTGGAAGATGCTGCCGGTTGCCCAAGCTTGGGGGGAACAGGCTACGGGATACTTCACGGGTGCGTTATCTGAGGTACGCTCGTAGCCGCAAAAGAGTTCTGGGGGACGTAGATACGGCTGCTGTAACGTCATGTCAATCAACCCCTGGGAGAGTTCCAGAGCCTGATCAATCAGTCCTAGCGATCGCAATCCCAAGGCAATCAAGGAATTATCATGGGGCCAGACCGAACCCACATGATAGCCCATCGGATTGTACGCCGGGGACAAACTACTGAGAGTGCGAATCCCCCAGCCATTGAACATATCCGGTGCCCGCAGCCGTTCCGCCACACTATACGCTTTCTCTGGTAAAAGAATACCCAGATTCAGACAGTGACCAGGGTTAGAACTAATACTGTCTACCGGCTTGCCTTCCCCATCTAGAGCCAAAGCCAAGAAATCCTCATCGTCCACCCAGAAATCCTTGTTGAACCGGCGCTTGAGGTCTTTCGCTTGGTCGTGCCAGTGATCGGCCAAATCAAGCCGCTTCTTCATCCGGGCGATTTCACTCAGGCGGATTTTGGCAGCATAGACGTAAGCCTGCACTTCACACAACGCGATCGCACCCGTCGCTAGTTGTCCCTGACGATTAACAATACAGTCTCCAGAGTCTTTCCATCCCTGATTAGCTAGACCTCGCTTAGATTGGCGTTGGTAGCTCAGGTAGCCTGTTTCCCGGCAGTTGCGGTCAATCCAGTCCATTGCCGCTAGGGCGTTAGGCCACAGGCGCTCTAGAGTTTCCGTGTCGTGCGTCCACGCATAGTATTCGGTGTAGAGCATTAACCATAGCGGTGTTGCATCCACTGTGCCGTAATAAGGCGTATGAGGGATTTCCTGACAGCGTGCCATTTCACCCATTCGCAGCTCGTGCAAAATCTTACCCGGTTGCTCATCGCGCCACTCATCATCATTCTTACCTTGGTATTCAGCTAAGATCTTCAGGGTTTCACGAGCAATTGTGGGATCGAGCATCAGGGTTTGCGACGCGGCAATGATCGAGTCGCGTCCAAACAGCGTGGAAAACCAGGGCACCCCGGCTGAGAGTACCTTATCCTTGCCGAAAGACTGCCGCAGCAGATAAACATCCTGTTCCGCCCGCTCGATTACCCGATTAAACGTGTTTTTGTCCGAGCGAATCTGTGTTGCTCGTTGAAGCCACTCTTGCTCCTCCAATAACTCAGCTGCCCTGGCTTGTGCGAGAGTCGCTGGCGCACTGACGCTGGAAGTCGGACGGTTATTTGTAAACATCTGGAGTCGATAGCCCAGCTTTTGGGTTTCGTGGGAACCCAACTCCATCTCCCAAACCGCCGTGTAACCCTTCAAATAGTCGGGCTGGAGATGAACGAACTCGATTCGAGATTCCATCACAGAGCCATCCAACCCTTGATAAGCGAGTGCCAATTCAGGAGAGAGCCTTGAGGTGTTGGGGGAGTGGCTCGAAGAGTGAACGTCGAGGGAGAAGTCTTCTCCTATTACCTCATGCTCCGTGAATTCTCGCTCGTGACCCTTTGGCACTGCTCGTAAAAGCTGTCCCTTATTTTTTCGGCTATAGCCCCGGACTACAAATAAATCCACAAAATCCGCATCAAAGCTGAGACTGAGTTGAAAGCGAATCGAAATGGTGCTGTAGTTAGAGACTGTTAATTCTTCAAACAGTCCTCCATTGAGGACTATTTCCCGGTTAATCCCAATCGTGTCGGCTCTTAGGGGCGCAAAGTCAAAAACCGCTGATCTCTCTATTTGCGCGTCTGGCTCTAATTTATCTCCTCCTTCTTCTAAGTATGTTCCTCCGTCCATGCTGGGATTGGTACAAAGCACCGAGAGGGCAAACCCTTTGTCCGCTGTGCTACTGAGCAACACTGGTGAACGTCCATTAATTTGGAACTCCAAGCGACTGAGGAACCGTGTATCACAACAGAACAGTCCCATGCTGGCATTCGTGTCATCTCCTAAACACCCAGCAATGTTGCCCAAGGTATCGGTGACTAAAAACAGGTCATTATCTTTAATGGTGAGCGTCGGCTGGGGACGTTCACTCAGAACACAAGGCCACTCCGGAATGGGTAGCTGTTCAGCAGGGACAAATGTTTTACCATCTAACTCAAGCGTATCCGTCGTCATACCAAAAGTTCCCGGTCAAAGGTAGAGTTTTCTCAGGTTATGGCTAGGTTGCAGCACCACCAATTGTCAACACTACTGTGCGACAATGTTTACACCTTGTTCATCTAGACGAAAAAGTTTTTTAATTCTTTAAAAAGCGCCTTGACAAGGTATACATTTGTTGTTCTAGAAAAGTTTAGGCAGTTTTCAACGCCACTGCCACTACCTATGTGGAAAGCTTAAACAGGAATAAATATCCCCAAAAAAGCATCGCCAGTTTACTGGTGCCTTGGCGTTGAAGGAGCTATTTTATTACTGGTACAATACTTTGGCCCAGATTTTGTCTCTTACAAATGTACTCGAATCAGTACGATTGACTGGGAAAAGATAACGTTCTGTGACGAGATTCAATATTTATATACAATGTTCCTTCGATGATTCCCAGTCTCTTCAAGAACCTTATCGGTCAAAAGCCAGAACCTAAGCTGTTCTGGCTCTACAAACCTGATATAGGGTGGGAAGTCTAGACGATATCCAACGGGTCCTTGTATGCATCTCCACCTAGAACCATCTCGTAAGCATGTTCATACTCATTGACCATTGAATTGACGCTAAAACGGTTCAAAACATAGTCTCGACAAGTCTGCCGGTTTAATTTCATTGCCTCTGGAACCGCTTCAATCATTTTTTCGATCGTGTGGCAGATAAACCCAGTTTTCCCATGAGCAATCACTTCTGGAACTGAACCCAACGCCATGCCAACTACCGGCGTCCCCGTTGCCATCGATTCAATCATCACCAAGCCAAACGGTTCCCGCCAAGTAATCGGGAATAGTGTTACTGTGGCACCTCCGAGCAGTTGCACCTTCTCGGTGTGGGAAACTTCACCTAGATATTGAATCTGCTCACCATCAATGAGCGGCTTTACCTTCTCGTTGTAATAATCTCGGTCTACTGCGTCAATCTTACCCGCCATCTTGAGGGGCAAGCCGGTAGCAAGGGCAATTTTAATCGCTCCGGAGGGTCCTTTTTCTGGCGAGAAGCGTCCCACAAAGGCTAAATAGGGTGGTTCACTCGGCTTTTCCTGGAAAGGATACACCTCTGGGTCGATCCCGTTGTAGACCGTATGAATGTAATTAAGCCCCAATCGCGGTTCCCGTTGAGCCTCACTAATACTGATATAGGGTTGCCATGCAAATTGCCGGAACATTTTCTCGTTATCCGGTGTGAAAATGCCGTGCATTGTATGAACCGTATGAGTTTTCACGAAACCACAATAAGGCAGGGCTGAACAGCCCATGTGGGAGTGAATAATATCGAAATGATGAGCCTGTTGATAGACTTGGGAGATCATCATTTGCTCATAAAGTACCGGCTCTTTAACCTTTTCATCTAATCTCAGTGCCCGTTCATGCACGGACTTCAAGTGAGCCTTCGTAATTGAATCACCAGAGGCAAACAAGGTCACCTCATGCCCGCGTCGAACTAATTCATCCGTCAACAAACTGACAATTAACTCAGTTCCGCCATAGCGAAAGGGAGGAACACGTTCCCAAAGGGGAGCAATCTGAGCAATTCTCATAAAGGTATAACGACAGTGGTAGTTGAAAATTCGTCAAAATTGACCGTTAGGGTGTTTTGACGGGGGTTTGAAGAAAGCAAGTTTGATTCGTTCTAGCAGTGGTCTGTTAGCCAAAATCAGCTTTGGTTCGTTTCCCCAGAAACTTACCATAATCCCATGATCTAATCATCTACCTACTATCGTCGCATCACTCTTCACTCAGCAGCCTGGAGAGCAGCTGTTCAATCAGCTGCTGCTACGCCTCTCTACAACGTC
>CBDTXL010000391.1:0-4892 GCA_965364435.1 uncultured bacterium
TCGACGTACATTTCCGGCTCAATGGCAAAGTTATCGAGGCGTCCTGATTCATCAATGACGTAGCCGTCTGTCGTAGTCATACCGCTACCTTCTTCTTGTTCCTCTAAAGCCTCAACTTCCTTAATACTTTTCTCTGGGTTTGCTCCTGAGGGAATCACTGCATCCGAGGGATTTACTGCTGTTGTCTGGGCTGTTTGAACTGCCCATTGATCCCCAGGCGCACCTCTTCCTGGTTCGGCTTCTGATGGATCAGTTTGTGGTACTACTTTCTTCGGTTCGGTAGTCATAGGTTTTTCCTCCAGTTTGTTTATAATCTTGACCGTCGCCTGTAGTGCCAATCTATCTAACGGCTACAGACCGATGACCAATCAAATCTTTGCTATGAAGATAGCCAAGTTTGTATCGTGCTGAACTCTTTCGCGGGGATTAAATTGCTCAGCGAACAGGAGGAGATTTAGAAAATATTGATAAGCCCGGTAGGGCTTTATGTTGGGGCTTGCGACCACCTACGAGGCTAGTCTTGTCATCTTCCCCAATCCCTAACCCCTAGCCCCTAGGCCCTAGTCGCTCAGGACTCATCCGCGTCTCCCTCTTCTAGCCTGATTGACAAGTCAATCAGATATCGGGCGTAGCGAATCGTATCTGCCAGACCTCTGTCTGTGACTGGATAGCTATAGCGGGGCGTACTTTCGTTGGGGTGCTGCCACCGCAACCATAGCTGTCTGTCAATGACCTTCGTGCTGATCAACCAATCTCGGTATCGTATCGGTTGCAGCGGCAAGCCGGTGTTAGTATTGTGTGAAGTCACTGGCTTTCTCAGGATTCTCAACTGTTTCTACTTATTTACCAGAGCCTTCCTCCTGATCAACTTCTGCCAAAACAATGCGTTGTTGCATTAGCTAGGGCTTGGTTGATAAGTCGGCATGGCAAGCCTAGTCAGATTTTGCGACACCTACTTAAGGGCTTTAGCTGGAGAAGCTGACTTTTTCTCTAGCTAGTATATTTTCAATATACTCTGAATGCAGCTTATAATTGTAGGCTTTTTTCTTTCATGCCTTGAAATTGTTTGACCGAAAAGGGTCTAGAACGCCGGTTCAGTAATCGTCAAAACGAAGATTTTTCGTAGGGGCAGTGACAGGAGTGCCTGCCCCAAACCGCAAGAGGGGCAACCACGGCCGGAGCGAAGGTGAGGAGATTGCCCCTACCATTACTGAACCGATGCTTTAGGGGGTAGACAGGGTAACACTGGCTACTGCTGCCAACAATCCCTGAAACAACTTCAAGCCATCCGTGCCTCCCAAAAGGGGGTCTGACGCCCGTTCTGGGTGAGGCATCATGCCCAAAATCTTACCAGTGCGATCGCATATTCCCGCGATGTTGTTCACTGAACCATTGGGGTTGCCGCTGTCGTCTGTCTCACCCGTAGCTGTACAGTAACGAAACAGGACTTGACCGTTATCTTCCAGCGCTTTGAGGGTGTCAGCATCGGCGTAGTAGCGCCCTTCCCCGTGAGCAATGGGTAGGGTAATTACCTGCCCCGCCTCGTAAGCTGATGTCCAGGAAAGGTCAGTACGCTCCACTTTTACTGGTATGCGATCGCAAATAAAATGTAAGTGCCGATTCCGTACCAGTGCCCCAGGTAACAGCCCCATTTCCGTCAACACCTGGAAGCCGTTGCAGATGCCAAGGACAAACTTCCCCTGCTTGGCGTGTTCCACAACCCGACCCATTACAGGCGAGAATTGAGCCAGTGCCCCACAGCGCAGATAGTCTCCATAACTGAAACCACCTGGAACCACCACCACATCTAAGTCAGAAATATCCGTTTCCTCGTGCCAAACCATCCGCGTTGGTAATTTGAGCAAACTCTCAGTGACGTATGCCACATCGCGATCGCAGTTTGACCCAGGAAACACTACTATCCCAAATTTCATGACGACGTCCCTATCTCTGCGTACACTTCAACCAAATCAAAGCGATAATTTTCAATCACTGGATTCGCCAACAACTGGTCGCAGATGCGGTCAAGTTGCTCCCGTGCTTTGCGTTCATTGCCAGCACTCACCATCAGCTCAATATACTTACCAATTCTCACCTGCTCCACGCCTTCGTAGCCCAGTTGCTTCAGCCCCGACTCTACCGCCACACCCGCGGGGTCTAAGACTGAAGGTCGGAGGGTAACATAAATGCGAGCCTGATATTTGTGAATCACAAGCATCCCCTACATTCTAAGAAAGCCCACTTTCAAGTTTGAACCACTAAACCCCCAAGACCCCAAGAAATTTCTAGAAGATTTAGAATTAAGCCCATGAAACTCCAACGCACCCGCTCTCAAAATCGAATTTTGAATTTGCTCACGACCTTGAACCGCGCTGTCTCGGCTCAGGATATTTATATCGAGTTACGCAACCGTGAGCAAAGTATTGGTCTAGCAACAGTTTACCGCGCTCTCGAAGCGTTGAAACTTGAAGGCGTGGTGCAAGTGCGGACACTCGCCAGCGGCGAATCTCTCTATAGTTCAGTGCTACGTGACCAACACCACCTTACCTGCCTCCATTGTGGAGCATCGATTCCCATCAATGAATGCCCAGTCCATCAACTGGAGAGTGAGTTACAAGATTCCCACCAGTTCAAAATTTACTATCATACTCTGGAGTTTTTTGGATTATGCGATCGCTGTACTGTTGCTAACGTTACCACTCAAGCCGATTAAACTCTGGAAACGCACAGCGAGAGATTATGCCACCACAGCCGGAACGTCTACCGATTGCGTCTGACCACTCAACTGATCCAAAATCTCTATAACTTCGCGCTCAAAAGCCACCTGTGCCCGGTTAGTTCTGCCGCCGACATAGAAACGCCCATCTTTTTGCAGCGCCCAAATCTGAGAGTGGGAGACATAACTCATGATTACCCCCAGCATCAGCAAGCCAAAGCCAGTGTAAACCATTGGAATACCTGGGTCAGCTTTAATTTGTAAACCAGTGCTACCGATGACATCGACAATTTTCAGGGTGATGCCATTAACCTCTGTTGCCATACCAGAACGAACCGTAGAAACTAGCTTTCCAGCTGCATCGTAAACCAGCAGCGTTCCCTGTAAGTCTCTCGCTAGTAGTGAAACGCCTTCACTCAAATCCGGTTTAGTGGGAATCCAGGTTCCCCAGATACGCCCCTTGCCGTTGGTATCTAGCTGCGCCATCGGTATCTGGAAAATTGGGCTTTTGTTCAACCGCACCCGAACGGCGGCAATTCCCCAATCAGTCTGGTAGAACGTCACACCCCGGTAGCGCAGCGGCTTATTAACGTAGATTGTCTGCTTGTCAACTTCCTGCCCTTGATTATCCAGGACAGACAAATTGGAGTAAAACTGATTAATTCCTCCCTGGGGTGTGTAGTCAATCCAGAAGCGATTCACCCGCACTGACCAATCTTTAGGGATTTGCGGCAAGGCATATGGCCCAGCATCCACGATATTTTTCACTTGGAAGGTGTTGCCACTAGGAACCATTTCCTGGGCAATAAATCCGGTCATCGCTCCCAAAATTGCCCCTGCCAGGATAATTAACATACTGGCATGGACAACGATGGGACCAATGCGCCCAATGATTCCCTTACGGGCGTAGAGGGTATCGCCTTCTTGAAATACTTTATAGCGCCGCTTTTCCAGCAGGGGGGTGAGGGAATTCAGGGAACCTCTGTCGAGTTCTGCACTTAGGGCGAGTTTCTGAAACTGGCGGGGTTCGTCGTAAAATTTCCAGCGACGGGCGGCTTTCAGGGCAGGAAACTGACGGGTGAAGGTACAGGCGGTTAGGCTACTCCCAAATAGGATGAGGATTGACAAAAACCACCAAGTGCGGTATACGTGGTCTAGTCCCAGTGTTAAGAGGACTTTCCAGGTGAGGAAACCGAAGAGGGCTGGGTGTTCTGGGTAGTTGGATTGGTAATATGGCAGCGATTGACCTTGTTCAATTACAGTGCCAGAAATGCTGAACAATGCGATCGCTAGCAATAACACAATTGCCAACCGCAAGTCTGCTAGCACAGGTAACAGCTGACGCCGGAACAGATGCCCAATATTGGGTAAAGATGAATCTTCTAAAGCCATTTGGTTTAATTAAAAAATTCCCACAGGAATTCGAGATAGCAGAGAAAAGACGCCAAAACCTACGAGTAAGGCACCACTCACTGGTGTAATCCAACCCGACCACCGGCGCAACTCCAATAACTTTTTAATAGAAGCTGTAAAAGTACCCGCCAAAATCAACGGTGCGACGTAACCTGCTGTGTAGGACAGGAGCAAGACACCGCCTAAAATCAAGTCTTGCGTTGTCGCAACCCAAGCGAGTAAGGTTGCCAAGACAGGGGTACTGCAAGGGGAAGCCACCACCCCAAAGGTCAAGCCAATCAGATAAGAACGCACCCCCTCTGGCAAGTCTTTAGAAATCCACTCCATACCCCCAAGCGAGGGTAATTGTAGGGGCAAGGCTTCGAGTAAATTCAGCCCCATGATGATTGCAATCAGGCTGACAATAATCGGTAAGCCGACTCCCACTTGACCATAGACTCGCCCCAAGGATGCTGCCAGGATTCCCAAAATAGCCAGTGTTGTTGCCAAGCCAAGTGAGAACCAAGTAGACTGGGCTGCTGCCTGGAGGCGTCCTTTCGTTTCAGACGCACCGATGTAGCCAATGGTAATGGGCAGCATGGAAAGCATACAGGGTGTCAGGCTGGTGAGCAAGCCAGCAACAAAGATGATGCCGACGCTAATCCAACTCAGGTGCGTCAGTTGGGTGGAGACGAGGGTGTCGGCAAATTGTTCGAGTTCGTATAGTCGGGTTTGCAGTGTATCAAGCATGCGGCAGTTGGATTGTGAAATGCTCACTCTGCTT
>CBDTXL010000392.1:0-4887 GCA_965364435.1 uncultured bacterium
AAGACCGTCGCGATCACCTGAATTTCTATCCAGCTTGCTTCATCGGGTCAGAGGCCGTTGAATGGCTGGTGCAGACACAAAATTGTACGCGGGAAGAAGCTATCCAACTGGGGCAAATCCTGATTGAGCGGGGAATTATCCATCATGTCTTAGATGAATATCCCTTCCGGGATGATTACTTCTTCTATAGTTTTTACTCGGATGAAGAGTCAGTAGCCGTTGATAGTCATTAGACCTCTTGCAAAAATCCTTTCGCAAATAGAAGCCGCAAATGCTACTCCCTGAAGAGGAGGAATTTCTTGTTTTCAAGCATCCAAGTCAAAAAAGTGCCTGTTTATACCAAATCCGCATATATAACCCCTTTTAACTTTGATTTCCTCTGGTTCTCTTCTCGGCGAACTCTGTGCCCTGGAGTGGTTCGTTCTCAAAAAGGGGGTAGTCCACCCGGATTGGGTATTATTTTGTCGTTTTCATTTTTTTGCGAACTGAGAAATGCCATTTTTCATTTAGTCAAGACTTACGCATGCTTCAGAAACGCTAGTTTGGTACAACAGCAGGTGAGATTGCTCATCTAGTGCCTATGTTTGAAATGACGCGCCGATGATTACAGGATGCGAACGCTGTATTGTGAGGAGATTAAATAAGCTCTGAGGGTAATGAATAGCTCAGTGGTAAGTTAACAATTTGGTCTTGGTACTCATTATCAAAAGAACCCTCAGCAACGAAAATTAATTCATCGATATTTTGACCGATGCTCAACTTTGGATTGAGAAGAAAAACCCCTGGGACATGACGACCTGCTGTAATATGGTCAACCAAGTGCACGGGCATAGACGTGCGGTTGTTTGTTACCAACACAAAGTCATACTCTTCACACCACAGTAAAATTTCCGGGTCTAAAGTTCCCTTAGGGGGAGTCGTCGGCTCTCCTCCGACTGTCCAGATTACTAAATCCGGTCGCTGCTGCCGGAGTTGAATCTTATAGACTGGATTAACATTTTCATCCAGCAGATACTTGAGAGTCATTTACTTTCTGTTTTAATGCTTCTTGTTCTGCTCTAAGCTTTCGCAGTCGGATAATAGCTGGCGGTGGGTTGAGTTCCTGAGCCTTACGTTGCTGATGTCCCCATTCCAACCATTCGGCGATATACTTGCTCACAGCTTCTTTGTTGTGCAAGTAGTAAAGAATAGTAGCGTAGACCTGCTCTAAGGTGATGGTGTAAAAACAATTGACAATTTCTTCTGGAGTGCGACTGCGATAAATGTACTCGTAAAGAACGTTCTCAATGCCCACTCGTGTACCTTTTATCCGAATATCATCGGGACGTTGAAAGTCGAAATAGTCTTCTAATTGCATCAGTCAATTCTCCAATTCTGAGGGTATGGTGCAAGATGTGAGTTAGATCATATTGCTTTGATTCAAGACATAGAAGACTTGTTGGGGCGAAAGTCGATGTAGCTGAAGCAGAAAATCTACACTGATACATTCGCGATCGCGTTCTTCAGGAAGCTGTTCCTCTATGAAAGATAATCAAAAATATACTCCTTTAATACAACTCGTGTTTTCGTTTTTGTAGGTAAATGTGAGGATTAATAAAATACTGACTCACTAATTCGTCTGATAGGTATTTAGCACCTTTAATAACTCGAAGGCATTGCTTAGAGTTACATAAACAATGAAAGGGACGATGTAAATCCCACTCGGTACTAGGATAAAAAAAGGTAATTTCCTCGCTTTTTTCAATATCACGAATTGCAGATAATTGCATCTCCTCAACATTAAAGATTGTGTTTGGATTACATGAGTGATTAAGATATATAACATTTTTTTCCCAAATATGCTCATTAGCACTGATTTGAATGCTTTGATAAGTAGGGTAAACTAAAATCCTGTAGTTTTTAATTTTATAAAATACAGTTCCTTTTTGGATTTCCTGTTCTGCAACTAAGTGATTTCCGTATGTTTGGCTATGTGCTAAAGTGATCATAATCTTTACTCCTACGTTGGCAACTTTAAAACTGGTGGAATTGCTGATGTTTAATTTCATATTTCATCGATAATATCTTCTCATTTGTGTGGCAAAAATACAAGAGCATTTAAATTTTTAATAAAAGGTTAATAACCCCATAAGACTAATTTAATCTGTTATCCAAAGCCAGACAAGAGATAGCTGATGAAGTTGCAAAACGCGAACTCCTACAATTGATAGAAATGATTATTGTCTATAAATTTCCCCAGAAAAGCGGGGAGGAGATAGAGCAAATGTTGGGAGTGAGTGAATTAACGCAAACGAGAGTGTATCAGGAAGCATTGGAAGAGGGTGAACGCAAAGCCAAATTAGAAGCAGTACCCCGCTTGTTAGCATTGGGGTTGAGTGTGGATCAAGTGGCAGGAGCATTAGATTTGGCAGTCAAGCAAGTGAGACAGGCGGCGAACAGCAGTTCGTTAAGCGAGGGTACAGTTTGACCATGATGCCTAAGAGAAAACCTATTGCAGGGGAGACACTGTTGCTAGAGCCTGGTACATTGTGGACAAGAGTGACTGAGCAAACCGAACACGCTCTTGGATGCGGCGCACTCCAGCCGATACCGACTGAGTGCGAGTTTGTTGAACAAGGTGGCGTTAACTTCCTCGTGAGGGTCTTACCTAACCTCGCCCGGAAGGAAGAGGCTAAAAAGAAGCAGGACAAGGAAACTGCCACCTCCAAAAAGGAATTCAACCCATTCCTCCCCTACGAGGAAGACTTGTTCGTTGCAGACATTTCCGACACCCATGTCTGTCTGTTGAACAAATTTAACGTCATCGACCATCACCTGCTGATCGTCACCCGCACGTTTGAGGAGCAGGAAAGCTTGCTCACCTTGCGAGATTTTGAAGCCATGTGGGCATGCCTTGCCGAAATTGATGGCTTGGCGTTCTACAATGGGGGGAAGCTAGCGGGAGCCAGCCAGCGACACAAGCATTTGCAACTTGTCCCACTTCCACTCCTAAATAACGGGCTGAAAATCCCTATCGAACCAGCGATCGCATCCGCCTTGTTTCAAGACTCCGTTGGTACTATACCGAGCTTTCCCTTCCTACACGCGATCGCCCACGTCAACCCCAACTCGACGCAATCCCCATTAGAAGCCGCCTCTGCATCGCTCGATTGCTATCACACCCTGCTGCAAGCAGTGGGCTTGCTAGGCGACACCAAAGGCAGCAGTTCTAAACCAGAAGGTGCCTACAATCTTCTCGCTACGCGGCAATGGATGCTGCTTGTACCTCGCTCCTTGGAGTATTTCGAGTCGATTCCCGTAAACTCATTAGGCTTCGCGGGTACCCTCGCGGTACGCTCTGAGCAGCAAATGAAGATTCTGAAGGAACAAGGTCCCATGACGGTTCTGAGGAGCGTCGCCGTACCCACTTCACTCTAGGCTTAGATGAATGATAGTCGAACCGATACTCCAACACTCCAACCAGGACTTACGCAGTTAGATCCCCCAACAGAGTTAAAAAGGGGGCTTTACGATTCCCCCCGAACCCAAGCTATGCATTAGTCAGATCTTTCTTAACATGCGTCAGATCACTCTTGGGCATGGGAATTGCCGCAATCAGCTACCTTCATTTGTATGATTAAGGTTTCCTGCCGAGTTTTACCGCAAGGCTCGGCGCTTTGACAATCATTAACTGGGACTTGTCTATAAACTAAAAACACTTTCTTGTTTAAGAAAGTGTTTTCGTTTTCACAGATTTCAAACGTTGCACCAACATCTTGATATCTAATGCCGTTTTCATCGACTAACGTGACGTAGCACATGAGATCGCCATTGACCATGCTTTCGACTGTGGCTACTTTCGGTTGCTTAACTGAATTCCTTGTCTGAGCGGCAATAGGACTAGCAAAAAAGCCAATACCAGAGGCGGCGAATAACGAAACAGACAAGCCTAAGACTGACAAGTGAAAGGACATTTTTTCGCCTTTTATTAGGGTTCGTTTAAGGTTCATTTTCACTTTCCTGGTACTGCTAGACGGCATTCATTCAGAAGCCTGTGGAGGTCTCCTACCGCTTTCAGCGGATTTCTGCCTCCGATTGCAGCGGCGATCGCTGCTTCATAGGGATCTCTGCCTGTTCTCATGACGGCAGCGATCGCCGCTTTGTTGGATAATTCTCGACCACTTACCAGCCACGCCGCTAGCACATGACCTGTTCGTCCAATCCCACCTGAGCAGTGTACAACGACTTTCTCGGCTTGTTTATCAGCTTCTGCTAAGAAAGGCAGTATTTTCGTTGTGAGCGTTTCCAGGTCGGATAGATGAAAATCTTCAATCGGTGCCCAGCACACCTGATGATTTCCGAATTCCTGTTGATAGGTTCCAAGAAGATCGGAGTAATGAGCGAGTTGGTTATCCGAAAGAAGGCAGCACACCCGCTGGATGCCTTGGCGTTTCATGAACTCCACCCACTCATCTGCCTGGTTGTTGAAGTATCCAGGTCTCGAAGCCCCAAATACGATTGGTTCATTCTCCCAAGCAGCGGCAAATTTGTACATTTTCTAACCGTAGCTTCCCAGAATTTTAAGCGATCGCACTTTTACTCCACAATGCGATCGCCTTGTCGCCGATGGGAGTCACCAATGGCAGTATTCCGATGCCTCAACGGGATGACATGCGTGCGATATGCCGATGGGGAACTGCTGACCTCTGAACCCGTAACAGTTTTACCGATGGAACCACTTTACTTTTTGTTTTAGTTAAGAACTATAGAAATTATTTGTATACTTGTCAAAATCCATAGCGGTGTTCCTAGAAAGGTGCGTTGTGCGATCGCGCAACAGCTCTCCCTTGACCTTAGTAACCTACTCATTGTTGCCTTTGGCTGAACAATGAGCTTTCAGTAGCCCTG
>CBDTXL010000393.1:0-4881 GCA_965364435.1 uncultured bacterium
GTCCCAGATAAATGAATGCGCTCCTCCGGGACACTAGGGCTAGTCTTTGTTGTTGCCATCTGCTGGGTGCGTTTGCAGTAGAAAGCGTGTTCAAACTTCATCGGTAGAATGCCCAACTCAGCTGGCTCATACTCATCAAAGATCAGCTGGGCATCGTAGGTGCCATAATAATCACCGACACCTGCATGGTCGCGCCCGACGATGAAGTGAGTACAGCCGTAGTTCTTGCGGATCAGGGCGTGGAAAATTGCTTCCCTAGGGCCCGCATAGCGCATGGCGGCGGGATTAATCGCCAGAATCACTCGGTTTTCTGGGAAGTAGCGCTCCAGCATAATTTCGTAGCAGCGCATCCGTACCTCAGCGGCGATGTCATCACTTTTCGTGACACCTACTAGGGGATGAAGGAATAGACCATCTACAGTTTCCAGGGCGCACTTGATGATGTATTCGTGCGCTCTATGGATGGGATTGCGAGTCTGGAAGCCTACAACTGTTTTCCAACCCTTTTCTTTAAATAGGGCGCGGGACTTAACTGGATCGATTTGGTAAGCTGGAAACAGGGGATGGGGGTCACGATGGAGCAACCAGACGGGACCCGCGAGATTAATTTCTCCTTGGTCATAGATGACTCTCACACCGGGGTGTACTTCGTCATCTGTGCGGTAAACATTAACTGCCTCGCGAATTGGGTCGTAACGATACTTTTGAGTCAGCTCTAAGACACCCACAAAGCGCCCCGTCGGGTCATCTAGGCGAACCAAGTTGCCTTCCTTTAACCGATCTGCTACTGCCTCTGTCACTGGGAGAGTCACTGGGATTGACCAAGGCAAGCCATTAGCAAGACGCATCTGGTCTACGACTGATTCGTAGTCGGCTTGTTCCATGAAGCCAGTAAGCGGACTAAATGCCCCGATCGCAATCATCTCTAAATCCGAGGCTGCCCGTTTGTCGAGTTGCACTATGGGTAGGAAGTCGGCTTTCTCTAAAAATTCCAGCCGCTGATTGTGTGTGGCAATGCGGTTGACTAACCGACCCCCGTGGGGTGCGATGCCCTCTGGATGATGACTCAAAATAATCCCCTTTGTCCGTTAACTCCAACTCCTTAGAAATTAACTCAGTTTGACAATCTTTTATCATCTCGTGTCGAAAGATTTCTTATGGCTCCAAGACACTGAGCTTTTCTGCAAAGGAACGCACTGGGATTAGACTTTCCTATGTACGTCCTCTGCGTTGTGCTAAGCAATTCTAATAAACCGCTCAGGTTAATTGACCCGTAGCAACAGCTGACCGCTCAATAATTCCCCCACCCAGCACGATATCTCCGTCGTACAAAACAGCGGCTTGTCCTGGGGTAATGCTGAACTGCGGTTCATCGAAGATAAGTTTAATGCGTGAAGCGGAGCGATCGCCGTTAGGGGAATCGCCTTCTAGAGGAATCACATTCACAGGTACAGCAGGTGAACGGTAGCGAACTTGCACTGTTGCTCGAATGGGAGCAGTGGGTGCAGGAATCGAAACCCAGTTTACTTGGTAAACCGTACATTCTGGCTGGGTCGCACGGGTGCGATCGCCCACAATTACCCGGTTGCGTCCCACATCTAGTCCAATCACGTACAGCGGTTCAGCTGCGGCAATCCCCAGCCCTTTGCGCTGCCCAATCGTGTAATGGTGAATGCCCTGATGTTGACCTAAAACCTTCCCCTGTGAGTCAACAATGTCACCCGTGGTTTGGGAAATGTACTTGTCCAGAAATGTACGCATCGAACCATGAGACTCAACTAAGCACAAGTCTTGACTTTCTGGCTTATCAGCCGTCTTGAGGTTATACTCAGCCGCAAGGCGTCGAGTTTCCGTTTTCTTCAGTTCTCCCAAAGGAAAAATAGAGGCTGCCAGCAAGTCTTGAGTCAAGTCATATAAGAAGTAAGACTGGTCTTTTGTCAGATCCACTGCTCTTCGCAATTGATAGCGAGCGATCGCGGCATCATAACTAATCCGTGCGTAGTGACCCGTGGCAATCTTGTCAATACCCAACTGCTCACGGGCATAGTTTAGCATCGGGCCGAACTTCACCGTCTTGTTGCACTCAGAACAGGGCAGAGGCGTAATTCCCGCTTCGTAACCCGAAACCAGGTAATCGACAATATTTGCCTGAAAGAGATCACGGCTATCAACAATATGATGAGGAATACCTAGTTGTTCACAAATAAACGCCGCATCGACCATCCCTTCAGAGCAGCATTGACCCTTCCCTTTCATTAACCAAAGGGTCAGACCAACGACTTCATATCCTTGATGATGGAGGGTGGCGGCAGCGACGGAACTGTCAACTCCACCGGAGAGGCCAACGACGACTCTGTTCATGAAATCACACGTAGTATGTTTGAAACATAATTCTTCTTCTAGACTAACACCCACAAAGTACAGACGCGACGTTTCGTATCCATACACGAATAGTAGGTAATTTCCTATGGTAAATTGACCCTAAGATTTTGCCGCTATGTTGTCGGTCAAATCGCTAGGGTTGCGAAACTGCTATGAACAGCAATCAGCACAGGCAGGTTGGAACATTCCCCGTATGGCTGACCAGATTTTTTGACCGATTAAGGCGTCCAACTGTGACAGTCACTGTGGCGTCAGGGTTGCCGGTGCTACTGTTTGGGAGCTTGCTTATCGCTTCTGAGACGATAGCCAGTGCCCAACGTTTGCCACAACCACGAATTTTTGACGAGTTACCGCCGCCATCGCCCTCATCCCCCCCGTCGTTTAACTTTCCCGCCTCACCGTTGCCCTCAATCTCACCCAATCCGCCTCCCGCGGGGCGTGAGTTTAATTTCCAGGCACCCAACCCACCCATCCTGCCGAGTAGGCCAACTCCGGTTTCTAATCTCTACCGGGTTGATATTTTTGGGGATAGTCCATTGCTATTGTCACAAGTCCAACAGCTCGAACCAGAAGCCTTTGTGCGGCAAGGAGAGGGGGTGATTCAGGCGGGAGTATTTGCGGATCAATTCAATGCTCAGTCCCGTGTCCGCGCTTTGGAAGCACAGGGTATTCGGGCACGAGTTACCATTGTTGCCGCTGGTGCTGGGGCTGAACTAGTTAATTCTGGAAGAGTGTTAAGCGATTCCCCGCAGGATAGCTTCGCTTCACGCTCCTATTTTGTCATCATTCCTGGACAACCAAGGGATTTACCGGAGATTGCTGCCGAGGTGGTTCGGCAGGGCGTCAGTCGGGCTGCGGTTAGCCAAAGAAAAGCCCCAAGAGGACCACACGTTGCGGTTGGTCCCTTTGACTCTCGGAGAGACGCAGACCGTTGGAGTAGCTATTTCCGGTCTGTTGGCATGGATGCACGAGTTTATTTCGGAAGTTAACAGCCTTGAAAAAACATAAAAATCGGCGAGAACAGATTGACCAAGTAGTAGTGACAGCCCAGCAGATGCGTGAGATTGAGGGGCGCATCTTTGAGGCGGGGATGCCGGTTGCAGCGTTGATGGAAAAGGTTGGAGGGCTGATTTCCCGTCGCATTCAGGCACTTTATCCCCTTTCTCAGACACCACGAGTCGGTGTGTTAGTGGGGCCGGGTCATAATGGCGGTGACGCTTTGGTGGTGGCGCGTGAGTTGCACTTCCAAGGCTACGAGGTGCGGATTTACCGTCCGATCGCCAAGCTTAAGGAACTGACGGCGAACCATGCTCAATATGCGGAGAGTTTGGGGATTCCCTTTTATGAGCAGATTTTGCCCTTGTATCAATGTGATCTGATTATAGATGGTTTGTTCGGATTTGGGCAAACGCGATCGCTCGATGGTGACATTGCCAATGCCATTGAGCAGCTAAATCAGTGGTCGCAACCCGTTGTTAGCATCGACCTGCCTTCTGGTATACACACCCATACCGGCGAAGTCTTGGGAACAGCTGTTCGTGCTACCCGCACATTTTGCTTGGGGTTGTGGAAGCTGGCCTTTATGCAAGACCAGGCGTTGGAGTATATCGGTGAGGCGGAGTTAATTGATTTCGACATCCCCCCAATGGATATCTGGTCGATACTGGGTCAGCCCGCTGGCATTCAACGGATGACCGCAGCAGCGGCAAAAGAATTTCTGCCTTTGCCTCGTCCAGCGGTTACTCATAAGTACAAACAAGGGCATCTGCTGCTGATTTGCGGCTCTCGCAAGTATTCAGGAGGACCGATTTTGACGGGATTGGGAGCGCGTGCCAGTGGTGTCGGGATGCTCTCAATTGCTGTGCCAGAATCTTTGAAGCCACTATTGGTCAGTCATTTGCCAGAGGCGCTAATCATTGGTTGCCCAGAGACTCATGAGGGGGCGATCTCTCAGCTGCCAGAAGCGGTTGACTTGAGTAAGTATAGTGCGATCGCTTGTGGTCCTGGTTTAACCCTGGATGCCAAGTCGGTGGTGCAAGGCGTGTTAGATGCTGAATGCCCTCTGGTTTTAGATGCTGATGGCTTAAATATCCTTGCCGAACTGAGAACCATCCCAACTTTGCTGAAGCGTCAGTATCCTACTGTTTTAACACCTCATGCAGGGGAGTTCAATCGCTTATTTCCGGACTCAGCGGTTCAGCTTCCAGACCGAGTGAGTGCGGTTCGTAAGGCGTCCCAACTGAGTAAGGCAGTGGTATTGTTAAAGGGAGCGAGGACTGCGATCGCTCATCCACTCGGCTCTGTGTGGTTGATTGCTGAAAGCACACCAGCTCTGGCTCGGGGCGGCACTGGGGATGTTCTCACAGGACTTTTGGGGGGTCTAGTGGCGCAGGAAGCCTTGCGTCAGCAGCCGTGGGAAGCAACAGTGGCAGTGGCGGCTTGGTGGCACGCCCAAGCGGGGATTTTGGCGGCTGAGGAGCGGACTGAGTTAGGGGTAGA
>CBDTXL010000394.1:0-4866 GCA_965364435.1 uncultured bacterium
ACTGAGTAGAGGCAAACCATTCGGTGATACCATCAGCGATCGCTTCTGCCAATTTGGGCTGTTCCTGCGGATTCGTTACCCATTCAAATTCCACCGGATTGCTCATAAAGCCCAATTCTAGTAACACAGCAGGAGCAGTTGTGGGGCGGGTTAGCGCTAAGTTGTCCCAAAACACCCCATAGGAAGGACGGCCTAGTTTACTTACTATATAGTTATGTAAAAATACCGCGAGGCTATGAGCTTGGGCGTTGTACCAAAAAGCTCCCATACCCTGGGTATTCTGGGCATCGCCGTCGTCGGGTAGAGAGTTGTAGTGAATCGAGATCGCGATCGCGGGTTTGAGTTTGTCAATCATCGCCACCCGATCTTGCAGCGATACATCTTTGTCTTCCTCCCTGATCATATAAACTGTCGCCCCCCGTGACTGAAGCTGTTCTCGTACCAGCTTCGCCATGATCAGAGTGACATTTTTTTCCGGATAACCCGTTGGTCCGGTTGCACCTGTATCCTCAGGCCCACCATGTCCAGGATCGAGGAGGATTTTGATTCCAGCGAGGGATTTGGGATTTTGGGTGGAAGAGACTCTTGGTGGGTGACGTAGGGATAGCACTAGGCTTGTTCCTTCGTATCTGAGGTTATAACCCCACTGTTGTTGTGATTTGAGGTTGAAGGTGTATTGCAACTGACCCGGTGCGACTTGTTGCCAGTCAAGGCGGGAAATAACTGGGTCATCATTAAGGCGAATGATGTCTGTTTGCGCTGTCGTGTTGTACAAGGTGAGGGTAAAAGTGCCATCGCCTTGCTGCACACTTACTGGCACCGGCACTTGTAAAGGGAAAATAACTTCTGTTGCAGCGTCAACCTGACGGGAACGGATACTGCGAATAAGCGATCGCGGTGGTACGGCACCCGCAAGGATACGAACTTCTGAGGCTTTAATCCAGCCACCATAATCCAGTCGTAGCCATTCCCCTTCTCTAGCTGTAACGCTTGCTCTTGTCCCTTTAGGTAGGGGCGTTAGGCGAGAATAATCTGTAGTTGGACCCGTCCGGGCGACACCAGCATCAGCCGTCACCTCTGCCACTTCTAGCTTTGCTGGAGACAGAATCGATATTTTTCCTGAACCTGGCTGGGTTGTTGTTTTACCATTCATCGTCAACTGGAACTGAGGTACACCCAACTCAGCAGAACTCTCAGCTGTGGCACAACCCTGATATTGACCAGCACCCCCCGTAACTCCGGGGGGGACGGGGGGGTTAGGTTGATTAGATTGAGTCAATGCCGCAGAATTGGGCGGCAGTTGGATATCCTGGGATTGTGGGAGCAGAGGTATAGTTTGATTAGCCAGCTTGACGGAGACTGTTGCATTGGGGGGAGCGATTGCGCTAAAACAAATTAACTCACTGGGCATTCTGGCAATGTCTACTGCTGGTGTCAGGGAATCTTTGCCAAACGCTAACCCTACAGGTGGAGTGGGTTCTGTGGATGTCCGCGTGACTTTAATCTGGACTTCCTGATTTTGATAGCGCAGAGTGAAACGATTCTCTCCTAGCTGCAAGGGGAAACTCGGAGCAAAATGCCCGGATGTACTACGAACGATCGCTTTTCCATTCACCAGCACCTCTCCTGCCGATGGCGCTGTGCCAATGAAAAAAATCCGTTCAGCGGTTGTCTGATGCTCAGCTGGGGGATAGACAACAGAAAGGGGTTGTTCGGCAAACGCTGGATATGTGATAACAGTTACCAGCAAAGCCAATCCCAGGATGTTTCTCATGCTTTATTTGAGTCAATTATAAAAGCAAAGTTATTTTCCCTCAAAACGACGCTCAATCTTCCAAAAGCTTAGTAGGCAGACCATCAATGCTTTTTAGATTTTTCGCTTCCCAATACTCGTATAGTCCCTGCTCTCCCTTTTTATTGGCCCATTCTATAAGAGTTTTTCTTTCTTCTTTAAATTCATAAACAGGTACGCCGAAGCCGCAAGAAGTTTGTGCAGAGTCAACTTCAAGGACAATGATTTGGCGTTCTCCTGGCAGAGGCTTGAATAGGGAGTATAAGGAAAGCCATTCTTTATCCCTTGGGCGAATTACCTTACCTTGACCATAAAGTCGTAGAATTAGAGGGTTATCAGAAAAGCTACAAAACATAATTGTCATTCGGCTATCTTCATTCAAGTGGGCAGATGTTTCATTGCCACTGCCAGTCAAATCCAGATAAGCGACTGTTTTGTTATCAATGCAGCGAAAAGTATCTATGCCTTTGGGCGATAAATTAATTCGACCGTTTTGGGGGGCAGTTGCTGTAAAAAAAATCTTTTGTTCTTTGATAAAATTTTGCAACGATGTATCAAGGTCAGAGTAAAACTTAGCCATGAGGAACCTTTTTGAAAAGAAACCGAAACTCCTGTAAAAGTGAACCGCGATTTGTTACCGTTCAGATAAGGGATGTAAACCATATATCTGTCATTAAAAATTGAGCTGGTACTATCGGAACACTTTTGCTGAGTATTTATCCAGAAATCCTATATCGTAGCTTCAATCAAGGAGGATTTATCCAAGGGGTAGCCTAGCCCCCAGCAAGAAAGTCGCTACTCCCTCTAAAAAAATAATGGGGCAGAGCGCACCACCAGCAACGAACAACGCTTGAAGAGTGTGGCACAATTGACGGGGGAAATCTCTAAAAGTCCGTGTACTTAAAAATTTTATGACGAAGTTTGTCTTTGTAACAGGCGGCGTTGTCTCTAGCATTGGCAAGGGAATTGTCGCTGCCAGCTTGGGACGTTTGCTAAAGTCGCGTGACTATTCTGTCTCGATTCTTAAGCTAGACCCATATATTAACGTCGATCCTGGAACCATGAGCCCCTACCAGCATGGGGAGGTGTTTGTGACAGCAGATGGGGCTGAGACGGATTTGGATTTGGGACACTATGAGCGCTTTACGGATACTTCGATGTCACGCCTCAACAGCGTCACCACTGGCTCGATTTATCAGGCGGTGATCAATAAAGAGCGTCGCGGCGACTATATGGGGGGTACGGTACAGGTGATTCCCCACATTACTAATGAAATCAAAGAGCGCATCCACCGAGTTGCCAAAAATACGAATCCGGATGTGGTGATTACGGAAATTGGCGGTACGGTGGGGGACATTGAATCTCTACCATTTTTGGAGGCGATTCGTCAGTTCCGTAAGGATGTCGGGCGTAATAATGTGTTGTATATGCATGTGACGCTCCTACCCTGGATTCCTGCGGCGGGTGAGATGAAAACCAAGCCAACTCAACACTCGGTGAAGGAACTGCGCTCGATTGGGATTCAACCGGATATACTGGTTTGCCGATGCGATCGCCCCCTGCAACCTGGGTTAAAAGAGAAACTCTCGGAATTCTGCGATGTGCCAGTGGCGTCAGTGATTACGTCTCCGGATGCTAACAGTATCTATGAAGTGCCGCTAATTCTGGAGCGAGAAGGACTGGCGCAGCAAGCACTAGAGTTATTGCACTTGCCGCAACGCGAACCGGATTTAACTCAATGGCAAACTCTAGTTGAGCGTCTGTATCGCCCAACTAACCGGATTGAGATTGCGATCGTTGGTAAGTATATAAGGTTAAGTGACGCCTATCTCTCAGTCGTGGAAGCCCTGCGTCATGCCGCGATCACTATGGAGAGTGAACTCAACCTGCGTTGGGTTAGCTCTGAAGATCTCGAATCTCAAGGTGCCGAAAACTTCCTCATGGGTGTAAGTGGTATCCTCGTACCCGGTGGTTTCGGCTTCCGGGGAATTGATGGCAAGATTGCCGCGATTAAATACGCACGTGAAAATCAGATTCCCTTCCTGGGTTTATGCTTGGGGATGCAGTGTTCTGTGATTGAATGGGCACAGCACGTAGCAATGCTGGAGGATGCTAATAGTGTAGAATTTGCTCCCGATGCCGTCAATCCAGTGATTAATCTGTTGCCGGAGCAGCAGGATGTCGTGGATTTGGGCGGCACAATGCGGTTAGGTCTGTACCCTTGCCGTGTTACTCCGAATACGCTAGCGTCTTCGCTCTATAAGGAGGAAGTGGTTTACGAACGTCACCGGCACCGATACGAATTTAATAATGCCTATCGCAACCTGTTTTTGGATACAGGCTATGTAATCAGTGGTACGTCTCCTGATGGTCGCTTAGTAGAAATGATTGAACTACCCCAACACCCCTTCTTCCTTGCCACTCAGTTCCACCCAGAGTTTCGCTCTCGGCCCAGTACTCCCCACCCTTTGTTTCAGGGGTTTGTGCAAGCCGCAGTACGCGCAGCCCTAGGCGAAGATGCGATCGCTTCTTCCCTGTCTACCTCAATACGGCAATCCCCAGCGGAGGTATCATAACCCATGCTTGCTTATAAAGTTGGGCGACCAAAAACATTTATAGTGCCAGAACTTACCTTGTAAGTGAGGAGGTTTTGTGGCGTACTGGATACGAGTTAATTACGAGCGCAATGAATATGTAGTTGATCTTGACCGACTCAGTGCTTTCGCATGCGCTCCGAATGGCAAGATAACATTCTGGTTGCCTAACAGTTCTATCCCGATTATCATCAACCAGCAGAGTAACCCAGAGGGTTATCAACAAGTTCATGACTACATCCAACACGTATCGGCTCACTCACTGTCGGGGTCTTGGATTCAAGTTATGTATGAGCGCAATGAATATATCATTGACCTGAACCGCATCAGTAGTTTTTGTCACTCTTCTAGCGGCAGGCTAACGTTTTGGTTGCCTGATAGTTCTATCCCCATCATTATTAACGAGCAAAAAGACCAAGATACTTATCAAAAGATTTTAGACTTCATCCAACGAAAAACTGGACACATACTACCCTAAAG
>CBDTXL010000395.1:0-4864 GCA_965364435.1 uncultured bacterium
CAAGCTTACAATCTTTCTCTGCTATCAGGGCGCATTTTTCAGGGAATTGGGGTCTGGGATAAGATATTGCCTCAGACTACGAAGTATGGGCAAATTCGCCTCTCGGATGCCGATCATGCTGGTATTGTGCAGTTCCATCTCACTGATTTAGGGACGGATGCTCTAGGCTATATCGGGGAACACCGTCTTCTACTGAACTCGTTGTATGAGTTTTTGGCAGATTGCCCTAATGTTAGCTGCCTGTGTCCTGCTGAGGTGGTGGATGTTGAGTATCTGGCGTCTGGGGTAGAAATTAAGGTGAAGGTGGATGGTACTCAGCGTCAGATACGATCGCGTTTAATCGTAGCAGCAGATGGAGCGCGATCGCGTATTCGCACTAGTGCTGGCATTTCCACCAAAGGCTGGCAATACTGGCAATCCTGCGTAACTGCAAGGATTAAAACGGAGAAGCCGCACAATAATACTGCCTTTGAACGCTTCTGGCCTAGTGGTCCGATGGGAGTACTGCCCCTATCCGGAAATCGTTGCCAAGTCGTATGGACAGCACCCCACGCCGAAGCGAAAGCTTTAAAAGAACTGGATGAGTCCGAGTTTCTGAAGCTACTGGAACAGCGCACTGGAGGGGTTTTAGGGCATTTGGAATTGGAGAGTCAGCGCTTCCTCTTCCCCGTACAACTGATGCAGAGCGATCGCTACACTCAGTCCCGACTGGCGCTAATTGGCGATGCTGCTCACTGTTGTCATCCAGTTGGAGGACAAGGGCTCAATATGGGCATTCGCGATGCTGCCGCCCTAGCGCAAGTGCTGCAAGAGGCGGCGGGACGGGGTGAAGATATCGGGGATGTACAGGTACTCAAACGCTACGAACGCTGGCGCAAACTGGAGAACTGGGCAATATTAGGCTTTACTGATTTTCTTGACCGAATGTTTTCCAATAGCTGGTTGCCGTTGATAACGACTCGACGCTTAGGCTTACTGATGCTGCGAAGGATTCACCCATTGAAGACTCTCGCGCTACGATTAATGACTGGTCTATTGGGGCGTTCTCCCCAACTGGCTCAAGGCGATGGACAGACCAAGATGAGGGCAAAGACAGCGGTTTAACCCGCGACACCGCTTAATTAGAATAAACAACATTAACAAATTTGTGAGGGGAATTTAAGTTAAACAAATTTATATGAACAAGGTCTAGCCTTTATTCAAGAGAGTCGCTAGATTAAGTACAGGCACACAAAAGAAAGGTATTCAGGACTGTGCCTCCTGTCCTGAGCCACTTACAGCTCTAGTGTTTTGATAGTACCGATTAAAAACGGACGGCGCGTGTTTTAACGTACTAGCGATAACAAGCTGAAACTTTAAACTCAGCAACTTCGACTAGTGAAACTGTTAAAACAGAGAGCCAAACCACCCTTGAAACTGAGGAATGGAGGAATACACAAGACTATCTCTTTGAAGAAGCTGTAAGCATCTGTAAACCCTAATTGGATTTTTTGTTGAATAAGTTTTGCGTGAACCAGGTAACCTTACCTGGTTCACTGAGTTTTTGGGGACACTAACTTATCAAGCCGGTTGTTTAAGCTGGAACTTTTTCAACTCACTGGGCGCAACCACACCCTGCTCAGTAATAATTCCAGTGATTAATTCAGCGGGTGTGATGTCAAAGGATGGGTTATAAAACTCAACCCCTGGAGGACAGACAACTGTCTCACCAATTTGATAGATTTCCGATGGGTGGCGCTCTTCAATTGGAATTTTAGTGCCACTGGGTAACTCAAAATCAATGGTAGAAAGGGGAGCAGCCACGAAGAAAGGAACCTCGTGAGCCTTGGCAACGATCGCTAAACTGTATGTGCCAATTTTATTAGCGGTGTCACCATTGGCAGCAATCCGGTCAGCACCCACAATTACAACATCAATCAGCCCCTGTTTCATACAATGAGCTGCCATGCTATCGGTAATTACAGTGACTGGTATCCCTTCTTGGACGCATTCCCAAGAAGTCAGTCTCGCACCTTGCAAGCGAGGACGGGTTTCGTCGGCATAGACTCTTGCCAGTCGCCCATCACGCCAAGCAGAACGCACAACACCCAAAGCGGTTCCATACCCAGCTGTTGCTAGCGCCCCCGCATTGCAATGGGTTAGGATACACAACTGATGAGGGGTAGTTGGCATGACTTCCAAACCGCGATCGCCTATTGCCTGACAAGTCTGTAAGTCTTCGACTTGAATTGCCTGAGCTGTTTGTAGTAAAGATGCCTTAAGGTGATCCACTGAACCAATCGTCTCATAGGCTGTCTTCATCATCCGCGCGATCGCCCAAAACAAATTAACTGCCGTTGGACGAGTCTGCCGCAACACCTGGGCAATGTCCTCTAGCTGTGTTAAGAAGGCATCTCGATCTTCTGTTTTAATCTCTCGCGCTCCCAGGTACATCCCATAAGCAGCAGCAACACCTATCGCTGGTGCCCCCCGGACAATCATCGTTTTAATTGCCCGTGCCATATCATCACAGCGGCTGATTTCAACAATTACATACTCAGTGGGCAATCGGTTTTGGTCGATGAGTAAAACTCGGTCTTCGTGCCAAATAACGGGATAAACCTGGGGAGTGGGGAAATTCATGGAATTCAATATTAATTAATTTTAATAATATTTTGAACTAAAAATTCCGATAAGTTAGGGAATTTTTTTTGACGCTGTTTCTTTTGGACAGTAAAGGCATTTAGTGAAACGGTATAAGTACTCAACCCAAAAACGGCTTTCCTCCCCATCTCTCTTAAAGTGAAGAGGAAAGCCGCCAGCAGTTTTTGGGTAAAAGGGTAAAGCGGCAAAAACCCATTACCCATTACCCATTACCCTCTAACCACCGAAGGCTGCTGGCTGAAGAACATTTCTCGCACTCGCTGGGCGATTTGCGAACCCGTTAAGCCCAATTCTGCCTTAGCTTCATCTGGCTTAGCATGCTCCACCAACTGATCCGGGACACCAAGGCGCTTCACCGGCACGACAACGTCATGCTCCATTAGGGCTTCGGTAACCGCTGAGCCAAAACCACCCATAATGCAGCCTTCTTCCAACGTGACTACACGACCAATTCGCTTAGCCAATGGCACAATCAACTCAGTATCGAGGGGTTTGACAAAGCGGGCATTAACCACCGTCGCTTCAATTGCATGCTCACTGAGCATTTCAGCTGCCTGCATCGCCGTATGAACCATCGAACCATAGGCAACCATCAGGACATCGTCACCGTTACGCAAAATTTCCCCCTTACCAATCGGAATTTCTTCCCAACCTTCTTCCATGAGGGGGACACCGTAGCCATTACCGCGAGGATAGCGCATGGCAATTGGACCATCGGTGTAGTTGATGCCAGTAACAACCATCCGTTGCAATTCTGCCTCATCTTTGGGAGCCATCAGCACCATGTTGGGGAGGCAGCGCAGATAAGCGATGTCGTACATCCCTTGGTGGGTAGGACCATCGTCACCGACAATCCCCGCCCGGTCAAGGCAGAAGAAGACGGGCAGGTTTTGGATACAAACGTCGTGAACGATTTGGTCGTAGCCGCGTTGCAGGAAGGTAGAGTAAATGGCGGCAACGGGTCGCATCCCTTCGCAAGCCAAACCAGCTGCTAGGGTAACGGCGTGCTGTTCAGCAATGCCAACGTCGATGTACTGGTTGGGGAGTTTGGCATGGAGTTTGTCTAAACTGGTGCCAGTTGCCATTGCTGCCGTGATGCCGATGATCTTTGGGTTGTTCTCGGCAAGTTTGACTAGGGTGTGAGCAAAAACTTTCGAGTAGGCGGGAGGCTTAGGTTTACTGGAGGGGATAGCTTTGCCAGTAGCGAGGTTGAAGGGACTTTGGGCATGGTAGCCGACTTGGTCTTTTTCAGCGATCGCATATCCTTTACCTTTGACCGTTGCCACATGCACTAGTACGGGTCCATGGTGCTTGTGTGCCGCTTTGAACGTGGAAATCAAGTCCCCCAGGTTGTGACCATCCACCGGTCCCATATAGGTAAAACCCAGTTCCTCAATCACCGCACCTACCTTAGGCACTGCTAGACGCTTCATCCCTTCCTTAACTCTCTCCAACTCTGGGGATAAAGACTCGCCGACAAAGGGAATATGCTTAAACTGCTCTTCCAAATTGTCAGAAAGAAACTGCATCGGCGGACTCAAGCGCACCTTGTTGAGGTAGCGGGAAATCGCACCGACGTTAGGAGAAATTGACATCTCATTGTCGTTGAGTACCACTAGCACATTGGTGTTGGGCAAATGTCCGGCATGGTTAATCGCTTCCAACGCCATACCACCAGTGAGTGCGCCATCGCCAATCACCGCCACCACCTTGAAGTTTTCACCCTTGAGGTCTCGCGCCAGCGCCATACCCAACGCCGCAGAAATACTGGTAGAAGCATGACCCGCGCCAAAGTGATCGAACCTGTTCTCACAACGCTTCAAGTAACCGGCAATACCATCCTTTTGCCGCAGCGTGTGGAAGTGATCGTACCGCCCCGTTATCATTTTGTGGGGGTAAGCTTGGTGACCGACATCCCAGATGACCTTGTCACGGTCTAGGTCGAGAGTCTGGTACAAACCTAGCGTCAGTTCCACAACACCTAACCCTGGCCCCAAGTGACCGCCACTCGTGGCTACGGTTTGGAGATGCTTCTCCCGAATTTGACGGGCAATCTGTTCGAGTTGACGAATCGACAGCCCGTGGAGCTGGTTCGGATGAGTGATTTCACTGATATGCATACCGGCTTACTCTTTGAGTTGCTCCTGGATTGTATTGATCCTTTTAACACTCTCAAGTATCCAATAATTTGACTCTTCAGGCCTAACAGCTAATTAGGGAC
>CBDTXL010000396.1:0-4850 GCA_965364435.1 uncultured bacterium
GGGTGTTCAGAAGGCGGGAAATTCGACATAAATAGATAATAGAAAAGTAGCGCATTTAACATATACACAGCGGCATATCCTTATTCGGTATATATGAGTCACGAGGTCCCGGTAAAAGTTCCGTTTGTTGATCTCACACTGCAACACCAGCCGATTCAAAGCCAGCTGGAGCAGGCTATCCAGGCTGTTTTACAGCGGGGAGATTTTGTTTTAGGTCAAGCATTGACAGAGTTGGAGCAGTCGTTTGCGGCGGCTTCTGGTGTCGAATACGGTATCGGGGTGGCATCAGGAACCGATGCGATCGCTCTTGGGCTACAAGCTTGTGGCATCGGTGCGGGTGATGAAGTGATTCTCCCAGCTAACACCTTTATTGCCACACTGATTGGCGTCCTTCACGCGGGTGCGAAACCAATTTTGGTCGATTGCGACCCCAGCACTGCCCTGATTGACCTTCAAGCCGCCCAAAAGGCGATTACAGCAAAAACCAAGGCGATTTTGCCGGTGCATCTTTATGGTCAGATGGTTTCGCCCGGTCAGTTATTGGAGTTTGCCGACGCCCACAATTTACTGATTTTTGAAGACGCGGCTCAAGCTCACCTAGCCCAACGGGAGGGTTATCGTGCGGGTTCTGTGGGCAAAGCAGCGGCGTTTAGCTTCTACCCCAGTAAGAATTTGGGTGCCTTTGGCGATGGCGGAATCGTAATAACTAGCGATGCAACCGTAGCAAAAAAAATGCGATCGCTCCGCAATTACGGGGCACCTCGCAAATATTTCCACCCGGATCTGGGTACAAACAGCCGCTTAGATACCCTACAAGCCGCTGTCCTCAATGTCAAGCTGCCTCATTTAGCTGGGTGGAACCAGTCACGCAATGTGGCTGCCCAAGAGTACGATGCTCTACTAAAGCCACTCAGAACCCAAGGAATTTTCCCCCTACAAAACCAAAGCGGCACGGGTCACATTTATCATCTTTACGTGATTCACGTAAGCGCTGCCTGCCCCCTAGACCGGCAGACCATCCAGGATCAACTTGCTTCCCTAGGAATTCAAACCGGCATCCACTATCCTATAGCCTGCCATCTTCAGCCTGCTTATGAGTATTTGGGATATAAAGCCGGTGACTTCCCCCACGCCGAAACTCTCTGCCAGGAGATTTTGTCTCTGCCCATGTATCCCGGCTTGAGCAATGCTCAAATCCATGAAGTCGTTGACTCCCTAAAAAGCCTCTTAGAGACTCGCGCCACTGCTGTAATTCCCCGGTAAAACTATTAGTTCTTATGCAATATCGAAGCAAGATTCCCATTGCCATCGATCGCTACCTCCTAGACGGCGCGATCATTGGTTTGCTGGTCATTCTTTATGCACCCCTGCTCATTCACTGGGTCGATGGCTGGCTGCACAAAAATATCAGCATTGAGCATGAATATTTTAGCCACGGTTTAATTGGTTTGCCCTTTGCCGCCTACATCGTCTGGACACAGCGGCAGCAGTGGCATCAGCTGCCAGATACAGCCCATCCCCTTGGTGCCGCCTTACTGGCAGTAGGAGGAGCCTTTTATCTGAGCGGTCAATCAGAACTAGTCAATTTATCTTTTCCCGCCGTCTTAGCCGGTATAGTCCTGTGGTTTAAGGGTATTCCTGGCTTTAAGCTTCAAAGTTTTCCACTCCTACTTGTATCTCTAGCAACACCGACAGCGGTTCCCTACCTGATTGCGCCCTTTAGCCTGCCTCTACAGGAATTCATTGCGGGAGTAGCGGGATTTATCCTGATTCTGTTTGGCATGAATGTCACCGTGGATCAGATTTATTTGACTGTGGGTGGACGACTGGTGGAAGTTGCGCCATACTGTGCTGGTTTGAAGATGTTATTCACCACTTTTTATGTGGGCATAATCCTGCTCTACTGGAGTGGTGCCTGGGTTTCACGTAAGACGACGATTGTGTTTTTATCAGGTGCAGCGATTATCAGCGTCAGTGCGAATATCGTCCGCAATACCCTGTTGACTTTCTTTCACGGTACTGGTCAAGAAGCTGCCTTTAAGTGGCTGCATGACGACTGGGGCGGCGATGTCTATTCGGCCTGTATGCTGGGTTCACTAGTGCTACTACTCAATGCAATTGAAAGATACTATCCACAAAATCCTGAGTAAAGTTTTTAGCTGTCAATCTTGAGACACGGCTTCTCCGGAGAGGAAAGCCGTTTTGTCATTGCGATGAGGGTGTCCGGTGAAAGTCAATATGATGAAATCATTCAGTCTGCCTAAGTCAATGGGACGATTGCGAAATATTCCCAGAGTCGCCGTGCTGTGTTTTTTGTTAGTCCTTATAGGAATCGCGGCAGTACCCGGTTACTTGACGGGAAAATGGTCTTGGGCACAACTGCCACAAGTTGCTAACATTAAGCAGCTAAAACAGCTCCCGAAGAAAGGGCTTGAGCTTCCTGGCTGGAAAACACTTGAGCAAAAAACCTTGTCCATTGGTGGTCATCAATGGTCTGTTCAGGCAATTGAGCGAGACGACTCAAAACCAGTGCTGCTGTTTTTGCTTCCCCAAAATGATCACAAGGCGCAGCCACAAGTCGAGTGGATGGATCTCAACGGATTTGAGAAATGGCGGACAGATTCCTATAAGAAAATGCAGTTTGCGGTTGAGGCTTCAGTGTTGGAAAAGCAAGCTTCCGCGTCCAAACCAACAACAACACCAGCGGCTGAGGTTGAAGCCCGTTTCTTTCGCGCTTGGACTCAACGGGAGACTAGGGCAGTGCTGCAATGGTATGCCTTGCCAACGGGAGGTCATCCTGCTCCTAGCCGGTGGTTCTGGGCTGATCAATTCGCCCAGTTGCGTCGAGAGCGAGTGCCTTGGGTTGCTGTCTGCCTCCAGATTCCAATTGAACCTTTAGGTGATATTGAAGCATCCCGACCTTTAGCAGAATCACTGAGTAAAATGGTTCAGGCCGCCTTGATGGCAGGTCCTTTAGCCAGAGCGTCTAGCTCCCCATGAATCCCAAAAAATTAGAACGACACAACCCAAAGTCATTTTTCCGGTGGAACCGGCTAATCCCCCTTACCGTTGCTGGTCTTTACGGCACAGCTTCGACGCTTTCGGGCACGGCATTGTTATGGGTCATTGATTCTGGTTTCTTGGCTAGTGCTGGGGTAGGTCAAACTTTAGGGGATTTACCAGCGGCGACTAAGGATATAGGCGGGAGGTCGCTGTCGCACCAGACTGGAGTACCTCCCGCAACGCTCCCGCCAAGGCAAACAATTCGCGACCATCAGGCCCAGATACCGACTTTTACACCCGCTGAAACCTTTGATCCAAACCCCCCTGGTCTATATTATGAGCCAGTGCCACCACTGGGCTACCCACAGCAGCCGTTTGAGGTAAGCCCACCCAGTCAATTCAATCGCTACCGGCTAGGAATAGGAGATGCGATCGCAGGTACGGTACAACGCTTTCCTGACCTCAATTTCTCTGGCACCATTGACTTAGATGGCAATATCTTGGTGCCGCTACTCGGGAAAGTGCAAATAGCAGGACTCACCGTGGAAGCAGCCCAAGAAAAAATTCGACAGGGCTTAAATAGATTTGTGGTTGATCCTCAACTCATCGTCACACTGACAGGTTTGCGTCCCGCCCAGGTCACGATAACGGGTGAAGTGCGTAGACCAGGCTATTACGGACTTGCACCAGGTTCTCAGCTCTTGTCCGCTCTGCAAGTCGCTGGTGGCGCTACCACTTCCGCTGACCTACGAAATATTGTGGTGCGTCGTCGGTCACCCGATGGTAATTCATTCATTGAGCAACAGGTTGATTTATTTACCCCCCTGCAAAATGCAACGAACCTACCGGATTTGCGCCTCCGGGATGGTGATGCCGTGGTTGTGTTGAAGTTAGAGGTCGGTACCACTCAGGATTATGACCGTACACTGGCGGCTCGCTCTACCATTGCTGTGCCCACACTCACCATCCGACTTTTGAGCTACCCTAATGGAAGAATCGGCAATGTTACTTTGCCCAATGGTAGTAATTTTATCGATGCTTTAACGGCTCTGGCTCCTAGCCTAGATGATGCTAACCTGCGGGAAATTTCCTTGATTCGTTTTGATCCAGAACAGGGGAAAGCTGTCACTCAACGAATAGACGGGAAAAGGGCGCTACTGGGAGATGTTTCACAAAATGTCCCTCTCCAGGATGAAGATGTTATCGTCGTCGGTCGTACCCTCGTTGCGAAGGTTAACTATGCGCTTCGTTTAATTACTCGACCCTTCAGCGATTTCCTGGGCTTCAGGAGCTTTTTTAATAATTTAACAAACGTATTTGGTGATGATAACAACAACTAAAACCTAAAACTAAAGGTAATCACAATGGCAAGGTCGAGAGTGTTGAGAGCAGGGACTTTTAAATAAAAGGTATTATTGCTGATTCCTTCTCAACTCTCTAATCTATAACTCCTAACTTCCTCTCACATTTGCTGAAACTGCTATGGCTCCCCCTATTATCAAGCGTTATCTCATCGCCTTCGATCAACATAAGTTGCTTGGACTAGCCAGTTTTGCGGTGATTGTAGGGATATCGGGCATTGTCGCCATTCAGCCACCCTCTCCGCCAACTTTCAGGGCTCAAGGTCTTTTGGCTTATACTACTCCTCCCAGGTTGTTTTCGACGACGGGGGAGCAGATTCAAGAACAGGGTAGGCAACTCACGCTAAATGATCTGCTGCCAGACAAGGTGTTTATAGAAGCGGCAGAGCAGCTGAAAGTAAAGCCACAAGATATTGCCAACCCTAGCAAGCTGGCTGTGAAGATACCGGGTCCAAAAGATCCACCCTTAATTCAAGTAGCGTTCAC
>CBDTXL010000397.1:0-4841 GCA_965364435.1 uncultured bacterium
CGCGCTGTCGAACATTACTGCGGCCCCTTACTTGTGGTTGCTGGGGCAGGTTCCGGCAAGACACGGGCATTAACCTATCGAATTGCCAATCTAATTCTCAAGCACAAGGTCGCTCCGGAAAATATCCTAGCGGTGACGTTCACCAATAAAGCGGCACGGGAGATGAAAGAGCGGATTGAGAAGTTATTTGCCCAGCAACTGGCGCAACAAAAACACGGTCAACGTCTGGAATTACTGCCAGCTGAAGAACAAACCCAGTTGCGATCGCGTGTTTACAAACAATACATCAAACCTCTATGGATAGGCACCTTCCATAGTCTGTTTTCTCGGATTCTCCGCTTCGATATCAACAAGTATCAAGACGAAAAAGGACATCAGTGGAACCGTAACTTTTCCATCTTTGACGAATCGGATGCCCAGAGTCTCGTCAAAAACATCGTCACTAAACAGTTAAACCTGGACGAGAAAAAATTCAATCCCCGTACGATGCGTTACTCTATCAGTAACGCCAAAAACCAAGGCTTATCTCCCCAGGATGTTGAGAAAAATCAGCCCGATTACAAGGGTAGAGTGCTTGCCGAAGTCTATAGCCATTACCAAGATAAACTAGCCGCCAACAACGCCCTCGATTTTGATGACCTGATTTTAGTGCCCGTGAGGCTATTGCAGCAGAATGAGTCTGTATTAGGCTACTGGCATCGGCAATTCCCACACATTTTAGTAGATGAATATCAAGACACCAACCGAATTCAGTACGACCTCATTCGCCTATTAGTGACTAATGGAGAAACGAGAAAAAGTGAGTGGGATTGGCAAAATCGTTCAATTTTTGTAGTAGGAGATGCTGACCAATCGATCTATTCATTTAGAATGGCTGATTTTACCATATTATTAGAATTTCAGCAAGATTTTGGTGACGGGTTACCGGATGACGATACCCGGACAATGGTAAAACTGGAAGAAAACTATCGTTCCAGGGAAAATATTCTTCAAGCCGCTAACCAGCTGATTGAGAAAAACACCCAGCGCATCGATAAAGTACTTAAACCCACACGCGGTTTAGGGGAACAGATTTATGTTCACAAAGCCGAAGACGAGGTAGAAGAAGCTCAGTTTGTTGTCAATCAAATCCGCAGGATGGAGCAACAAAACCCAGAACTAGACTGGGGAAGTTTTGCTATCCTTTACCGCACTAATGCCCAATCTCGCCCGTTTGAAGATGCCCTACGGGGTAGAGTGCCCTACGTTATTGTTGGTGGGTTGAAGTTCTATGACCGCAAAGAAATTAAAGATGCTCTGGCTTATTTAAGAGCGATCGCAAATCCAGATGATACCGTCAGCCTCCTGCGAATCATTAATACTCCTCGACGCGGCATTGGTCAAGCCACGATTGATAACCTTGTAGGTGCTTCCCAACAATTAGGTGTGCCCCTGTGGGAAATCCTTAGCGACAAAACCTCTGTTAATACTCTAGCTGGACGTTCAGCCAAGGGAGTCAATAGCTTTGCCGACTTGATTGGGCGGTGGCAGGAGCAAGTCGAGAATCTTTCAGCGGCTGAGATTGTCCAAGGAATGATGGAAGAGTCTGGTTATGTTGAGGATTTGAAAAAACAGGGCACCGACGAAGCGGATAATCGACTGGCAAACATCTCTGAACTTTATAACGCTGTCCTCCAATTTCAGGAAGAGAACGAAGACACAAGCTTAGGAGGTTTCTTGGCAAATGCCTCCCTCGCCTCTGACTTGGATGACTTGAAAGATGGACAAAAAGCCGTCTCCTTGATGACTCTCCACTCCGCCAAAGGACTGGAGTTTCCGGTAGTCTTTGTGGTAGGGCTAGAACAGGGGTTATTCCCCAACTACCGCTCAATAGATGACCCCACTGCCCTGGAAGAAGAACGCCGCCTTTGTTATGTGGGCATTACTCGCGCCCAAGAACAGCTGTATCTCTCCCACGCTCGTGAACGCCGCCTTTATGGTAATCGCGAACCGGCTGTTGCGTCACAGTTTCTTGGGGAAATACCGAAAGAATTAGTCAGCAGCACTTTGGTGAAAGTCAAAGCCAACTGGCAAGCTTCTTCAGCAGATGCTCGCAAGTTGGACGCTACCGCAACGCTCTCAGAATCCAAGGCGCAAAAATCTAAACGTTCAACAAAACATTCGCAGGATTGGAAAGTTGGCGATTTACTGATTCACGACACGTTTGGTACGGGTGAAGTTAGCCATGTTTTTGGTTCAGGAAATAAAATTAGTATCGCTGTCAAGTTTCCCAGTTTAGGTCAAAAAATTCTTGACCCAAAACGAACGACCTTGAAGCGGGTGGATTAAGCATAAAACGCGGTGGCGATCGCTTTTGCCGCGAGTGCCGTAACATGCTCTGAGCGATCTAAATTCCCAGCATTCCGCATCTGCAAAGTGAAAAAATTCAAATGCTTCAAATTGGCAGACGATTTTATCGTGTTTTAGTAGGCAGTTCTAAAACTTTCCTCTCTCTACAGGAGTAAGTTAAAGGATAGGATGCGATCGCGAAATTAGATTTCAAACTGTGAATAGAGCAGTCACACTTCACTCTCCAAGCATTGGTCGTACCTGCAATCTCTAGAAGTTCCAATTAGAACCTCCAATGATTAGCCTTTATTTGATTACAACCGATAGCTTATGTCGCATACATAGCGGTCTAACGCTCGTGGTCAGCGGTTGCTAGTATCCCTAGCAACTCCACCAGTGAATTGCAACAGTCTGCTGCACCACGGTTGTTAGGGCACGTTTTTTGGCAGCGGGTAGAATCGCGTGGCGATTGCGCTTGCATGAGTTTCTACCATTGCATCATGGACAAATTTGCGTTTCGAGACGTAGCGAATACACGCGAGACCAGATTCGTCGTAGATTTCAAGTTTCACCAAACGGTCATCACCAAAATCTATATACACCGGACATCGAGCATCCAGCCATGTTTTACGAGGACGAACCCAATCGTATTGGTGATAGCCATTATACGATTGATCGACTTGATCCTGGATGTCATGAATACTATGCATCCGACCCCAGCAAACTTCAGCCTTGGTGATGTTTGGGTTCTTTTGTCGCGCCTCCGATAGCCGAAAGAACAATCCAGCATTAGCGCCGTTCATGTGACGCTCTGCCTTCTCCCAAATCAAATCTTTTGCCACTTCGGAATTGGGGGCTGGCAATGCGTGGTAAATGTCGAAGTTCTGGCGGAAGCCAGAGCCGTCAACTACCCATACGAGGTTGCCATAGAATTCTTCGCGCGAGGTTCTTTCAGCGTCCGTCATTGATGAATGCTGTAGTTCAATCACTATTCCAGTCGGTGTTTTGATATCAGCCCTGTGTATCTCGCCATCATGGGCAATGTGAGATACCTCGCGGCATTCCATTGGGAAAAGGTTTTTCCAGTCGCGGTGCCATGGAGTTTCATTCTCCCACCAGGGGTCGCAGTCCTTTGGTCGATGATGTGCCCAATGATGTATGATTCTTGGGCCGCACTTCGCGATCATTTCGGAACCGCAAATTGGACATAACCCTCGACCACCGGAAAAAGCTTCAACACGGTCGTTGTTAACGAGAGCCAATTGCATAATGCTGATGCTGTCTCAGTGCCCTAACTATGTATTCAACGCTAGATGTACTGAATAACACCTTTACTATCCGTCAGATCTGCTGGATAACATCCCAATTTTAAGGGATTAAACAGAAACTTTGCAGGTTAAGTCCGGGATCTTGGGTGTTATCCATCACTTCTGATAGTTAATCCTGGAAATCTTGGGTGTTATGCGTCACTTTTGCTGGATACTACCCCTTATAGGGGTCTTATCCAAGATAACCTAATGTCGCAACCTACCGTTCCGATGCAGCTTTGCCGTTTACTGGAGGCATAGCCTTCGTGGAGCATACCAAGGTGGAGTCTTGGAACGAGTGCGATCGCCTCTCGCTGTAGGTTGGGTTGAGTACTGTCAAGTCCTTGCTTGTGAATCAGTGGGTAACGTGAAATTCAACATGACTCGATTGAGCGATCGCACTAGGGTTGAGCTGGAGAAGCAGTGATGAGTGTCGGATTTCCTCCTTCAACTCGACCTACAAGATCGGGCGATCGCATTCGCATTAAGTTGAAGGATACAATGCGATCGCGAAATTAGATTTCCACCTGGGAATCTAGCATTCACACTTCACTCTCCAAGCATTGGTCGTACCTGCAATCTCTAGAAGTTCCAATTAGAACCTCCAATGATTAGCCTTTATTTGATTACAACCTGTAGCTTATGTCGGATACATAGCGGTCTAACGACCCCGTTCACCCGTCGCTATTAACGTCTTGAACTTAGCTGATCAACTTTACGGTCGGTGTGTAACAGGATTGTTATGCGGCGACACTTCCCAATAACTTGCGAAAGACAATTTTATCGACACCATGCGTGTAGAAGTCACGAATTCTCGCTTCCTCTTCATACCCATTGTTGCGGTAGAATACCCGGACGTATTCAAAGTCAGCCGTTCCAGACGTTTCCACCAGTAGCACACGCTCACCACGCTCAGTCAGCATTTGCTCGACGTATTGCAACAATGCGGCTCCGCGCCCTTGTTTTTGATGGTCGGGATGAATAGCGATTAGATAGAGATTCCATGTCCCATCGGTCATTCGTTCTGGCGCAACGTAGGCAACACCCACTGGCTCATTGTCGTAGTCGGTAAACCATATACCTTGGCTGTCTGCTTCGTCACTGAAATGCTGATTTAGCATTTGGGCGAGTTCTTCAATTTGGTTTGACTCAAAAAGTCCTGTCGCTTCTGTCAAAGCGAGTAATGCAGTTGTGTCATTGGGCGTA
>CBDTXL010000398.1:0-4826 GCA_965364435.1 uncultured bacterium
CCCATTACCCATTACCCATTACCCATTACCCATTACCCATTACCCATTACCCATAAACGAAGTGATTCAACGGCTCGGATTCAAGTCTGTCTTAAGGAAGATTATTGAAACCCTCCGTCTCAAGACGGACGGTTGAGTAAGGATACCTTGATAAATTGCAATTAATTCAATTGGTTAATAAATCCTTATGTCAGAAGTCGAAAATACGATCCTTAAAGCCAAAGACAAGCTTCCTGAGGTTACTCCCACCCCACCAGCGCAGCAAATGCCGCAATCGAGCGCTCAGGCTCTCAAAGACCGTCTCCAATGGGGTGAACCTGCCTTTACAATTCTGGATGTACGCGATCGCACCGCCTTCAATCAGTCTCGGATCATGGGTGCGATGCCAATGTCCATAGACGAGTTGCCAGACAGGGCAAAAGCCAGCCTTGAGCTTAACCGCGACATCTATGTCTATGGTGAAAATGACGAACAAAGCGCACAAGCAGCCGCCAAACTTCGCGAGGCTGGATTTGAGCGCGTCTCAGAGCTAAGAGGCGGACTGGCTGGCTGGAAAGCAATTGGTGGTCCTACAGAAGGCACCGCTGAGCAAGGTAATGATGTCAGCAAAGGTGCCTACAATGTTAAAGATCGCTTAGAAGAGCACGCAGAAGTTACGTCTAAGGACGTGTAAGCGTTTGAAGCCAACTTTAAAAACGCTGTAATTCCTGAATAGGTGTCATAGGTTGAAACACCACTAGCCTTGGGGCACTCCTTTTGGGGTTGCCCCTTTTTGCTTAATGAGCAATTGCTTGGTAATTTCCTTCAGATACTCCAAATTTTCGAGCTTTCTCACAGCGTTCTATATACAGCTGAGTTACCCGATCCTGATCATTCCTTTGTAAAACTTGCTGGAAAACTTGCTGGGCTTGGGCAAAATTTTTCTCAACATAAAGAGTTACTCCCTGCTCAAACTCATCACAGGTTTGCTTCTTTAACTCAATCAGGCGTGGAGGGTCTGCATCATAAACTTCAAACACTTCCACAGGTTGACTTTTGCCCTTCACTTTGACGCGATCGAGAAACCGGCAACTGTACTTTTCTCGGTTATCGAGACGATACAGAGTTTGGTCGCTAATTAAGATATCCACTCCATAAACCTTTGTCAAGCCTTCCAAACGAGACGCTAGATTTACCGCATCAGCAATCACTGTGGTTTCCATCCGCTGTGACTCCCCTACTGTACCTAGCATCAAAGTGCCGCTATGCAGACCAATGCCGATCGCAATTGGGTCGTAACCGTTCTCTTGTCGGTAAGAATTATAGAGTGAGACTTGCTTTTGCATCTCAATCGCCGCCTGTACTGCATCATCAGCAGTCTGGGGAAACAATGCCATCACCGCGTCACCGATGTATTTATCAATAAAGCCGTGATGATTGCGAATGACTGGACTCACCCGGCTCAAGTAGGCATTGAGAAAGTCAAAATTTTCTTTTGGTGACATTTTCTCCGAGAGACTTGTAAAGGAGCGAATATCCGCAAAGAGAACGGTCATTTCTTTCTGCACCTGGTCGCCTAATTGAACATCAACGATGCTTTCTCGTTCCAAAAATTTCAGGAATTCGTGGGGAACAAAGCGCCCATAAGCTATATTAATCTTCGATAACAGAATATGAGTTTTAATTCGCGCCAGCAATTCATTTTTCGAGATGGGCTTAGCCAAATAGTCATTTGCCCCCGCACCAAACCCTTCCACCAAATCTGACACTTGATTTTTGGCGGTCAACAACACCACCGGCATTTCATTGGCGGGAAATTTCTCACGGATTTTTTTACAGAGTTCATAACCCGTCATTTTCGGCATCATCACATCAAGCAAGATCAGATCCGGTTTGAAACCATTCCGAATTATTTCTAAAGCCTCTATCGCATTTGAAGCTTGAGTGATGGCATAATTTTGCAATGAAAGATGGTTGACGAGAACCTGAAGATTTACCTGTTCATCATCTACAATCAAGATTTGGAAAGCTCCCTCAGGAGGCGCTGACACTTCCCCATTAATCAAGAGTTCATCTGGGTTCACTTTTATTGCAGAGAATTCCTGAACCTTCGAGACTTCCTCTTGCTGTTTGCTCTCTACCTTACCTTCTGATAAGGGTAAGGTGAAGGTTAATCGTGAGCCAATTCCGACTGTAGACTCTACACGAATGTCGCCACCGTGCAATTGTACCAGCTGTTTAGTCACTGCCAGACCCAGCCCCGCTCCACCGTATTCTCTGGCAATTGAGCCATCCGCTTGTTCAAACGATTCAAAAATTCGGTCTAATTTATCAGCCGGGATACCAATACCCGTATCAGCTACTGTAATTTCCAGTTTATCCTTGACAACGACCGCAGAGATTTCAACAGTACCACTCTCAGTAAACTTAATCGCGTTACCGATTAGGTTGTGCAAAATTTGTTGCACTCGGTTCTCATCGGCATCTACAGGGGGAATATCTGCGTCAATTTTATTAAGAAGTTGTAGAGATTTTTTGCCCACAAGTGAGCGGCAAAGCATTAATACGACATCTGTAAGTTCCCGCATTCCCACGGGCTTTCTTTTCAGCTCAATTCTTTTGTGTTTCAGTTGAGAAAAATCAAGTAAATCATTAACCAACTGCGTCAGTCTTCTCCCGCTGGAGAAAATTAGAGAAAGATTAAATATAGTTGCTTTAGACAACTTGCCCGTTGCTCCGTCTATCAGTGACTCAGCAATGCCGATAATGCCATTTAGAGGAGTTTTTAGTTCATGAGAAGTATTGGCTAAAAATTCATTTTTTAGCTGATCCATTTTCAGTAAATCAGCATTTTTGTCTTCTAGCTCTAGGGCATAAGATTGTAGACGTTTGCGAGCTTCATTAAAGCGGCGCTCTAAAATAAATCCCAAAAATAGGATAAAAATGAACGTTCCCCAAGGATAGATTTTTTGATGCCAGTATACAGGTTCAAAAATATAAATCAAAACATCATGAATAGCACACAAGGTAAGAATTGTAAATCCTGCCGTGAAGAACTTTGCATCCCAGTTTCCTGTACAAGAACTTTTGACGGCAATTGCGAGTAAGATGATTGCGCTTAATAATAACAAAACTTGAGCGGGATAGACGGTTGAACTCCAAGAAACACTTTGGGTAGCAACTAAAGGTAAAGCCACCACTGCATAAGCTAGATGAATTTGCCATAAACGCCGGATAATCAACTGGTATCCTACTCCAAACATTTCCTCAAAAAAAAGACAAGCGCTAACGGGTATCAAATAAAAAGATGTGTAGTGAACATAATCCCAGACGCCAGAGTTGTTGAAAAATAGAACAACAAAATCAGATCTACCTATTGTATATGTGCCAACTAGAATTGCCAAAAATCCAAAAGAAAGATAGGCTCTTTTTTCTTGACGATTAAATGATAAAAAACTAGCAATTAAACCCAAAAAAGTAAAGAAAACGCCTAAAATAGCATCAATTTCTTGTTGAATCACTCTTTTGATTAAATCCGTCTGAGAGCCAAGTGTAACTCGATCGAACAATCCGATATAAATAGAGAAAGCATTCCCCCCATATACTCGAAAAAAGAGGGTTTTGCCCTGAAACCCCTGTTGAAGAGGAACAATCGGCCATTGGTAATCTTCATAATTAGCTTCACCCGATGCGTTCAGCGAAAATTGTTTATAGATCGGTTTATTCTCAAGATAAGCTTCTAATATGCAGGGCACGGCTCTCAGATAAAGCATCGGAGATTGCCATTGCCCTTTTGGTAAAGAGACGCGCAACCAAACAATCTTTTCTCCTGCTGGCTTCCTTAGCTTTTTGGGAAATTGAAATGCCTGCCAGCTAGGGCTTGAAATTGCTTCCTCTGTCCAAATGGGAACACCCGTCTCGTCCAGAGGAGAGTCACCCCAGCGGTATTGCCATCCTTCAGTGATTTCTATGGGTGGCAAGTCTGTAGTTGTCAGAGATTTTGCCTGACTGGGCGCTGTATTAAATAGGAGGCAACTCAGCAAAATCAGTAAGAAAGCACCTAAATACAAGATAATCTGGGCACGGGGCCAACCAAACACACGTTTCATGTTCTCGGTCTCCTGGAGTACAAGGCTTGCGCTTTTGAGCGCAAGTCTGTAGCGTTACAGCGATTTTTAAATGAATAGACCACACGTAGACCTCTCTGGAAAACCTATCTCCACCTCTCCCTAACCCTCTCCTAAAAGGAGAGGGAAGCGGATAACTTTTTTGGCTGAGAGAGGCTTTGAATGTCCCCCCTTGGGTGAAAAAAAAGGCTTCGTCCTCTGCCATCTCCCGAAGTAGGGGAGAACGAGAGGGGTGGGAAGGGGCTGGGGGTTAGGTCTCATGATTGTGGTTCATACAACTGAATAACTGCTGTAAGTAGCGCTGTTGAATCTTATTCCTTGAAGGTATACCAAACAGAGGCGATCGCCCTTAACGCGAGTGACGAGCTTGCTGTGCCAGACTCTTATTATGCAAGTCAAGTATTGTCTGCCGCCGATGAATTCAACTGTTACGATTAGTCCACTCCTAGATAAAGTGGAGCTAAGGGCGATGAAAGATACTACTGAGATTACTGGCTTTCATGCTCATATCTACTTCGATACCTCCAGTCGTGAGGCGGCAGCGCGTGTACGTGAAGCATTGGGCGGTAGGTTTGAAGTGCAACTGGGGCGTTGGCATGACAAACCGATTGGTCCACACCCAAAGGCGATGTATCAAGTTGCGTTCTTAGCGGAGCAATTTGGTAAGGTTGTCCCCTGGTTGATGCTCAATCGTGAGGGGTTGGATATTCTCGTCCACCC
>CBDTXL010000399.1:0-4823 GCA_965364435.1 uncultured bacterium
AAAAACCGCAGCTTTGACTCATGCACCCCCACAAACAACTCCAACTGCTGACTCCACAGCCACCCATCAGCATTCGGTTCTAGGGGTTGGTACTTGCCTCCCACAAGGTAGAATCCCTTGAACTCCAGCCTATCGGGGTGAAACCAAAAATATTCTGGAGTGCGAAAGGTCTCCTGGTAGAGCTGTTTCTTAAACTCCTTATCGACTTTGGCAGTGCTCTCAGAAAGCAGTTCAATAATTACATGGGGATATTTACCCTGCTCTGCCCACAGCACCCAACTTTTGCGGGGTCGATTCTCTGCACCCAGCACGACAAAAAAATCTGGCCCTCTAAAGTCCCGCGTTGTAATGTGTTCGGGACTGAAATAAATGGTTAGATTCCCGCTGGCATAGAAATCGGTGCGTTCTCGCCACCACCACTTGAGGCAAGCCAGTAGAAGTTCTATTTGCTCTCGATGCAGGTCGCTTTCCAATGGCGGTTCATCACTCCACAAATCGCATGGTGGAATGATAATCTCTTCTGGTTCAGTCAATGCAGTTAATTGAGCCGCAGCGTCTGAATTCTGGGCAAGAGTCATAGCACAAAGAGGCAAGATCGTTACCTCTAGTTTAGGCGCACAAGGATAGGAGGATGGGGTATTCTCGCCCTTTCCAATCAAAAAGGGTAGCGCACCAGTACGCTACCCCATGATTAGTTCGGTCAGACGAGTTGTGATTGTAGAGGCACGGGCTTCCTGTGCCTACCGCGTTTCACTAAGCGATCGCTGCCATCTTGACATCGTTATTCGCTAACACCTCTTGGAGTTCTTCGGCATCCACCGTTTCCTTCTCAATCAGCATTTCCGCTAATTTGTCGAGGACGTGCTTGTTGGTCACCAACACATCTTTAGCGCGTCGGTAGGCTTCATCGACAAGCTTACGAACTTCTTCATCAATTGTGGCAGCAGTACTGTCGGAGAAATCCCGGTCTGAGGCAATCTCCCGACCTAGGAACATATTGCCATTCTGCCGTCCCAGTGCCACAGGACCGAGGCGATCGCTCATTCCAAAGCGTGTTACCATCTGCCGCGCTACACGGGCAACCTGTTGCAAGTCGTTCGAGGCTCCCGTGGTCACTTCTTCCTCACCGAAGATAATTTCTTCAGCAATTCGACCGCCCAAAGCCACTGCCATTTGATTTTGCAGGTAAGAGCGCGAATACAAACCTGAATCCATCCGGTCTTCGCTAGGCGTGAACCAAGTCAAACCACCAGCACGACCACGGGGGATAATGCTGATTTTCTGTACCGGGTCATAATCTGGCATTAAAGCGCCAACCAGAGCATGACCAGCTTCGTGATAAGCCACCAGCGTCTTGCGCTTCTCGCTCATCACCCGGTCTTTCTTCTCTGGCCCTGCCAGCACGCGGTCAATCGCATCATTCACCTCATCCATCGAGATTTCAGTAAGGTTGCGACGCGCCGCGAGGATTGCAGCTTCATTTAGCAAGTTGGACAGATCTGCACCAGTGAAACCAGGGGTACGACGGGCGATTTTCTCCAGATCCACATCCTTCGCGAGAGTTTTACCACGAGAATGGACATTAAGAATCTCCAAACGTCCCGCGTAGTCAGGACGATCCACAACCACTTGCCTGTCAAAACGACCAGGACGCAGCAGTGCTGCATCGAGAACGTCTGGGCGGTTCGTTGCGGCAATAATGATGATGCCAGTATTGCCCTCGAAGCCGTCCATCTCGGTCAGCAACTGGTTGAGGGTTTGCTCCCGCTCATCGTTACCACCACCTAAGCCAGCACCCCGCTGACGCCCCACGGCATCAATTTCATCGATGAATACAATACAGGGAGCATTCGTCTTGGCTTGCTCGAACAAGTCCCGGACACGGGAAGCACCGACGCCCACGAACATCTCGACGAATTCAGAACCAGAGATGGAGAAGAAGGGCACTCCTGCTTCACCAGCAACAGCACGGGCAAGCAGGGTTTTACCAGTTCCCGGAGGTCCAACTAGTAGGACACCCTTGGGAATCTTGGCTCCAATAGCGGTGAAGCGGTCAGCATTTTTGAGGAAGTCAACGACTTCATTGAGCTCTAACTTGGCTTGATCAATGCCAGCGACATCCCCAAAGGTTACCTGGGTTTGCGGTTCCATCTGCACTCTGGCTTTGGACTTACCAAAGTTCATCGCCTGAGAGCCAGGACCACTCTGGGCACGCCGCAGCAAGAAAAATAATCCGACAAGCAGTAGTACTGGAAAAAACAGGCTGCTTAACGCTCTGAACCAGAAGCTTTCATCGTTCTGAGGTAGAACCGAAATGTCCACACCCTTTTCGGCGAGGATGCTAATCAGCTGCGGGTCGTTGGGTAAGTTGACCAAGACTGGTTTACCGTCTTGAGCGGTAACGAGCGCCCTACTTCGATCAGCACTGAGTTTGACGGTTTCAACTTTGCCGCTTTCAACTTCCTGAATCAGCTTGCTGTACTTCCAGGTCTCCCGGCTTTGGGAAGGTTTGTCTAAAAATGCTGTTGCTAAGGCGATGACTACGATCGCCAGCAGTGCATATAGCCCTGCGTTTCTCCATTTCTTATTCACTACTTAATTACCTCCTAAGACTTTAGGATGCGGGGGCATCGAATAGGCTGCTTGTATTAACTAATGTTAACGTCTCTCAGGATTAATTGACAAAAAAGGATGAAGTATGAAAGGTGAAGTATGAAAAAGCTTTTCATCGCTGCTTGTAGTGATATGATAATCTTTTGCTCAGTGGCTCCACAGGCTCCGCAATTGCTCTAGAGTGCGGTGAAAGGGTTCGTAGGTTAGAGGATGGAGGGGGTTGATGACGGTGTGTATGGGAATTACCTCCATAACACTGTTGGTGTAGGCGATCGCTTCAAATTCTAAGACGCGCTTAGTCTCCCAAGGTGCCTCCCGAACGACTGAACCGTGTTTTTTGAGCCAGTCAATAAGTTGCGATCGCACAACTCCCGGTAAGATTCCCACTTCTAATGGCGGTGTCCACCAACAGCCATCTTGCCAGCCCCAGAGATTGCCGGTGCTAGTTTCCAACCAATTCCCAGTGGCATCCACCAAAATCGCCTCTGCTGCCCCCAACTGCTGCGACACTCGTAGGGCAAGCCAAGTTGATAGATAGTTACCCGTCTTGTGGGTGGGGAGTGAACGGCGATATTCGGGGGCGTCTGCCACCCATGCTGTGATGCCCATTTGTTGGCGCTGTGCTAAGTCAGATGGGAGAAATCGCCCGGTTATCCATTCTCGCCCATCAGGAAAAATCGTGATTCTGAGAACAGGATAGGACGAACTCAACACCTCAGCCCCGCCCCGCAAGCGCTCCCAGTCAGGTAGTTGCCAGCCAAAGGTTTGCAAACTGGATAATAAGCGATCGCAGTGACCACTCCAATTAGTCAGGGGACTATCTAAGGATTGATGATAAACCCGCAAAGTTGTAAAAACCGTTGCACCGTAAAGCAAACCAGGCTCATCAATCGCCAGTTCCAGGGTATTGGCTTGGATTAACTGACCGTTATACCAGAACAACTATCTTTTTCTCAACAAGAACCTAAGCGAGTCAGCAACACCACAATTTCATCAATCGCCTGACGTAGTGTCGTGGTAGATTGATCGGATTGATTCACCATGATACTGACAACCAAGGGTTGATAGCCAGGGACATCCAGATACCCGGATAAAGCAGAGACACCACTCAAGGTGCCGGTCTTTGCCTGGAGATTGCCTTGAGCAGTGGTATTGAGAAAGCGATGCTGGAGGGTACCAGTGACACCAGCAGTGGGCAGAGAGGCTCGGTAAACTGATGCTTGGGGCGTTTGTGCCATGAACTTGAGGGTTTGTGCGATCGCTTCTGGACTCACTAAGTTCTTGCGAGATAGCCCCGAACCATCAGCCAAGACATAGCTTTCCGGGTTAACTCCCAGAGCAGTTAAGGTTGCTTTCATCTCGTTGAGTCCTATATCAGCGGAGTCACTGTTAGCACCAGCACTGAGAGATCGCTTTACCGATGCTTTGAGCGATCGCAATAGCGCCTCTGCATAAAGATTATTACTCTCCTGATTGATTTCTACTAACAAAACTGATAGAGGTGGGGATTCAACCGCTGCCAATTCCCGTTCTCCCGCCGTGCCATCTTTAGACACCACAGACGCCCTCGCAACGCTAATTCCCTCAGTTGCCAGTACACTTCGGAAGTGCTGCAAGAAATACTCAGCAGGGTCAAGAATCGCCAACCCAAATGACTCTGGTTCAGCATCAACCGCCAGCTGACCTTTAATTCGCAACACGGGCTGACCCAAAACACCCGTAACAGTAACAGATGCCGGTGCTGCTGCCTCAGCCGTCACCGAATCATTTTCAATTCGCCACTGCCGCGCGGCGATCGCATCAGCCCAACTCACTCGCAGAGCTTGACCAGGCTTTTGAGGCGATAATGTCACTTCCACGGCATTTTGATTCAAAATCAGGCTATTTACCGAGGTTCCATAGTCTGCCTGCAGGTCTTCCCACTGCCAGCTGAGATTAACAGCGTCTCCTTGAAAGTAACCATCATCGACAACAAGCTGTTGCACGTTACGAACTCCCTGACGCTTCAGCTGTTGCGCTAATTCTCTTAAATGGACATCTGTGAGCGTCGGGTCACCGCGCCCCACTACCCGCAACGAACTAGCACCAGCAGACGCGACGTTAGGAGGGACTGCTGGGCTAACATAAACAGATGTCCGAATCCGAAATTCTGAACCAAGCTGATGCAAAGCAGCAGCCGTTGTCAGCAACTTCACATTCGATGCTGGGAT
>CBDTXL010000400.1:0-4816 GCA_965364435.1 uncultured bacterium
TTGAGGTAAAAGTCAGAAGCGTCTGGCGGGGGGGTGAATTGGTGAATTGGCTGTTTGCTGACCTCACAGCGTGACCAATCTGCATCGTAGGTGAGACTGGTACTAGCATTTGTTAGTGGTTCTGGGAGTTGTTCCTCAGACTTGACGGGTGCCTCAGTCAAATCTTGTAAGACAGTCTTCGCCGGAGGCGGAGTGTCCTGTGTGGCTGTCGATGCTTGCTCAATAGTCGGCTTCTCAAGCATCGCCGGTTCATCGGTGGTGTCAGGGTAACTGGCAGTCAGCGGCGGCAGGCTGATTTCCTGGCTCAGGTCAGTTCTTGCCGTGTTGTGGCGGGCCGTCAGATTTTGGGGAAGTTTTCGAGAAATTAGCCGCTCAAACTCATGGTTAAAGCGATAGATTGGCTGTCCCCGTCTAGCCCAGACTGCTAAGATTTGCTCAACAGAAACAGCTTTGTAACGCCCCTGATACAGCGCCTCAATCACACCCAGACGCACCCAATTTGCCTGATAGTTCCTAAGCCACAGATTGACTAATTCTTCGGCAGTGTAACCCCTCAGCTCAAACCCATAGTGACTGAGCAACGCGACGGCATAGGCAACTGCTGGGTCTGTGGTTGGCTCCCTCATCTCAAGGCAAGGATTTTGGATTGGCGATTGGCGATTGGCGATTGGGGATAAAATAGACCCTGGCTCCTGGAGCGTTTTCATCAGACCTCAACTCGGCAGCTTTGAAACAATATAAGGTGAGCTGATTGCACTTACCCATCCGGTTCTCTCCAACGCCTGATAGACAAAAGCAGTCGCCTCAGCCCGTGTGGCTTCCCGTTTGAGTTCCAGGAGCGTGGGTGTGGGATAGTTAATGACAATACCTGCCTGCGTGGCGGCAGCAACTGCTGATTTAGCATAAGCAGGAATACTATCGCGATCTTCGTAGATTTCCAAGACTTTCGCATCAGCCTTGGGTAAAGAAAGCCCATTCGCCAAGGAAGTAATTAGCTCAATTCGCCGCAAATTCTGCTGGGGGTGGAAGGTTTGGTCGGGGAAGCCGGAGAGGAAGCCGCCGCGATAGGCTTGGCTAATTACAGATATTGCCCAGTAATCAGCCGGGACATCGATGAATTGAGCCGCTGGGCGTATGGGAGCTGGGTTAAAAACTTTCACCAGCAGGGCGGCATACTGCGCCCGGTTCAGGGGGGCATTGGGTTTGAAGCTGCCATCTGCAAAGCCACTGACTAAGTTAAGGCTACCGAGGGGGCGAATAAAGTTAGCTGCCCAGTGTTCTTGAATATCGGTAAATGAGGGATTATAAGGGTCAGGGTTGACAATGTAGGGAGATGCGCGAGCTTCGGCTCGTCCTGTTGCTACTAATGCTTGGTAAATCAACGCCACTACCTCCGCACGAGTAATGCCCCGCATGGGTTCGAGCTGATTAGGTTTGGGATAATTCACCACAAGTCGTCGTTGAGTGGCTGTTGCGATCGCTTCTGTAGCATAGCTGGGAATTTGGGCGCGATCGCTGTAAAACTGTAGCAAGTTAGGATTCCCACCCGTTAGTCCCAAACCACTCACCAGCGACACCAGCGCCTGCACCCGTGTCAAATTTTGCTGGGGGCGAAACGTCTTATCGGGAAATCCTGAAATAAAACCCATACCCGCTGCTTGACTTATCGCCTCTGATGCCCAAAAGTTAGCAGGGACATCCGTAAACACACCCGTACCCGTACCCCGTTGTCTGGGCAAATCAAATGTCTTGGCAATGATTGCCGCATACTCGGCACGGGTGATGCTAGCTTCTGGCTTGAACGTGCCATCGGGAAAGCCACGAATTAGACCTCTGGTAACCAAACCCTGAATAAATGCCGCCCCCCAATGACTAGCGATGTCACTGAACTGAGCAGGGCCTGTCATGGGTGCCGGAACTACGCTTGATTGCAACAGGACTGGTCCCTGCACCTGTGAGGGATTCAGCTGATTGCCCACCGAAACTAACGTTAAAGACGTAGCATTTTGCAAATCAAACTGACCGTTATCCCGTATAATATTCCCAGCTGGGTCTTGGCTACTGCCCAAATCTGGTCTTGCCTCCCCTGTTACTACCAGACCGCCATTCGTATTTTTCTCAATTAGATTGTGGCGCAGCACGGGTCGCGCGGCACGCGAGAGGAAAATCCCCGCGCGGTTACCCACTAGTTTATTGTCCGCTATTAAAGGGGCTGCCGAATCGCTAATCGCAATGCCATAACCCGTTTTTTGACAAACATTCCGCCGCACTTCTCCTTTAGCATTGCGTACTAAAAAAACACCACTAGCCGCGTTTTCGATAAATACATTATCAATAATTAGGGGCTTGCCTGTGCCGGTGACAAAAACACCCTCCCGACTACAACGAGTGAAGGTATTGTTAGCAACTATGGGTGACGTTGATTCAATCCAAACAGCTGTACCCCGTTCTGCCTGATTGGTAACCGTGACTCCTCGCAGTTGGGCGTTAGAATCCAGCCGCAGTGTGATATTTTGGCTCCCAAAAGTCGGGCTGACATATTTCCCACTGCCAACTATGAGAATTCCCTTACCCTTACTGGGTTCATCCCCCAGCAGCATCACCCCAGCAGGGACAACCAGGGGAAATACTTCCCCCCCAGCGGCATTGTAGGTTCCTGCTGCCAGCTGAATCGTGGTTCCCGCTGTAGCTGAGGCGAGTGCCTTGGTCAAGGTTTTGAACGGGGTGGTGGAGGAACCAGCACCAGTATCCTTGCCAATCGCTGGATTAACGTAAAAAGTGGTGGATTGAACCATGATTTGCTTTTTACCAGAACAGTAACAAAGGAGGTCTCACAGGTATAGACAGACAACAAGCAGATGTGACTTCTGACACCAATTGGTTTTATCGATGTCACAGCATCGTATGACACATCGATCACTGGCAGTTGGGTAAGGTGGACTAGGCAGGGGTTAGTCTAGTATTTTTGATATCCGCAGCTTCCGCATCAAAGTAGTGATGACCCCCAATATCCATGATTGAAGTCGAACATCTCAGCAAAATCTACGGCTCTACCCCAGCCATTCAGGATGTCACCTTTGGCGTTGAGCCAGGGGAAATCCTGGGGTTCCTCGGACCGAATGGTGCCGGAAAAACGACAACCATGAGGATTTTGGCTGGATATTTACCGGCAAGCAGTGGCACTGCCCGCATTGCTGGTTACGATGTTCATGAAAATTCTATGGCGGTACGACGCCGGATTGGCTACTTACCGGAAACCCCGCCACTGTATCCGGAAATGACCGTTGAGGGATTTTTGCACTTTGTGGCGCGAATCAAAGGCGTTGCAGCAGGCGATCGCACTCCCAAAGTAAAATGGGCAATAGAACGCTGCAACCTGAGTGACAAGCGCCAAGTGCTAATCCGAAAGCTTTCTAAAGGCTTCCGGCAGCGAGTGGGCATTGCTCAGGCGATCGTTCATGACCCTCCCGCGATCATTTTAGACGAACCTACAGTAGGTCTAGACCCCCGGCAAATCATCGAGGTTCGTAACTTAATCAAGAGTCTCGCTGGGGAACATACAATTATCCTCTCTACGCACATTCTGCCAGAGGTGAGTATGACTTGTAGCCGTGTGGCAATTATCAATCGGGGTCAAATCGTGGCAACCAATAGCCCCGAAAATTTAATGGCTCAGTTAGTAGGGGGGTCAGGCTATGAACTAGAGGTAGACGGCGACGCTACAGAGTTACAAAAGATGTTACAGATTCTGCCGGGGGTATTGCTGGTAGAAATCGTTCCCGTTGATAATTTACCGCCTAATCGCTCCTTGATTCGCATCACCTCAGCAGCTGGAGAAGAACCCGGACGGGATATTGCGGCTGTAACCATTGGGGCAGGTTTGGGACTATATGAGATGCGACGCACTCGCGCTACGTTGGAAGATGTCTTTTTAGAATTGACGATGCAGGAACTAGGGCACAGGGAAGAGGAAATTGAGAATGGAGAAGACTCTGCCCAATCTCCAAGTCCCAATCCTCAAGTCCCAATCCCCACAAATGGAGGAGAAGTCTAATATGGGTGTAATGATTGGCAACATCTTGGCGATTTTTCGCAAGGAATTGCAGGGCTATTTTGCTTCGCCCGTCGCTTATGTGGTTGCAGGCGTCTTCTGGCTGCTCTCTGGCTTTTTTTTCGTGGCGCTTCTCCTGAGTCCACAGGGCATCATTCAGGAAGTGGCGGTTCAAGACCAACTGGGTGTGCCAGCGCCGCCAGTGGATGTTGCCTATTTATTTTTGCGCTCTTTCTTGAGCGTCATGGGTTCACTGACCTTGTTTGTGCTACCAATTCTCTCGATGGGGCTTTATGCCGAGGAACGGAAGCGGGGGACATTGGAGCTATTGGCAACCTCGCCGCTAACTAACTGGGCGGTGGCACTGGGAAAATTGTTAGGTGTGCTAACGTTTTTTACGGTTATGGTGATGCCTTTACTAGCCTATGAAGCGATCGCGCTTGGTGCAGCCAATCCCCCGATTCAACCAGCCGTACCCTTACTTGCTCATGCCGGATTGATTTTACTAGCAGCCTCAATTCTTTCCTTGGGAATGTTTATCTCCTCCCTCACTGATAGCTCAATTCTGGCGGCAATCCTCACCTTCGGGCTGGTTTTGTTCCTCTGGGTAATTGATTTGGTTGCCAAAAGCGTCGGGGGACCCGTGGGCGAAGCCTTAGGTCATTTATCATTGCTGAACAATTACAACAACCTAGTACAGGGCGTCCTAGATACTAGCAGTCTAATTTTGTTTGCAAGTTACATTATTCTCGGAATATTTCTGAC
>CBDTXL010000401.1:0-4797 GCA_965364435.1 uncultured bacterium
AGAATGACGGTAAAACTTGAACTCCATTAAGTTATAGAACGGGTCTTGCAAGAAGAAAGTACGATGCTCTGTGAGTTGACCTGGAAAGCGTAGCTTTGGCTGTTCGTAGAAGGTTAGCTGTCTTTGTTGGACACGCGAGAGCATTGCTTCCCAGTCCGCTTCTGAGGAGAAAATCAACCCGAAGTGCCGGGGATAAATGCCTTTTTGAGGTGTTAGAGGTTCTTTAGTGAGGTGTGCCACTAGCTGATGACCGTATAAATTCAGAATCACAGCGTGGTGGGATTCTCGCCCAATTTCGCAGCCAAGTCCATCAACGTAGTATTCTTTTGCCTGCTCAATGTCGGTAATCGGAAAGGCGAGATGAAAGACGACTGGGTTCATATTTTTGGTTGGAAGGTTATAAAGTAAAGTCTACTTTCCAATGATATTCTTGCAGAAATTAGCTGTTCCCCACTTCTTTACTATGCTGTCTCCTATCTATGATTTGAATCCCTGGCTAGTTGCTGTTGGATTGAATACAGTTTTATTGGCGATCGCTTGGGTTGCTCCCAAGAAGTTACTTACCCCGGCGGGGCTATTCCACGCTTGGGGGTTAGGTGTCCTGATTTGGGGTACTCTTGGCTGGCAAGGCTATTTGGTAGTCTTGTTCTACTTCTTGGTGGGGTCTGGTGTCACACGCATCGGTATGGAGCAAAAGGAAGCCGAAGGAATTGCGGAGAAGCGTTCGGGTGCAAGGGGTCCGGAGAATGTTTGGGGTTCAGCGCTCACTGGAGCCTTGTGTGCCTTAGGAACACTATTTGTTGTGGCTCCTTATCAGACGTTGTTGCTACTCGGCTATGTGGCAAGTTTTGCTACCAAACTCTCGGACACCAGCGCCAGTGAGGTGGGCAAAGCTTACGGCAAGCGGACGTTTCTCATCACTACCTTACAGCCTGTGGCACGGGGAACAGAAGGGGCTGTCAGTTTAGAGGGAACGCTCGCGGGTATGGTGGCATCAGTTGCGATCGCTTTTGTCGGTTGGGGTGTTGGTCTGATTAACTTGACAGGTGTTGCTTTTTGTGCAGTTGCCGCTTTCATTGCCACCAACCTGGAGAGTGTGATTGGTGCGACGCTGCAATCTAAATTTGACTGGATGACCAATGAAGTGGTGAATATTATCAATACACTGATTGGCGCGATCGCGGCGGTACTATTAGCCTTAGCATGGCGCTGGTTAAGTTTGGGATGAAGGTTGAAAGTTCTCGTCCTGCAACCTGTTAACCTTCCAACCTTCAACTATTTATAATCTGCAACCCTTATTGTGGTTGCGGGCCGAAAACCATCTGTAGAATAAATGGCTCACCATCAGCACGGTGATACTTGTCCGCCCAAGTACGGATGATTTCATCGAGTTCTTGCATCGCTGGCTCAAGATTCTCTGGCGGGATATCTAACTCTTCCAACAACCGCATCACCTTCGGCTGACGCTCTGCCCAATCTCTCATTAATCCGAAGTACCGGGCTGTATCCTCCACTACGGTGTAGGTGCGTTCTTCTCCATCCGCAGGTGAGTAAGAGGCGCGGGTAAGAGCATAGTAGGGTAACCCCCAAGGGCAATCAATCCGCGTTACTGTCCCTGAATAGATTAAGCGACGCTTGATGTGTTCAGCCATCGCTTCACTCAAAGGCAGACGTTGCTCTTGTGGCACATCTTCTTGAGAGCGAGTGTGCAGAAATTCAATGAGTTCCAAAAACTGAAGGGAATTAACGACCTGGGCATCCGGTAGGTTATCTGGCAGTTTTTCCTGGATATATCGCTTTTCTTCAGAGTTGAGGCTTGTACCAGAGATACGCGATCGCCCTGGTTGCCAGGGATAGTGTTCCATCCAGACATAGGGAAATTGAATCAAGTAGCGAGGTTCCTGAGAACCCAGCATCTTTAACAGCTTCCCTGCCGTTAACGCAAGTCTTACTTCCTCAACAATTACTTTGACCCTCTTTGGCTCAATGTGGTGAAGATGTCCCGTCATGCGGGTATTCTCACCTTGCTCCAGATAGGTCATGTAAATAGCACACTTAGCGGCGGTTGCCGCTGCGTCTAGAAAAGCCCCGTGTCGGTGTCCACTGGTTCTCATCGCGCTGAAAGCCAGGTATAGCATAATCTGATCCATTGCACTGGGGCTGAGACTTTTGATCAGATCGACTTGGTTGATCATGTTAGGGGCAATCATCTAGCAGGGGTACAAAACTTTAGTTCCTTAGTGGCAAACTCACTATTTCACCTAACTAACTGAGTTCAACTCACAAAGTAGAACATGCGCTTACTAAAGGCACCCTAATAATTGAAGCGGAATTATCTCTAATTATATGAAAACAAAGCGAAAACTGGAAATGTAAAGAACTCCCCCACCGTTACTGGAAACTGAGGGGGGGTGCAATTTTTCCAGCGGACTCTATATCATACTCTTGCTAGCCCTGGTAAGTCAAAATTTTCGGGGATTGGATGAATGAGCGGCGTCCGCTACCAGCAGGAGGAGACTTTTCCTTTTCTTGTTGGGTTTTAGCCAATACCAGTTGACGCAAAGTGGCAGACTGTAGTTGTCCAGTTGAGCGGTAGGCATTGAGCGCGGAATCAACACAGAGCGAGATGGCTAGCAGGCTCAACAAACTGATACAGGTGCAAGTACGCATAGCAGAATTCCGTGTCAGGGTTTCTAGTCCCTGATACGGAGTTCCTACTGAAGTGTCAGGAAAAACTTTCCTAGAAGTTTAGTTGATTCCACGCAAATTTATGGTAGTTTAGTTGACTTGGGGTAAGCGATCGCTCGCTACCGACTGTTGCTGCCCCGAAGATCGGTTCTTGGCTAACCGCCTCCTGTTGCACCAATTTTTCCCACTTCCCATAAGCGGCTAGATGCAATCTGGCTGGATTTTAACGTCCGCTACCACGATGGGGGGACTTATCGTTTTGTTGTTTGGGTTCAACCGAGAGCAGTTGACTGAAAATAGAAGTGTAAATGCGCATAGCAGATGTCCGTGTCAGGGTTTCTAGTCCCTGATACGGAGTTCCTACTAAGGCGTCAGGAAAAACTTTCCTGAGAGTTTAGTTGATTTGACGGAGATTGATGGTAATCTAGAGCAATTGCTCGGAAGCCATATCAATTTTTTCCACCACCAGCCAGTTCCCCGACCAGTTGAGACGCCCCCAAACGGTGATCCACTGCTGGTCATTACAAGTGTGTAGTTGCTCGTTTACCACTGGTTGCAAAGTGATCAGCATCCAGGTTTGACCAGCATAAACCTGCGGTTCACTGAGCGTTATTGTGTAATCCTGGTCATCACGGCGTTGGAAAATCCCATTGAAATGGGTTAGGGATTCGTCTGAATCTGACGGGGAAGTTTGAAAACACGCCCGACGCCCGACGCCCCAGTCTCCAGTCCCAGAGTTGGGATAGTCCTGTGGGTTGTCCAGATAGTAGCGTTGCCAGAACAGCCAGTCGGGATGGTTGGAGGGCAAATTAAAGAGAGGAATAATCGCGGCTGGGGCAACTGGGTCTTGTAACAATGCTTCTTGAAGGCGTCTGGGTGGCAAATCCCTTGGTTGACAGTCTAGTTCAACGCATAATGCTGCTGCCATCCCCGCCGCTTGACCAATATTCATGACCACAGGTTGCAAGCGGGTTGCACCATTGGCAATGTGAGACACAGAGATATTTTTTTCACAGACCAGAAGACCATCGGTTGACACCGGCACCAGGCAACCATAGGGAATAGTAAAAGGTGTTCCTGTCCAGCGACCACCCCAGCGGATTGATTTCGGTTTTAAAGGGAAATCGACAGCGGGGTAGTGATGGTCATTGGGGTAGTTACCCAAAGCGATACACGCGATGGCGCTACGCGCACCAGCACAGCTGTTCGCACTTCCCCGAACAGCTGTATCCACTGGTAAAGATGCCACTTGTCCTCCAGCTATTGGCAAAATATCCTGTTCGCGCAGGGTTACAAGTCCTAGGAGGCGTCGGCTTTCCCGATAGTAAGGATGCAGCGCATAAGCGCCTCCACCTAGAGAGTTTTGAATGGGGGAGTTGGGAAAAATCTGCTCAGCTAAACCGTAACGATGCCCCAACTGGGTTTGAATAAAACGAGCAAAACTTTGCGTGTGCCACTGGGCTTCCTGAAGAAACTGTTGTCGCTTGCCTTGAGATTCAACTAAGCGCCCGACACCTTCACCATAGTCATTACCATGTAGGGGCCAGTTGATCATAAACAGACCCCCAGGTAAGCGTCCGTAATTAAGAAACTGCTCGGCACCGTAGCCTTCCCACGCTCCAGCAAATTGCTCTGGAGTGTCATGAGGGGGGGCAGGAATTTCTGGGGCGTCTGCGGCATTCCCGAAATCTTTGAGAATGACTACCCAAGTCGGAGCTTGCACCGGATACCGTTGTGTCAATTCATTGGGAGATACTGGGGCGCTGGGTTCCTCAAACTCAGATTGCAGTTCCCAGCCCCATCGGTGCGGTATTTCAGCTATTGCCAACAAGTCTCCTAATTCCGTGGCGTCTAGCGTTACTTTTGCTTTAACGATCACATCGGCAAACCGGACACCAGTAATGCAGCTGCCTTGTTGCAAAACCTCTAAGGGTGTCTGCCCAGCAATCCACTTGAGGTTGGGTAGTTGCTGTACCCAATCGGCAAGTAGCTTTGCCCCAGTGCGGGGATCGTAAGTAAACATACTCACCCAACTGTTGTCTAATCCAGCTGTCTCTCGCTGCTGTAGCGATCGCACAAATGCTCCCCACAAACCCGTCTGAAACGCAG
>CBDTXL010000402.1:0-4797 GCA_965364435.1 uncultured bacterium
GAGCCTCAACTCCTTTTATTAAAAATACTTATCACCCTGACTCCTGGAGAGCCAGATTTTCCGCGTGCTTCGGAAATAATAAATAAAATGAATCAAGTAGAATTATGGAGCTACGAACGACCTGAATTAGTAGAAATAGTCAATAATCCTAGCAACCCAATCTCTTTAACTGAAAAGCGAGTATGTTCCCTAGTTCAACTGTTTGCTTTTTGTCATTACCTGCTTCAACGTTGCTGTTTTACCTTAAATGAGCCAGTCTCAGAAGATTGGGCATTTGATATGTTTCAGTCTCTCAATGCAACAGGAACACCTTTAACAGCACTTGAAACTTTTAAGCCCTTGGTCGTTAACATTGTTAATTCACAAAGCGTAAACAGTGAAGGATTTAAAGGCTCAAAATCTGAAAAGTATTTCAATCTAGTAGAGCAGTTGCTGGCTCCTTTGTCGAGCGCATCTAGCAAGAATAAGCTGACAAACGATTATCTTACTCTATTGGCATTGACACAGGATGCTACAAGGCTATCAACCCATTTCAGTGCTCAGAGAAGGTGGTTGACTGAAACTTACAACAAGTTTGGATCTCCCGAAGAGCGGGAAGAATTCATCCGCAGCATGGGCGAACTAGCTATTTATTGGGAGAAAGTCCGCAAGTTTGACCCCAACAAACAGCTTGTTATACCTGAGACAGAAAACGTGCCAGATCCACATAGAAAAGAGGCAGCACTCTGCGTCTTGTACCTTCAGGATGCTGGACACAAAATGGCAAACACAATCCTGAGTCGCTTCTACTCTCTTGTTATACGCAAGCAACCAACAGCGGACACTGAGTTTGTTTTTGCTTGCAAGGCAGTAGCAGCATTTTTCACACTTTGGCGGTCTGCTTTACCGAATGCAGGTCTTGACGAAGTATATAGGAAGTTACTTCGCGAAAAAATGTCATGGAAACAAGGAAACTCTCAACTAACAGTTCAAGAACTCAAGACATCCTTGATGGGGGTACTCAAAGATAAAGAAATAGGAGCCAAAGAAGAATGGAAGAAAAAAGCAACACAGTATCTGAGATATGACGAGGCGAAAGCTGTTTGCAGATTTGCTCTTTTTATCACCTCACACGATACTATTCCAGATCAAGCTAATCCAGGTTTGATAAAAATTGGCACGTTAGGGTCATCTCCCTCATACTTGGAACCAACGAAATGGGTTGCTGAAGATTTTAAGAGTATTGAACACGTAGCACCTCAAAAACCAAAACTACCATGTGGCGCTGATTGGGACACAGCTCTGTATGAAAATGATGATTACGAGCAAATTGGAAACCTGCTCCTGCTCCCTACAGAAATTAATAGTTCTGCGAGTAACAAAGCATGGATTGAAAAGTGGATTTACTATCGGCATTTAGCAGAAACAGATCCTGAGAATTTGGCTTCTTTAAAAAAGGAAGCAGAGGACAACGGGGTTGATTTGAAAGATGAAACAATTAATTTGTTGAAAAAAACACAACACAAGCATCACATCATACCTATCGTACAACTCGGAGCGACAGGGCAGTGGGATAAGTCTTTTGTAGAAAAAAGAACTGAGCGTATATGCGATATCCTCTGGGAGCGCATCTATGAGTGGCTAGCTTCAGACAAATGACTACCAACACATGAGATATGCGATCGCGCTTGAGAACGACTAATATGTGATCGCAATTGAAAATTAAAATACAAAATTGAAAAAGGAGAAAGTTATACAATCAGCCATACGAATTACAACCAGAGTTCTGCCAAACGGCAAGATCGAACTTCAATTACCGCCGGAGTCAGCCGGTGATGAAGTTGAGGTTTTCATTATTCTGCCAGAGAAGCGTGATGTCCCAGCCCTCTCTGCAATAGACATTATTAACCAATCGCGCGAACACCAGAAGCTTTTCAAAACCTCTGAAGAAGTCGATCAATACCTCCGAGCAGAGAGAGATTCATGGGAACGCTAAATTTTCAGCGATCGCGCATTCCGTAACGTCCCAAATCTACCGATCGTCATTCTCGATGATGTCATTGCCTCTCCATAAGCGTCTATATATGCGATCTGCTTTGCAGCAGCGCTTGCGCTATCGCGCCTCTCCCTTTCATTCCTCCTCCTCAGATTCCAACGACACCGCCTCTAACTCCGCTTCCAACTGCTCAATTGTCGGTAAACTTCCTTGCAAATTTTCAGGTAAAGCATCCTGTAATTGATAAGTTGAAACACCAATAGGTTTATTCACATCCCGTAGAGCATATTCTACAAGTGTCTGATTTTTCGTCTTACATAAAATGATGCCAATTGTCGGGTTATCTCCCGACTGTCGCAGCAAATCGTCCACCGCCGAAACATAAAAACTCATCTTGCCTGAAAATTCCGGCTCGAATTCCACCACTTTTAGATCTATCACAACAAAGCAATGCAATCGATAGTGATAGAACAATAAATCGAGCCAAAAGTCCCTACTACCCACCTCAAGGTGATATTGATTTCCCACAAAAGCAAAACCTACACCTAACTCAAGTAAAAAATCTCGAATATGCTTGATCAGAGCCTTTTCTAGTTCCCGTTCCCAGGCTTTATCCCCTAAACTGAGAAAGTCAAAATTGTAGGGGTCTTTCAACACCTGCTCGGCTAGTTCCGATTGGGGTTTAGGTAGAGTTCGGTCAAAGTTAGTTGTAGCCTTTCCCAGCCGATGATACAGTCTCAGCTCAATTTGATGGACTAAGATACTTCGACTCCACCCATGCTCAATCGTCTTCTGGATGTACCACTGGCGTTCTGTTGCATCTTTAACTTTATCCAAGAGGACGCAGTTATGGAACCAGGGAATTTGTGCAGCAAGCTGCTGCATAAATGTTTCATGTGGGTAAGCCTCAGCAAATGCCCGCATATACTTGAGGTTGCGTGGTGAGAAACCCTTCATCTCCGGAAAGGCTTTTTTTAAATCCTTTGCCAGTTGGTTAATAACCTTGGCACCCCAACCCTGCTGTTGCTGTTGAGATAGAATCTCCCGTCCAATCTGCCAGTAAAGCAACACCAATTCGCGGTTAACAGCTATTGCTGCTCGGACTTGAGCGCTGCGAATCCGCTCTTTTAATTCCCGCAAAAATTTATCATAACCTGTGGGTAATAACCTATCCGCCATAACCCAAACCATTAGTTAACCCCATCTAGGATAGCGTTGCACCCCCAATCTTTCTAATGCAGCTCGCTCTAGATTCAGTTAATTTTTCCACGATTCATCTATAGCTGAATTCTTCTTTGGAGGATATTGAGATCCACACCAAGCAACTCCTCTACCAATTTAGAGGCATATCTTACCCGAATTTCGTCATAAAACAGCTTTGAAACTATTACCTGCGTCCAGTTATCTCGAATTGAATCATGCCGTCGTCTGAACACTCTAGTAAATCACGCCCCATATATCTCGACTACCATTCAACTACTCCAGTCGATCGCCGAGTTGCCGATCGCATCTACCACTACATGACAGAAGAATTCGGTAACGCTAGCAGCGTCGATCATGAATATGGCGATCGCGCTGAAGAAGCCGTCAAACAAGCCGCTATTCAGGTGGCTTCGCTAGTTGGAGCTCACAAGCGAGAAATCGTTTGGACATCGGGTGCAACCGAGAGCATTAACCTGGCAATTCAGGGTAGTCTGTCTCCCAACCCTGGAAAACCTCACCGCATTGCGCTGCTGCCACTCGAACACAAAGCCGTTCTGGACACCTGCCATATTCTAGAGAAACGCGGCTGGGCAGAACTGACTTACCTCCAAGTGGATTGTCTTGGAAGACTCAACCTCAACCATCTAGAACAAGTTTGCGCTGAGGGACTCTCCCTTGTTTGTGTCATGGCAGCCAACAACGAGATTGGCAATATTTACCCAATTGAAGCGATCGCTCAGATTGCTCAACGTTACAGCATTCCCTTTCTCTGTGATGCCTCCCAAGCTGTAGGAAAAATCCCCATAAACTTTGAAGAGTGGGGAATCACTTACCTTGCAATCTCTGCCCACAAACTCTATGGTCCCAAAGGTTGTGGCGCATTAGTTGTTAGGAAAGGACATCACCTAGAACCAATTATTTTTGGTGGTGGTCATCAGAAAGGAATGAGGTCTGGAACCCTTGACGTTCCCAGTATTGTTGGATTAGGAGAAGCCTGTCGCCTACGTCAACTGGAAATGGAAGAGGATGAGAAAGCGATCTCATCTAAACGAGACAAGCTTCAAAACCTGTTACTCGAAAAAATTCCTGGTTTAGTAATCAACGGAGATACCACCTCCCGGCTTGCAGGCAATCTCCACATTTCCATCCCCGATATTCCCAACAGTGCAGTCATTGCTAGAGTACGCTCAAAGCTGGCAATTTCTACAGGTTCTGCCTGCTCATCGGGTGTAGAAACTCCTTCCCATGTTCTGCGAGCTTTGGGCTTGTCTGACAACATGATTGAAGGAGCATTGCGTATAGGTCTTGGCAAATTTACAACTGATGAAGAAATCGACCAAGCAGCGGAAATTCTCGCAACTGCCGTCAGCCAGACTCGCAAAGCAATGTGTCTTCCAGTTTAGGCTAAAGAATATGGACACAACTGGACTCGAACCAGTGACCCCCACGATGTCAACGTGGTGCTCTAACCAACTGAGCTATGCGTCCGAACAATAGATAACGATAGCACAGATTTAAGTGAAGCGGCAATTTCTAACAGTTGACAGATTGTTGCTGGGAGATAGGGAACCAAAATAGGGGTCAGGCAATCTAACAGCAGCGGCTTCTGCTAAAATATC
>CBDTXL010000403.1:0-4783 GCA_965364435.1 uncultured bacterium
GTGCTGGTGCCGGTGACGGAATTGGGTCCTCCGGTAAAATCAATTTCACCTGCAATCAGGTTCAGTGGATTGTTGCCCATTGACAAACGACCAAACTTAAGCGTAGCAGTACCGACATTGAACGCTACATCCCCATTAAGGCTCAGTGGGCCGCTGAAACTCACATTTTCGTTGGGAGTAGTGATGTTGCCTGCCAGGGATACAGCTCCTAACCCGTCTTGGTTAAAGGCTCCATCCAGATTTAGATCAGCCCCAAGGGTTAGGTTCCCATTGTTGGTAATCGTCACTGGACCACCATTAGTGGTTCGTACCGTCCCGTTAAGAGCAAAGTTGTTGCCCTTCAGGTCGATGCCAGTTGGAGTGTTGGTAGAAAGCGCTCCGTTAAAGGTAGTAGTACCGGTGCCTGCTATTTGAGTGAGGCTAGCTGCTGTAATCCCCTTTGTTGTAACGTCGTTGGCGCTGGCAATGGTTAAATTTCCCAGTCGGGTGATGCTACCTACAGCATCGTCAAGGGTTATGTTGCCGCTACCTGCTGTGAGAGTGAGGTTTTGAGAGCTTGCTGTCGTACCGTTAGTGGTTCCAGTGAGCTTGATGTCTGCCCCAGGACTACCGAGGCTAGTCGTGTCCAAGTCAATATTTCTTCCCAAAACAACGCTGTTACCGATGGTAATCGGCTTCCCTTTTGTAGTGATGCCTGCGTTCAGGGTTGTCGTTGACCCATTCAGGGTAATTGAGGCGTTATCTAACCCGGTAATTGCCCCATTCACGATGATCTCCCCTGATGGCGAATCAATTGTCACTGGGTTGTTGAACGTGATCGGGTTGACAAATGTGATAACACCGCTGCCATTCGTTTGGATGGGAATATCCTTGAAGTCATTTCCCAAGGCAGCAAGGTCTGTTGCTGTAAGATCCAAGGCAGTCGTTCCCTCAGCTCCCGCAATGTCAATATTTAGACCAGAGGTGAAAGGCTGAAGTAGTAGGTTGCCCGTTCCCAACACTGAATTTGCTGGTCCCGTAAAATTAATCTCGTTGCTGGTGAGCGTCATGTTCCCGCTATTCACCGAACCAGTTGGGTCGATGCCAGCGGTGGTGATGCTGATAGGGGCGCTGAGGACGATCTCACCCCCACTGCCAGGAAAAGAGCGAGATACTAAACGACCACTGCTGGTATCGATTGCTCCCGCAGCGCTGATCAGGGAAATGTTACCCCCTTTGCCAGAACTAATAGGTTGAGAGTCCAAGCTGCCAGTGGTAATGTTGCCAGTGGCAGAAATCTCTAGATCTCGCCCAAGAGTTTGGATGGTGTCTCCCGGACTCATAGAAAACGCTCCACCCGCCGTAAATGTGATTGACCCTGAACCGGGTTGAAACCTCAATGTGCCGTCGCTGAGGGGATTAATCGTGATGTTGTTAGTGGCTTGCAGGGTAATACTCGTATTGCCAGACAGGCTCTCCAGTTCCGACTCATAGAGCAATGTCGGTAGGGTGTCAGCGGCGGACACCTGACTATTAGTGCTTAAAGGATCGTCATCAATGTCGTCTCCGTCTCCAAGACCGTTTTGGATCACAATATTAGTTGGATCAAGCAGCAACATCCCGAAGTTACCGTTGGGAGCGCTGGTATCGACCGTTCCTTTGAAAATCAGGCTCTCCTTACCTGACACTTCGACAAAGCCGCCGTTGCCTGAATTGCTGCCGCCACGGGCGCTAATGTTGCCATAGAACTGAGTCAGTTTATCAGCCCAGACGATGACACGACCGCCATTGCCATTGAGGAAACTGTCTACGGTAATCACTGAGTCGCTACTAACGGAAGTGCTAGAGGCATTCGGCACCTTACCCTTACCCTGATAATCGCCGCCAATTAGTACTGTGCCACCGCCATTGATGCCTGAAGCGTTAATATTGCCACCGAACACCCCCACTTTATCGCCGAGAACCTGAACCCTGCCGCCAGTTTGACCTGATACATCGACAGTGCCGGATGCAATGGCGGTACCAGTCTCAGCTGGTATAGTAATGCCAGACCCCGTCAGTACCACCTGATTATTGCTATTGACTGTTAAGCCTGTGGCATTACCGCCACTTCCGCCTGTGAGCATCTGAGGTAAGGACGCGATCGGCAAAGTCCAATTGTGCGGTTGACCTTGAGCAGTAGCGATCGGTTGAATCTCTAAACTCAGCAGATGCCCAGGTTGGCTTAGGCGTAGGGTGTTCCCACCTGGCACAGCAGCGATCGTGATTTGTCCTCCTGGTGCTTGAAGCGTGCCAGTACTTACAACCGTGCCACCCAGGAGATTTAAATTCCGTCCTTGACCAACAGCCAGTTGCCCTGCGTTGATGATCGCTCCTGGCTGATTCACAGAAAAGGCAAAGGCGCTGGGGGTGCCGACTAGGCCAGCATAGTTATTGGCACCAGCAGCACTAAACCAATTTCCGCCAAAACCAATGCCAGTGGCAGTAGTGGCAGTAAAATCAGCTGGCACATTTAATCTGGCATTGGGACCAAACATTATACCAGCTGGGTTCATTAGGAAGAGATTGGAATTCCCACAAGTGACCTGAATTAGTCCATTAATGATGGATGCATCGCCGCCAGTGACGCGCCCTAGGATATTCTGAATCGATGGGTTAGAGAGAAAGTTGGCAATCTGGTTCTGGTCGAGTCCGAACTGACTGAAGCTATGGAAGAGATTCGCCCCGTCTTTAGAAAGGCTTCCGCCAGTGATGTTAACCTGGTTGCCCTTGGGTGTAACAACGGTGCCAGTGCCATCAGCAGCTGGGTTAATTTGTTGGGCTAACACCTGTACCGTGCTGACTGTTGCTTCTAAGCAAAGGGCTACTAACAATGAGCCAATGCTTCTGACAGCTAATCTCATAATGTAGAGCTCCCTGGGTGATTGATGAGAATGAAATCCTCTCATAGGACTTAGCATTGACAGTGAGAAAATAATGTGTATAGATCACTCCGCGACGGGAGCTTCGACACCACATCCCGCCCTCAACGTGTCACACCTGAATAATTTCCGTCACCCGTATAAATTCAATTTTTACAGAATCTTTACATATTCTCACTTTGGAGCTGAACAACAACAGACAAGTAAGCCAGAGCTGATTCTCAATTAAAGACTTCTATTGAATTTACAATTCCCTACAGAATAGCTACGGTAAGGTAAGTAGGGCACCTTAGCTTGCTTTAGCGAAGCGGCTTTGGAGGAGCTAGCGGTATCGACTTTAGGAGGGTTAGCGATTCCGAAGCAATCAAGAGCTAGCATACGGCGAGTGCGTAGACTCGAAGAAGAGTTACTCAGGTCTTGCACCATTCTCAAGTGGACGGTTAAAAGCGCGTCTACACAAACAAAACCTGACTGTGCAGGTTTCACGCAGCCCAGTGTGCTAGCTCAAAGGGTGGAATGTGGGTTGGAGTTTTCAAGAATGAATTTGCAGAGCACCTTAATGAGTAAAGGCTGCATCTCCCTTTTTGCAGGGATACACCAATCTACATCCTGAAGTTGTAGCTGTCCGGATTCTTCGGTCAGATATCTTGGCAAAAAAGTCCTACGATGAAGGTCGGATGGCTCCGGCGCGGCAATCTCGCAGCCAGATAGTAACTGCCTGACCAATGACGCCTTTACTGCTCTCCCGTGGTGGCGTCGGTGAGCGTCCTGGTGAAGAGGAACCAATTCGGGAAAACATCAAGGCTAAGCGCCAGCCACCGGGCGTTTGAGTCAGAAATAGCCAGTGGTAGTGCTGTGATTCAATAGCTTTGCCCCCTAGATACTGCCGCTCTAGGGTAGTTATGAAGACTTGCTTGGGTGGTTCTACATCAGCGACGGAGGCAGCGGAGCTATATTGACCAGGACCAAGGGAGAGGGGCGCAAACTCTGGCTTTCCTGCCACGAGGACGTAACTGAAGCTGTCAACTGTTCTGTTTAAGCGTCGAGATCGTTGAATTACTCGATTGGCATAGCTGGGTAAATCCCGTATCAACTGTGAGGTTAAAGTCTCCACGTCAGCTGGGCAGGTTTGAAGGGTTGCAGATTGAAGGTTGGAAAGTTGATAGCTTAGCGGTAGCGAGACTTCGAGCGTCAGGTTAGAACTTTCAACATTCAACCTGTTAACCTGCAAGCCCAAGCAGGCAACGAGAAGAAATTGGCTGGGCTTGAAGCTATACACCAGCAGCAGCTAGCTCGTCGCAAATCCTCTCCCAGGCGGCAACTGGGTCGGTAGCAGCGGTAATCGGTCGCCCAATAACGAGGTAATCGGCACCGGCTTTGATAGCATCAGAAGGCGTCATTGAGCGCCTCTGATCTCCCGCTTCGGCCCATTTTGGACGCACACCTGGACAAACAAGAAGAAAGTCATCGCCACAAGTCTGCCGCAGTTGTTCCACCTCCTGAGGAGAGCAAACAGCCCCATCTAGCCTTGCCTCCTGTGCCAATAACGCCATCTGTAGGGCATATTCTGGCAACTCCAAGGGGATTTTCAGATCAAACGCCAAATCTCGTGAGTTAAGACTCGTCAGTAGGGTAATCGCGATTAATTTGGCAGGTGAGCATCCGGCTTCTTCTGACCCTTCTCGTGCCGCTGAAAAGGCAGCTTGAAGTGCCTGACGACCGGCAGCTGCATGGACTGTGATTAAATCTACACCGTAGGCTGCTGCTGAGCGGCAAGCCCCAGCTACTGTGTTGGGGATGTCGTGAAATTTGAGGTCAAGAAATACCCGCTTTTGTCGCTCTTTTAGGGTGCGAAGAATATTAGGACCACTGCTGACAAATAG
>CBDTXL010000404.1:0-4779 GCA_965364435.1 uncultured bacterium
GATCGGGAGGATTCGCCATAAAATCTTCTAGTGAAAAATTGTCCTTGACAAGAGGGGACGTTAGCATTGTTTTTTCCTCAGTCGTGCCTATACGATAATCATTTTACTTAAGGTCATCCTGTGGTCGCTTATTTCCGCCACTCTGCACTAGATGCCAGCAAGGGAAGAAGTAGCTCGCTAAAACATCATCCACATTCCAAAAGTCTCTGTAACAATCCGCTGAACAGTAGCTACCGATGAACAGAACGAGTAAATCCTGGAAAGGAAAGTCACTATAAACGGATGTTGAAGTATAAAGTTGATTGACTACATTTTGAAGAGCTAGCAGGTTAGAGAGCAGTCTGCTAAATAGTCCATCACTACTCAGCGTAGGTAGATAGTGCTGGCTGTACTCTTCTAGAAAAACCTGATATAACTGCATAATGGCTTGCTTGAGGGTTGCGCGTGTAGCGATCGCATCCCCATGATTGAGTTGAGTGATATTTACCAAACAAGCCAGTAAATCTGTTTCTAGTTCCGAGTCCGACAACACCGATAACTTTACCTCCAACAGAGGCTGCAATACCCGTAAAAAGAGGAAATCCACATCCTTTAAACTCAAATCGAGCTTAGTCGGTTCACTTTTAAATAGTGAAGATGAAGGCAGTAAATCATCAAGCTGTGTATGGTTCCAAACCCACTTAAATTCAGCGATATCAGCGAGCATTTCACTAATCAGATGGGTGAACAGTAATCCCAACCTTTGCTGAACCTCTGCATGGAAGAAGAGTCGAGCGCGTAAAACGTCAAGTTGCACTACAGAACCTTCCATAACAAAGAGTTCCCCAATGCTCAGGGGTCCATCAGGTGTGTAAGCGGTTTCACCCAAGCGCAACGGTTGACCACAACTGGTCAAAATTGCATAATCCCCTGCAAATTGAGTGAGCAACAGTTGCCAGAAGTGTCCCCAGATGTCATGAATTAAAAAAGCTTCGGCTTTGTGAGTTGGAACAATACCAATTGAGCGCATGATCGTCTGGATAATTTCGACTCGATGGAAACCCGTGCGTGCCTCTAAGCGTAAGCACAAGGCACGGTCAATTTGATGTGACTCTAAGTGACTAAACGTGGGAAAGCAACCAAACTGCTTGAAACTAAATTGGTCTAACTCTTCTAAAAACCCAGAAATAGTATCTCGATCGCTCTCACTCAAACTGTTCCATGCGTTAGCATCGCGCAGTTGAGCATCTTGGTAATCAATGGCAAAGCACACCTGCATCTCGGTAACAAGACAGTCAATTGCACTACTCGGTATCGGCAGATTGCCGAACAGTTGTTGAAATAGTTGAAGTCCATCAGCTTTAGTAGATGCGCCGTTGGCTTCTGCCGCGATCGCTTGGATAATCCGTCGATGTCGCTCAATGGAGGAGTCCACTTGCTCCAGCATCGTGTTTAATTCCCTCTGGTACTCCACGGGAAGTTCAAATTGTTGACACAGCCGCATTGTTGCATCTTCCCCTTGCCAAGTTTCCGGCACAGTATCAGGACGGTATTGGCTGAGGGTGGGAGAGGTCAATGTTCCTGAAACCCGATAATTTCCCAGTTTTTGATAGCGAGTGAGCAGCAGCACCGCTTTCACAAAGCCGTCACGAACTTGCAGGGGAATCTCGTTAGGAGTCAAGCGATCGCGATCGATAGGATGAGCAAAGTCTTTGAGCCGCAACCCAATAGAACGCAGTCGTGCTTGACGGCGCTGGGTCAGAGAGTCTGGAACCTTCTGTGAGGCGGACTGAAGAACGCGAGATAGCTCAAGTGCTTCTTCTAGCAGGCGAGTTCTTTCTAGATTAAAAGTAGGAGCAGGCATAGCTAATTAATTCCCTAGCAATAGCTAGGTAATCCAGAGAGCGAGTTCAGTTGAAATAACAGTTGAACGAGGCTTTTTAAATCCCCGTATTTTGTTAGTGATGAGTTGCTGATGACTTCTTAAGAGGCAATTCGTACTAGGCGAATCACAGTACGCTGATTGGCAGGCGAACTGGGTTCAGCACCCGGTAGGGGTTGAGAGAAACCCAATCCCTCAGCGACAAATTTGTGGGCAGGATTCTTGCTTTTGAGGTAATTCACTACCACAGTTGCCCTGTCTTGAGAGAGCTTCTGGTTAAACTCAGTGCTGCCCGTTTGGGACGTATGGCCTTGCACCTTCACAGCAACTGTAGAGGGGTTGAACTCACTAATTTCTGCAACAAGCTTATCTAGAGTCTGCCGTCCTTGATTTGTCAGCTGAGCTGAACCCGTTTCAAATTTCACCTCGCCTCTGACTTTCAAGTTGCCAATATCATTCGCAAGTTTTACTTGTGCATCGGATACGTGAGCGACAAGGGTGGCAGAGGATGAACCCTTTAATCGGGAAGCCAGTTCCGGGTTATCCTCGGCAATCATTTTGATCAGGGTAGCCGTCTGATTAGCTGCTGGATTGAGGAACTGAGCGGTGAATAGTTCTCCTGGATTGGTAGGAAGGTTGGAAATTCGACCAGAGAGGGTCAATATACCAGCGATCGCGCCGATTCTTTTTGAGAACGTTCCCGACTCCATCCAGTCTTTTGCCTCAACGGAGGTAAAAAACTGAATGCCCTTAACCACGGCGGCGGCTTCTGAGTTACTCAAGTTACCATCGCTAGCAATCTGTTGAGTGAGTCCAGTTTTATCCTGGACTGAAGCGTCAATCCGGCGGTAGTAAGCCTCGACAAACTCTTGTACGGCTTGAGGATGCGATCGCAGAATTCTCTCAGAAGCCACTGCCACATCCACGATGACTTTGGGGGCGTCCCCACTGCTCAACACGACGGTGTTCCCTTGCAATTTGGCGGCGGTGACAAATGGCTCCCAAAGCACGGCAAGGGCAACATTTGAATTGGGTTCCTGCATTTGCTTCCAAGCTTCACTGGCGTCAACCACTCGCACCACCTCGAAGTCTGCGAGGTTGAAGTTGTCGAACTTAGTATCGAGTACAGTTGCCAGAAACTCACTGGGAGTGTCTCCGGCAAAGACAATCTTTAGCCGTTCCCCAGTGGCTTGTTGCTGCTTAACGAGGGTGTCTAAATTTAAAAGGGACTTGAGCTGGGGATAGCGACGGGTATTGAGGACAACGGCATCGGCTCCCACTGTCCGGTCAATCAGAGCGACAATTTTCCCTTTAGGTTGGTGAGTGAGGAATTGATCGAGCGTGGTGACGATCAGGTCAGCTTTCCCTTGATTGAGGGCAGCAGCACGTTTGGCTTGGTCAAACTCATCCGAGTAGTTCAGTACAATTCCGCTCTCGGTGAGAGTCCCTTGGAAAGCCGCACTGCGTAGGGTTGAGTAACCACTGAAGGTGTCGCCTAAGACTGTGATTTTGACCTTTGCGTGGCGATTGACATCCCCTAACTGATTCCCAATCGAGTTGAGTTGAAAAAGCCCTGAGTGGGAAGCCCACCACCCACCGCCAACAATTAAGCTACCTGTAATTGCCAAAGTCAAGCCTAGAACTAAGGCTTCATTATTGCTTTTTTGACGCATTTCTTTGTCGCTCCAGTTGTGTTGATTACTCCAATCAACAACCTTTGCGCCCTCGCCATGTTTATCAATGTTCCCGTTGTGTAGATGGGAGCATTCATGGCGTGCCCAGCTTGGAGCTTTTTATTCTTATTGAGTCTACCTACAAATAGAATAACGCCTTTTCCGCAAATCTCTATAATTTTTTTTTGTGGAGTTGATTGCCCCAATAATTGATGAGGATGAATACGGATTGACAATTTTTTTTATATATGCGTATAGTTCGCCAACTTCTCCAAAACGCGATCGCTCTCAAGTAGATTTATTGATGATGACCCACTGAGCGTAAGATTAAGCGAGGTTATCCTCTGTTCACTAAAGCAGGTAGGGGGATATGTGGTATTTTTAGCCTGACCCTGGCTTTCCCCCAACTATGGACACACTTGCCTACCTTCATCTAGCTACAACTTATGAGGCATCTGCAAACCCCCAAGCAGAAACTGCCCGCGATTACGGTTTATTTTTCCAGGAACTAGACTGGGTCAAGTGGCATAGTAAAGCCTCAATACTGTTGATCTTCTTTGCCATTGCTTTTGCTTGTTTGAGTTTGTCTAGCCCTGCTCTGGCTCTCCAGAAAGGAAACAGCAGTTCTCAAGTTACGTCCCTTCAGAAAAAACTGCAAGCCGCTGGATACTTTGACGGGCCTGTCACAGGATATTACGGCTCTTTGACTCAAGCAGCTGTGATGAAATTCCAGAAAGCGCATGGGCTAACCGCTAATGGGATTGCTGATTTAGAGACGCTCAAAGCTCTCGAATCTGGCTCAAAAGCATCGGCACCTGAGCAACCCGCCGCCCCACAGAAGGTGGTCACTGATGACCCTGTAGTATCGCCTCGCCCCGCTGTGACTCTCAAAAGAGGAAATAGCAGTACTCAAGTTACGTCCCTTCAGAAAAAACTGCAAGCCGCGGGATACTTTGATGGACCGCTCACAGGATATTACGGCTCTTTGACTCAAGCGGCTGTAATGAAATTCCAGAAAGCGCATGGGCTAACCCCTAATGGGATTGCTGACTTAGAGACCCTCAACGCCCTGGAATCTGGGTCAAAACCACCATCCCCCTCCAAACCTGCTGCCCCAAAATCTAAATCGGCAACACCGTCCCCTTCCAAACCTGCTGCCTCACAATCGAAGACAAAAGCACCGTCCCCTTCCAAACCTGCTGCCTCACAATCGAAGACAAAAGCACCATCCGCCGCCAAACCTGC
>CBDTXL010000405.1:0-4768 GCA_965364435.1 uncultured bacterium
ATAATCAACTGGAAATCTGCCACGATACCAGGCAAATTATCTGGAGTCAAAACAGGGACATGGACAAAGATACAGGAGATGTTCAGCTTACGCTCTCGTAGATACTTTAAGACTTGGTAATACAGCCCCTCGCAGACAAATTTACCAGCATCATGGCTAATCTCTGTCCCAGCTAACCCAGCCACTAATTTATCTAAATCCACCGAACTTTTGATTAATCTCGAATCCGGTTGAGTACTTATTGCACTTAGGCATTGCAGAAAATCTTGAAGCCCTTTTAAGCCCAAAATTCTGCAAATGTATAAGCAATAACTATACAAGCTTCTTCGATATGAGGCATATCCACAAGTCGCACAAGATTCCACTGTTAATTTTGTGCGACTCTCGGCCATGCCACAACAAATAATTCCATCGGGTTGCAGTTCTTCAATTTTGGCAATCACACGACGGCTAGCTTCGGGAACATTAACCGGCAGCTGTCTTAAAAAGGTCAAGGAGGTCGAGAGAGCATCCATCTGCGCGATTTCCCCCAATAAATCATCCGAAGAGTTAGATGTCTGATGGGGTAGCCAGGTTTGAAAGGATGTCAGGAGGATTTGTCTATTCATGGAAGATAGGCGGCAGCAACTTAAAATGAAGATGGCTTTGATAACAAATGTAAGGGGGAGCAGGTTAATGCCAGTGATTGCTGTTGTAGACTACGACATGGGGAACCTGCACTCTGCCTGTAAAGGTTTGGAGAAAGCCGGTGCAAGGACTAAAGTTACCGATTCACCAGCTGTTATTGAGCGAGCGGATGCTGTGGTTTTACCCGGAGTGGGAGCATTTGACCCTGCTGTACAACACTTGCGATCGCGCGGACTTGAGGAACCGATTAAACAATCCATAAGAAGCGGCAAACCCTTCTTAGGCATTTGCTTGGGTTTACAAATTCTCTTTGAGGGTAGCGAAGAAGGCACGGAACCGGGATTAGGAATTGTTGCCGGTACTGTGCGCCGATTTCGCTCGGAACCGGGAATCACGATTCCTCACATGGGCTGGAACCATCTGGACTTTACTCAACCCGATTCCCCACTTTGGCAGCAGCTATCTGGGAAACCGCAAGTCTATTTCGTCCATTCCTACTATGTTGATCCGGTTGATCCTAAGATCCGGGCAGCAACTGTCACTCATGGTAGCCAGACAGTGACAGCCGCGATTGCTCAGGGTAACCTCATGGCAGTTCAGTTCCACCCCGAAAAATCTTCGACTACGGGGTTACAAATATTGTCTAACTTCGTGGCTCAAGTTAAGACGACTGTTCTGGTTTAAGAATCTATACCAAAAGTGGAATAGAGATAAAACCACAGATAAACACAGATGAACACAGATGGAAAGTTATTACTGATCATGAGTTTTCGGATAAGAGCTAAATGCGAATTTACGGCAATCGCCAGCTGAAAACTTTATCAGGTCAAGCAACCCGCCCGACTGCGGCGCGGGTGCGGGAGGCGGTATTTAACATCTGGCAAGGCAGTATTACTGGTTGCCGATGGCTTGATTTGTGTGCTGGTACTGGTTCAATGGGTGCTGAGGCTCTGTGTCGGGGAGCGTCTTTGGTTGTAGGAATTGAAAAATGGGCTAAAGCCTGCGCCATTATTCAAGAGAACTGGGATCAGGTTGCTCAGCCTGAACAAAAGTTTCAGGTGGTGCAGGGGGATGTTGTTGGGCGGTTAAAAACGCTTGCTGGTCAGCAGTTTGACCGCATTTACTTCGACCCCCCCTACGCTAGTAACTTGTACCATCCGGTGATTGACGCGATCGCTCATTACCAGCTACTCGACGAAGACGGTGAACTAGCAGTGGAGCATAGCCCCAACAACTTGAGGCTATCACCGATTCTCACCCTCGAAATCTGTCGCCAGAAAGTCTATGGCAACACCGCCTTGACCTTCTATTGTCCCATTTGACTAAGAAGAGAGGGAGTGGGGAGTAGGGAGTAGGGAGTAGGGAGTGGGGAGTGGGGGGAAGAATTTCTTTTCGCGCTGTTTGCGTAAGTTCCCAGATTCTCTCCCTACTCCCCACTCTTTACTTATTGATACCCAGCTGGTCGCCGCGCTTGTACTGCATATAGGCAGCGAAAAATAGTCCAGCAAGGGTAACTGGGATTAAGCCAAGGACGATCCCTGAAAGCAGTGGTTCAACCACGTTAGTTCTCCTAAGAATAAGTTTTTTTACCTGTTTCTCATCGTACTAGCTCTCCCGACGAAGCAGTAGAGAGTGAGCCATACGAATTAACTTGCGTTGCAGCATACAAGACTCAACCTTACCCCAAGTCCTAACTTGCTTACTAATTCTATAAATTTTAAGCTATCTTTATTAATCGACATACTTTTCGACAAGCCGTTACGTTATCACCCTGCTTAGAGAAGTAAATCGGTTTTTCAGTTTCATCTTGATTCAAAACGCTTTGTAAATTCTCAACTTAACAGGAGATCGTTTGGAGAACCAGCTTGCCCAACCTGGAATCCTAGTTCGGCGGATTACCTTAATGGTGCTTGCGGTGCTACTGGCAATCGGCGCAAGCGTCTTAGGTTTCCACCTGATTCAGGTTTCAGACCCTTATATACGGAATGTCTTGTCACTGAACGGCGACTCAGTGCGAGGTCATGACATTTTTCAAATTAACTGCGCTGGTTGTCATGGATTACAAGCGGATGGTCGGGTGGGACCAAGCTTGCAACATGTCTCTCAGCGGAAGTCCCAGATCAGCCTTATTCGCCAGGTGATTAGCGGTCAAACACCACCAATGCCCAAGTTCCAGCCTAGCCCCCAGGAAATGGCAGACCTCTTGAGCTACCTGGAGAAATTGTAAAAGGGTTCAACTCTTAACTGAATTGCTGAGCATAGAACCGGGCATAACGACCGCCTTGATCTAACAACTCCTGGTGGGTTCCTGATTCAACAATCTGTCCTTGCTCCACAACGAGAATGCGATCGGCACGGCGCACGGTTGCGAGTCGATGAGCAATGATAAAAACGGTGCGCTCTTTCATAATCCGCTCTAGGGCTTCTTGCACCAAAGCTTCGGATTCTGAATCCAGGGCAGAGGTGGCTTCATCGAGGATGAGGATGCTGGGGTTGAGGAGGACAGCACGAGCGATCGCAATTCTTTGTCTTTGCCCCCCAGATAAGTTGACACCCCGCTCTCCTACCCAGGTGTGATAGCCCTGTGCAAACTGACTGATGAACTGGTGGGCGTTAGCAATCTCAGCTGCCCTTTGAACATCTTTGAGGTCGAATTGGGCTTGACCAAAGGCGATATTTTGAGCGATCGTGCCTGAAAACAGTATAGTTTCCTGCGGCACAATACCAATCTGCCGCCGCAGACTCCGCAGCGTCACATCCTGAATATCAACGCCGTCGATTAAGATTTTCCCGGCTTGGGGTTCATAGAAGCGGGGGAGAAGATTCACCAAAGTGGTTTTACCAGCACCAGACGGTCCAACGAGGGCAAGCATCTCTCCGGGTAGTGCCAGGAAACTCAGGTTTTGCAGTACTGGAACTCCCCCTTGTCCCCTTTTGGTAAAGGGGGGTGGCATTTCTTCTTGTCCTCCCTTGCTAAGAGGAAGTTGCTCCCCTTCTATTTCCCCCCCGTGATAAGAAGGGGCGGTTGGGGGAGTATAAGAGGGGTAAGCAAAGCTGATATTGCGGTATTCTACTTTGCCGGTGACTGGCGGCAGGACAGTTGCTCCTGGTTTTTCCACTACCGTCGGCTGAACTGCCACCAGTTCAAATATCCGGTCAACAGACGCCTCACCCTGTTTGAACTCGTTGTAGTTGCTGGTGATATGGGTAATGGGGTCAATGAGTAGCCCTACACTGGCGATATAGCTAACAAATTTTGCTCCCGTCAGATTGCCTTGGGCAATTTGCCAGCCACCAAGGAAAAGCAGCAGCAACACGCTCATGACATACATAAATCCCACCACTGGTAACTGGATTGCCTTCAGGTGCTCAGCCGCATACTTGGCTTTACGGTTGTGTTCTGCTTCTATGCCAAAGCGGGCAATTTCATAGTCTTCAGCGGCAAAAGCTTGTACCAGGCGAATCCCACTGAATACTTCTGTGACCAAAGCCGATAAGTTGGAGACGCGATTTTGACTGCGGCGGGAGAACTTCAGCATCTGTTCGCCAAACCAGCCAATTAAAACACCCATCAGCGGTGCAACCAAAAACGTTGCCAGCGTCAGTTGCCAATTGAGATAAATCATGTAGCCCAGTAGGACAATGAGCTGCAACACACAGGGGATAAAGTCATGGAAGACTTTATTTACCACTTCCCCAATCCGGTCAATGTCTTCCGTGAGACGGTAAGTTAAGTCGCCTGTCTGAGCTGTTTCAAAATAGCTAAGGTTGAGACGCTGGAGGTGGGAATAGACCTGTGTGCGTAAGTCTAGGGCAACAAAGAGGGCTGCTCTAACCATCAGCAAATCCTGACCATACATCAGAATTTTCTGGACGAGAAAAACCAGGGCAAGCACTCCAGCCAACCGGGCAAGCCCAATCATATTGCCCTGTCCAATTAAATTTGCAATTTGACCTGCCAGTGCCGCCTGTATCGGCCAGAACACCGTGACCCCTAAGGTGCAAGCAAATGCCTGAGCAATGGTTTTCAACTGGGGGCGGATATAAGGCACCAACTGCCAGTAGCTAGAGCGGGTTTTCAAGCGGTAATGTCCAGAACACTATTTTCCTTTTTCTGACGCTACCAGCTTTTCCGCTGTTT
>CBDTXL010000406.1:0-4752 GCA_965364435.1 uncultured bacterium
AGGAAAAAGTGCCAATCATCGATCGCACACGCTGCAAAATATTCCTGAAACGTGGGATGGAAGAAAGCGTAGACAGCTTCATCAGTGTTTGCATCTCTGTCCACCAAATTTAGCCAACCCAGACGGCAAGCCAAATTGAACAACCGATCGCCCATCTCCTGACGAGCTAACTTCCGTCCCAGCCGAAACCTAGCGGTGCTGTTGATTCCTGCTAGGGCTAATTTACCTAGAGCTTCGTGCAATTCATCAATCAATTCATCCTGCTGGGTTAACTCTAGATGTTGCTCTTGTTTCCACTCATAAAAATAGCGAGTAAATCTCTCGTAAAGAGCCGCCTTAGTTTCCGGCAATGGCTCATCCACAGGCAGCAAATACGAGGTTTGACACAACAGCGACAACCGCAGGGGATTTCTCACCAATTCCCGGATGCGCTCTTTCCCCGTTGCCTGTAACTTCTTGATTAATTCTTCTCCCCGTTGCGACTCAGACGCGCAGCCAAACCTCTCCCCCTGCCCCTCTCCTGCAAGGAGAGGGGAGTATTGCTCCCCCCTTCCCTCGTAGGGAAGGGGGGCTGGGGGGGTTAGGTCAGTCTTATCCGAGCAGTATTGTTGCAACTTCTCAGCGAAGGCAAACCACTGTCGAATAAAATCCTCAACCTGCTCCGGCTGAAACTCCAGAGTGCGATAGGTTTCAAAGCCAGTCAGCATGTTGTTAACATTGGCATCCCAGACATTGAGGCGACAAGTCAGCACCACCCGCGCCTCTACCAACCAGTCTGTCAATTGTTCCTTGATAGTCGCTAACGCCTCGACGGGTGAGGTAGCCGCCATCTCATCTACCCCATCCAACAGCAGCCACACCTTCCCCTCACGGAACTGTTTCTGTAGAGAAGCAAATGCCTGAGCCTCTACCCCTGAAGCATCAGGTTCAATGAATCGCAGCGCTGCTTTGAGCCAAATCTGTTGTAGATAGTCTTCGAGGGATTTCCCTTGCAACCCTCCCAACGGGATACAAATCGGCAAGCCTTTGTTCTTGTCATGTATCCAAACCGCAATTTTCTCTTGCAGCGTCGTCTTCCCGGCACCCGGTTCACCGATGATAGCAATGCGCCTGCTTTTCCCAGACTCAATTACTTCTGTCAGAAACTTGTCATTGTCATACTCTTTCGTGATGACTTCCTCGGTTAGCTGATACACCTCTTCTAGAGGAACATCCCCACGCCGACGCTGCTGTTGTTTGCGCTCAACTAATCCCAGTGGCACATAGACATTTAATTCAAAACCTCGCTCAGTAGCTTGCCTGCGGAGTCGCTGTTCTTCTCGCTGCTTGGCTAAGACTTTGCCGCAGACATCGCGCCAGTCGATCACATCAGATGTCTCTTTTGCTGGGTTCCACTCCTTTGGATCGACTACCTCGGTTATGTCTAAATCTAAGGCTTGGACAATTGCGATCGCATTACCCCTATCAACAACTTCACCCCGAAAAAACCGTCCAATAGTCTTTTGGTTTATTCCAGTCTTCTCATAAATGCGATCGTAAGTCAGCTTGCCATTATCATCACCTTGACTATCCTGAGCTTGCTTGAGTTTGAGAATTCCTGCTTCCGTTGCCCGAATGCTACGGGGTTTGCGCGGTTGATTCATCGGTGTGTTGACGTAGGCTGAGGGCATGGCATTGCCATGCCCCTACACGATTGATAGCTCAAGTTTAGCCAACTCCAATGTTCACCTAAAAGGACAGAACAGAGACTTATTTATCTGTCTGAACTGGTCTGGAGGTAGACCTATCAACAGATTTAGTCTGGTTTCATCGGCAGCCGATACCGCAAACCAATGAGGATTAAATCATGGAAAACCTACAAACCACACCCATAAAACTAGAGCAAACAAACCAACCCATTCAGCTAGTCACTCCCCCACAAGCCCACATCGAGAATCCCACAACCTGGATGCGAACAGGGAACAGCCAAGCCGAGATTATTCTGGCAGTGGCGTTCTTGATTAGCTCAATTTCTGGACTACTCCAAGTCCTGATACCTGTAATCCTGCGACAGCCGCACAAAAAGACCAACTAATCCCCTGAACCAACGGCACAACCCCTGGCAGTTCTGCTGGGGGTTGTCTCAGAGGCATCTCGATCAATTAATGAAAGTCGCTTTCGTACTGAGAGGCGCTTGTAATGAAAAGCGATCGCTCACTATTAGCTGTGGAGGCGGCTCGGAATCTCCCCTCTTGTTGCAAACAGAAATATTTCCACTCCAATCGCCTCTTCTCTGACTGACAGGCTGTATACCAGGCAAGTTGAGCCTTGGTCATATTCGGTTCATTTACACAGCGCTGGAACATCTGCGTTGAGCGCTGTCGCCATTGTTCATCCAGTTCGATCCAGTCACTCATCAGCTTTGAACGCTTGGTTGATGTTGCTTTACGGTCTCCTGTAATCTAGATTGACTTACCGGAGAACCGTTTGTGGTGAAAAGCTGATGAAGCCAGATGAAGATTTTTTAAAACTTTTGAGTTCTGAGTTTTGAGTTATGACCCGGTCATTGGTAGAATCTTTACCCGGTAGGGGTTTCCTTTCCAATTAGCCATTAGCCCTGACCCATTAGCCATTTCCCTCTTCGCCCTGAAAAGGGCTTTCACCAATGCCTAATTGCTTTTTGGTACGCTTGAGCTGTTTCCAGAGATCCTTGATTTTTGTGTAAGACTCTTCTGGGGAAAGCTTGCCGTTGGTTTCTAAGTTGCAGATGAAGCTTACTCGTTGGGTAAATTCCTGCAAATTGGCATTAAACAACAAGTTTTCAGGCTTTACCTTACCGTGGTAGTGGCTTCGAGGAAAAAGAAATTCGGAGTGGTCATTCATAACTTCATTATCTCCTTATATTAACTTCGATGGAAGCAAGCACTACAAATGTGGTGAGAAGCTACCCCCTAAGGCACGTTAACCCAATGAAAACGATTCTAAATCATCCTGCCAATCAAGAAAGTAAAGTTCCCTACACAAATTAAATTTATTCTGATTTAGTCTATCAACATAAATCTCAATACGAATCTTGTTGGCTACCTCTTTTATTGAGGCATAACAGCTCTCAAGAGAACCTTGAAGTTTGCATTCTCTCGCCAGTTTGAAAACCTCAAGAATTTTAAGTTCTTCTTTTAAAGTGTAAGGACCGGGAATACCCAGCAGACTAAGCAATTGATCAGCTGCTTCTAATTCGCTTGTTTGATAGTTTTCCATGGTAGATTTTTCTTAACTACTATGTGTGCAAATTACTTCCTCTCATCAAGTGCTTGAAATAAACCCAAGACATACTTCAGTACCCACCAGCCCTGAATAAGAGTCTGAGATAGTTCCCGATAATGTTTACTTTCGTATATCTGTTTATCACATTCTTAACTTAAGAAAAAAAAGTGAAGATTTTGTGAAGCATTGTTCCACCGTTTTGGACACTATCGTCGGGCTGTGTAGCAACCAACCCAACAGTATTAGTGGAAGAGTTGCCTGTAGAAGCCTGCCAGCCATCTGCTGTACTTTTGATAAAACCAGCCAGAGGTACAGCAACTACCAACCCCAACAGCCCTCCCACATAAGTTCCTACTACTAAAGAAATTAAAACCCACACGGGTCTGAGACCTGTAAAACTACCTAAGAGGCGGGGAGCGATCGCTTGATCAATGACCTGATCCACCACAAAAGCTACAACCAGAACCTTTACTCCTAGCCAAAAGTCATGTGACGCTATTAGTAGAGTGATCACGCTAAGACTCAAGACATCACCGAAGGGAATTACGCTGACAAGTCCAATTCCTACCCCAAAGAGTAAACCAAAGCGGACTTTTAGAACTAAAAATACTAGGGTCATTGAGAAGCCAACAAGCGAGGCTAAAGCTATCTGACCAAGAAAGTAATTTTGGAAGTTCTGCTGAAGGGACTGCTTCATCTGAGGACCAAAGCTAGGGGGTAACCTCTGAAACAGCCCCTCCCAGATTCGCTCTCCATCTAATAGAAGATAAAAAGCCAGTACTACTGTCAGCATCGCCTCTGAGAGGCTATCAATGGTGTCTAAAGCAAGGCTGAGAATTTTATCTGCAAGATAATCAAATTCATCAGGTAAGCGGCCTGCTAGTTGAGTTCCCCACTGACTCAAATGAACAGGTAACCTTCGCGTCATAGCCCAATCATCAAGAATCTGGAATTGTTGGTGCGTCGAATCAATCCAGTCGGGAAAGAGTTTAGTAATCTCATTAAATTGTTCTAAAACAAGGGGAACTAAGGTGATAGCCAAAGCTACCAAAAACAACAATGCGGGGAGAAAAATCAATAGAATTGCATAGTTTCTTCTAACTCCGCGTTCCTGGAGAAACTGAACAGGAGAGTTCAAAATGAAGGCTAGCAAAGTCGCCAGGACAAAAATGGTAACCAGGGGTTGAAAATACTGGAAAACTTTGAACGCTAGCCAACCATTAAGAAAGGCTAGGGGGAATAGCAGCGCCAAAATTAACCATTGAAGTAGTTTATTGAGTGAAAGAGTCATAGTAATTCTCAACAGAAGACTGAAGTGTGAAGTATAAAAGATGAAATACTTCAGTTGCTGAGTCTGAAACCCCCACCAATTTGTTTAAGTTGGTGGAATTTTTGTCATTGGGGGTTGAAATCCCATTCTGACAGCTATGGAGGATTCTGTCTCAAGCTCTTCTCCTAAACCTTTACTTTGTCAGCTTATTTCATCTTCTCCTTAAGGACATCTACTCA
>CBDTXL010000407.1:0-4743 GCA_965364435.1 uncultured bacterium
CAATGTCTCTACACCAACAACGATTACCTTTAAAGCGAATGCAGATGGGATAGGTGGTGGTGATTTTGTGATGGATCAAGGTCAATCCATCACTGCTTTGGGCAGAAATGTCACGATTTCGGGAGTGAATGTTACCGTTGGCAAGATCGATACCGGAAATTCCCTCGATATCAATGCTGGTAATGTCAATTTAACCGCCACTGGGGGAAACCTCTCAGTTGGCAACATCAGCACTAACGCTAATGCTAATTTTTCGGCGGGTAATGTCACTATGTCGGCAGGGGGTGACATTCAGACAGGAAGCATTAACGCCTTAAGTAACTCTTTGAATGGAGGTAGTGTCAATCTTACCAGCACAGGCGGCTCCATCACTACAGGCGATATTAGTACTAAGGACAATAACATCACGCTGACCGGGGCAGTGAATCTTACGAGTGATCTATCCCTCAGTATTTCCGGGGGAGGGGGTAACATCACATTTGATAACACGGTTAATGGCAGCCATAACCTGACGCTGGATACAGGGAGTAGTGGGAATGTCTCCTTTAATGGCGCAGTCGGCAACAGCACTCCCTTGGGAGACTTAACCGTCAACAGCAATGGCACGACTCAATTCAGGGATTCAGTAAGCGCCCTCAGCCTTATCACCAATGCAGGGGGCAGCACCGAACTCTACGGCAACGTTACCACTAGCGGCAACCAGACCTTCAACGACGGGGTGCAACTCTTCAATAACCTCACCCTCGACAGCAGCAGTGGCAATATTACGTTTGGCAGTACTCTCGATGGTACCCACGATCTGACCCTCACCACTAGTACGGGCAACATTACCTTCAACGATGCCGTGGGAAACACCCAAGTTCTCGGTAACCTTATTGCCAACAGCAGTGGCAGCACCCGCTTTAACAGCACTGTCAATGCCAGCAGCCTAACCACAGACGCCAACGGCAGCACCGAACTCAGAGGTAACGTTACCACCAGTGGCAACCAGCAATACAACGATGTAGTGCAACTCAGCAATAACCTGACACTCAACAGTAGTAGCAGCAACGGCAACATTAGCTTTGGTAACACTGTTGAGGGTACCCAGGATCTGACCCTCACCACTGGCACGGGCAACATTATCTTCAATGGTGCAGTCGGCAACAACAACATACCCCTCGGTAACCTTATTGCCAACAGCAGTGGCAGCACCCGCTTTAACAGCACCGTCAATGCCACCAGCTTGACCACAGATGCTGGTGGAAGCACCGAACTCAACGGCAACATCACCACTAGTGGTAACCAGATCTACAACGAGGCGGTGCAACTTACCAATAACCTGATACTCAACAGCGGTAGCAGCAACGGCAACATTACCTTTGGCAGTACTCTCGATGGTACCCAGGATCTTACCCTCACCACTGGCACAGGCAACATCACCTTCAATGGTGCAGTCGGCAACACTACTCCCTTGGGAAACTTAACCGTCAACAGTACTGGCACTACTCAATTCAACAGTTCAGTAAGCGCCCTCAGTCTCACAACCCCTGTAAGTGGTACTACTCAGCTTAGAGGTAATGTCACTACGACTGGAGCATTAGGTCAAACCTATGGTGGCAATGTCACATTAATCGGCGACATCAGCCTGACGAGTGACTCGATTGACTTTGGTGGTCAAGTTTCGGGTACTGGTAACCTTACCTTACAGCCTTATAGTGCTAATCAAGCGATCGCGATTGGTGCGAATGCTCCTAGAGGCACCAGTGCTCTAGATTTGACCAGTCAAGAAATTGGCTTGTTGCAAGATGGTTTTAGCTCGATTACGATTGGTCGGCTTGATGGCAACGGTACGATTACTCTGGAGGGTGAAACTAGCTTCAAAGACCCAATAACGATTCAGACTGGTGGCTTCATTGCCGTAAATAATGCAATAAAAGGGTCAGGCGACGCCTCCGTTACCCTCAAGGGGACAACAACCCTCAACAATAACATCACCACAGCCAATCGCAACATCACCATCAACGGCAATCTGTCCCTTGGGAATAATGCCCTACTCAGCACGGGTACTGGAGGTGCTGGAAATATAACCATCAATGGCACCGTTAACGGTAAGCAGGATCTGACCCTCACCACGGGCGCGGGCGACATCACCTTCAACGGTGCTGTTGGCAGCAGCACACCCCTCGCTAACATCACTGCCAACAGCCGTGGCAGCACCCGCTTTAACAGCAGCGTCAATGCCAGCAGCCTGACTACAGATGTTGGGGGCAGCACCGAACTCAGAGGTAATGTCACCACCACTCTTCACCAGACCTACAACAATGCGGTGCGACTCACCGATAACCTGATACTCAACAGCAGCAGCAACGGCAACATTACTTTTGGCAGCACCGTTGATGGTAACCAACTGCTGAACCTCAACGCTGGTTCTGGCACAGTTCAGTTTAAGACTACTGTCGGTGGAATAACGCCTCTGAGCGGTTTAGACATCAACGCCGGGAATGTAGAAGCCCTTTCTTCCCTCAATGTCGGGTCTAGCGGTATCAACATTAATGCTGGGGGCAGAGTTAACTTGGGCAGTGCCGTGACAGCAACCAGTGGCGGCAACGTTGAGATTACAGCCCAGCGCGACATTACTACCAACGATATTACCTCCCAAGGAGGCATTATCCTCAATAGCACGGAGGGCAAGATTGATGCGAGTGCAGGCTCTCTTAACTCTAGCTCTACGACTAGTAATGCGGGTGCGATCGCTCTTAATGCCAATAGTGATATTACTACGGGTGAAATCAACGCTCAGTCTCAGCAGGGCACTGGAGGTGATATTACCGTGAAAAGTAATCGGGGAAGTGTCACTAGCAGCAACCTGAACTCATCAGGAACCACCGATGGAGGGGCGATTCGCCTTGAGGCTAGCACTACAATCACTGCTGGAGAAATCAACTCTAGGGGGCTGACGGGCAAGGGGGGCGATGTTACCCTTGACCCGACAGGTGACATCCAAGTGACCTCGATTAACGCTCAAGGGGGAACTACTGGCGGGGAGGTGGACATCACCACAGAACAATTTTTCAGAGCCACTGGCACTTTCTCCACAGCCAATGGCTCAGCTAGCATTTCCACACTCGGTGGTAGTGGGAGCGGTGCAGTCACCATCCGGCATGGAGGCAAGGGAGTGATTCCTTTTAATATCGGGGATGGTACCAGAAACGGTACAGCCGGTGCGATCACCAGTGGTGAATTCGCGATCGCCCCCTTCCAATCATTTCCTTTTACCGAAGAAAGAGGCAACATTCAGATTATTAGCGTTCCAGCTCCTAAGATTCCTGACCAACCCAACAATCCTGAACCACGCAAGAATCCTCCTGACCGCTTCATCAATGCTGTTGACCTAACTCTCCGGCCGGGTAAACCAGACTCATCGCCGATTCAAAACAGCGAATCCGCACCTCTGGAGAAGGCAGTGCAAAGTATTGACAAGTTAGCTAGCCGCGATTATGAACAATATTTCGGCATGAGCGAAACCGCAGGTACCAACCTGACACAAGCTCGAAATATCTTACGCAGGATAGAGGCAGCAACCGGCATGAAACCTGCCGTCATCTATGCGATGTTTGTTCCCGAAACCATTACTCCAGCCCCCGCTTCGGCTCCAGGATTAGAGGACGACTCGGCTGAACTTTCACTGTTGCGTTCCCTGACTCCTCAAGCGAGCGATCGCCTGGAACTCATCCTCCTCACAGCACAAGGCAAACCCATCCGTAGGTCACTCAAAACCACCAGAGCCGAAGTCTTATCAATGGCGCTGGACTTTCGCCTGGATGTTACTAATGTGCGAGATCCTCATAGTTATCTCGCCCCAGCCCAACAAATGTATAAATGGCTGCTTGCTCCCTTAGAAAAAGACTTGCAACAGCTAGGCATCAACAATCTCGTTTACATCACCGACGCTGGGTTACGCACAATCCCCTTGGCGGCTCTCTACGATGGCAAAGGGTTTATTCTGGAACGATACAGTGTCGGTTTGATGCCCAGCCTTTCCCTCAGTGATACCCGCTATAGTGATCTCCGCAAAGCCCAAGTGCTGGCAATGGGGGCAAGTCAGTTTAAGGACAACAGAGCTTTACCGGCAGTGCCTGTGGAGTTGGATAGGATTACTAAAATCTGGTCAGGTAAATCTTTCCTCAACAAAGACTTTACTCTGGACAACCTAAAGTCGCAACGAGCCAAGACTCCCTTTGGTATTATCCACCTGGCAACTCATGCCGAATTTCTCCCAGGGAAACCCGCTAACTCTTATATCGAGTTGACAGATCGGAAGTTGCCTCCGAGCGCGCTACAGTCCTTGGGGTGGACGAAACCGTTAGTGGATTTATTGGTGCTGTCTGCCTGTCGCACTGCTTTGGGAGATGAGCAGGTGGAATTAGGCTTTGCCGGGTTAGCGGTGCAATCTGGGGTCAAATCCGCCTTAGCCAGTCTGTGGAATGTCAGCGATGAAGGCACTCTGGGGCTAATGAGCGAGTTTTACCAGCAGTTAGAAGAAGCGCCGATTAAGGCAGAGGCCTTGCGACGAGCACAGTTAGCAATGCTAACAGGTAAGGTTCGTATAGAAGGCGGGAAGCTTGTCACTAGTGAGGGAGAGTTTCCCTTGCCGCCAGAGCTAGTTAAGCTAGGTGACAGAGATTTCTCCCATCCTTACTTTTGGAGTGCCTTCACGATGGTTGGCAATCCTTGGTAAGCTGTTGCGTATCTATGGGTAAT
>CBDTXL010000408.1:0-4732 GCA_965364435.1 uncultured bacterium
AACTGAACCCCTGATGCGCGTCTACATGGAGACCAATTCTCTAGAAAAGCAAAACAAAATTGCTGAAGCTATGGAGCAGATGATTAATAGGATGGAACCTGTAAGAGTTTAACCGCAGATATACGCAGATACACCCAGATGTGAAAGATAATCTGTGTTCATCTGCGTCCATCTGCGGTTCTAAGTTTATGAAAACTATTGCTAATTTGCTCACCTCTCTAATCCTAGCTACCTGGGTAAGCGCGATCGCGATCTTCTCCATCCAAAACATTACGCCGGTATCGCTGAAGTTTCTGACTTCTGAGACAATTCAGCTGCCGGTGGGGATTGTACTGGCGTTTAGTGTCGCTGTGGGTGCAATTGGGGGAGCGATCGCGCCTGTGTTGTGGCAGTTATCTGGGCGACAACAGGCGCAATATGAAGATGAGGATGATTGAACCTACCTGGACAGAAACTGTCACCTATTTATTGTTGCGTCGCCACTCCCAAGCAGAGACATACTTTGGATCTCGCCAAACCCCCACACGCCGCTTCTTGGCATCCGCTTCTGCCGCCTGTACAATGTCTGCACTGGGGCAGTTTTTCAGGTAGGGTTTATAGACTTGCACTAGTCCTTCTTGAGTCAAAACTTGCTGAATGAAGGTGCCGTCGGGTAGACGTACTTCACTTACTTTACGCCCATAATGATCCGTATCAGTTACGGTTAAGCGGACGCGATCGCCTCCTTGTTTGACTAGCTGCTGCACTCGTTGCTGCGCTTTTTCCCCCCACTTAAATTGGTTTTTGTCCACCAATTTTCTGCTTTGCCTCTCTTTGGTAGAATGCGGCACTTCCGGTGCATCGACACAGGCGAAGCGCACGTTAATATTTTTTCCACTTCCATCCGTGACAGCAAGGGTGTCGCCATCGCTGACTCGCTTAACAGTGTAGGTAGTCGGCCCAAAAAAGCGATCGCACCCAACTAAGCCAAGGATGAGGACGGCGGCACTGATGCCTTTGAGGAGTTTTGGTAACAGGGAGGATGGCATTAAAGTCTTGATTTTGTCAAAATTACCCCAGTCAGGTGAGTTAACGTTCTGGAGGTGCATTCATCACAATTCATCTTACTTCGGGAGTAAGTGAAAATGCCAATGATTGAGTTATAGGGTAAGGGCACGACATTGTCGTGCCCTTACAACTTGTGTGCCATGCGATTACTGAGCGAAGCAGAAAAACTATGCGATAGCGAAGCGAGAAGAGCGAAGCGCAGATCGCACTTCTAACTAGCGCTAGTTTAAGTGGCATTGAATAAAATTATTAAACCTCTTGCCAAAGTGCTGATGCAAGGATTTTTAACCACAGATGGACACGAGATTTACACAGATGGATTTGATAGTGTTGATCGACTGCGTGCAAGAGGTCTATTCACTAAAAAAATGGCTACCTTTTACTGTCGGTGTTTCCTTAATCTGCTAGCAGCAACCCCAAGCCCAAACAATGCTACAGCCAATACTGAGGAAGGTTCAGGAATAGATTGGGGGAAATTGGGGAAAGCAGTAATACCAATAGGACGCTCCAGTTTACTGCTGGTAAACGTACTACCAGTAAATGTTGTGGGGCTTCCTTGTGCCCCGTTGAAAGCCAAGACTGAGCCAATATTGCCGTTATTAAAGTCAAATCCAACTGTATAGAGATTATTGCTAGAACTACCAGAGCCAAACGTTAAGCTTCCAAGGAAATTGTTACTTGGAGTAGTACCTGTGTAATTGGTCGATAACGTATCAATCAACTCACCCAGCAAGTTATAACGCCGGATACCACCAGCAAAGTCACTGACTAAGATGTCATTGTTGGGTGCGAGGGCTAATCCCAGCAGGCTAACAAATCCCAAAGTTTCTGGTAATGGGGTAGGCTGCGAGATGAAGACGCTGGGAGTGGTTGTTGGCTCTAAACCAGCTACTTGTGCCGGACTGTAGCGTAACACCTGGCTCTCGTAAGGAAAAGCTAGGTTACCAGAAGCGTCGTTAGCTGTACCCTCCGTAGTCACATAGAGGCTGCCATCTGTTCCAAATAGCAGACCATTGGGACCATTTAACCCATTCGCTGACCCTGAACCATTATTGTTATCAGAGGCAAACAGACCCAGGAATTCTCCAGTTGTTGGGTTGAAGCGCAAGATCTGATTAGTGCGAAAACTGCTGACATAGAGACTGCCATCTGGACCAAATGCATTTCCGTAGGGACGAATCAATCCGTTGCCAGAGGCAGCTACACCTAAGAATTGCCCGGTTGGGCTATAGCGCAGAACCGCAGAATCTTGTGGATATAAGGGGTCAAAAAGGTTGAAATTGGAGTTTCCACCACTGCTGACATAGAGGTTGCCGTCGGGTCCGAAGGTCAAGTCATCCGGTGCGCGTAGCCCACCCGTACCAGGATTTGTAAAGTTGCCTAGAAAGTTTCCAGTCTGTTCATCAAAGATGATGATATTGTTGCTCTCACTATTGCCAATTAGCAAGGCAGCATCGGCGTGGGGGGCACTCAGGCAAAGGATAGTGAGAGTACCGACAACTACTGTTGCTGGAAGGGTAGATGCCTCAATTCGCATCGGCTTACCTCTTAAATTTAGATATTTTTTAGATTAGAATTTTATGGGCAAACCCCCGGATTTTGCAGCATTTTTTTTTGTAACTTTACTAAAAAAATATATTTAAAAACCATTGGATGAAGATATTGTAAATTTTATAATTTACTCTTGTAAAAATAGACCTATACAGACTATAATATGTGAGGCGATCGCACACTTTAGAGCAGTTGGGATGATTAGCGCTTCAAATGAATTTCCGGATAAGTCTATTGATGGGCTTCCATGTACGCTCGCAGTAAGGTGTTAATTTGGGTTTGATAACCACGCCCTTGGGATTTGAACCACTCCAAAACATCACTGTCAATGCGTAAGGTGACTTGAGCTTTGGTTTTAGCCGAGGGTAAGCCACGTCGAACCACTGCTTTGGCAAACAGTTCCGGTGTAATTTCAGGGCAATCAGACAGGTCGATGTCTTCGTCACTCATGGCATCTAGGCGTTGCCAATCAGTTTGAGATTTGCTCGAAGTAGGTTCGTTGCTCATATTTGGTTGCCTTTCTTGCGGAAATAATGCGGGTGCAATCCTCTCGTTCTGTATGGACAATCGCAACAACTCGCCCTTGCAACAAGCCGAAAGTGACGAATCGCTGCTCTCCATAGCTAAACCGATCATCCTCTACCGTTACGATGTCTCCCTCAAAAACTGCTGGGACATCAAGAAAGTCAATCCCATGCTTGCGAAGGTTGGAAAGACGCTTGGCTTCATCCCAATCAAACTCCATCGCTTAATTGTAACTACATTTTGTCGTTACAGCGTTAGTTGGAATTTCGAGGAGTGCGATCGCACACTTTAGAGCAGTTGGGATGATTAGCGGTTAAAACTAATTTCCGGATAAGTCTAATAGCCAATTTAGAGGGAGCGATCGCGTTTCAACCCTTGGCGCACCTTCTCCCGAAACTCCACAACTGCCTCTAGCGGATCGGGTTGCGCCACATACTTCGCCAGTAGCGCCAAATCGAGGTCGGGTAGTAACTCACTCTTGGGAATTTTTTCATACTCGTCCCCCCGCAGGCGATAGAGAGAAAACTGGTTGTTTTGCCAGAACCAGACCTCTGTTACCTCTAGTTTTTTGTAAACCGCTAGCTTATCCACACCGCCACTGCTGAGTACTACCTCAATTGCTAGATCGGGAAACTCTTTTTCTGTGCCGATGCAATAACATTCGTCCGGTTCCGTGCCGCGTTTCTTCTCTTCTTTGCGAAACGTTGTCGAACCCAATCCCCAAAAACGAGTCCGAGTTTCTTCCAAATAGGCTTCTAGCAGCCTGCTGATATTCTTCTTACCGAGTTCGTGGCGGCGACTTGGCGACATAATTTCTAGTGTTCCCTCCAAATACGTCACCCTATACCAAGGGCTATCCCCCAGCTTGACTAACAGTGCCTCGTACTGCTGCCAACTGACCCCACTGATGATAAACCGTTCCTCTGGGTCGTCGGTCTCCAGTTCCAGCTGATTGGCAAACTCTTTGAGCAAGATTGAAGTCATATCAAGTCCGGTGGCATCGTCTTTACAATACGTTTGTTCTACTTAGTCTCCATCCAATTTTGACCCGCATGGACATCAACCATGAGGGGAACACTCAACTCAACCGCTGATTCCATAGTCTCCCGAATTTTTGGCTGCAATTCTTCCCACTCTTCTGGGGGAACTTCAAAGATTAATTCGTCATGAACTTGCAACAACAACCGTGCCTGATAGTTCTCCAAAACTTTGTGCATTTTCACCATCGCAATTTTGATGATATCGGCACTTGAACCTTGAATCGGAGCATTAGCGGCTGCGCGTAGCAAACCGGCATCGTATTGATCCAACCCTTTAAGCTTATTGAGATCAATATCTGACGGGTTGTTGCCTCGGTACTTGAGAATGCTGGTGCTGTTGAAGTTGAAATAGCGGCGGCGTTTTAGAATGGTTTCGACGTAGCCTTGTGCGATCGCTTCTCGTTGCAGTTTTTGCAAATAATCAAATACCTTGGGATAACGTTGGTTAAACCGCTCAATAAATAACTTACCTTGCGTTGCACTTACCCCAGCTTCCCGTGCAAATCGCTGGGCACCCATACCATAAATCACACCAAAATTAATCGTCTTACCCAAACGTCGCTCATCGG
>CBDTXL010000409.1:0-4730 GCA_965364435.1 uncultured bacterium
GGTAGTTTGGACTTCAAAACCTGATGGATCAACTTCCAATCGGGTAGTCTTGTAACTGCGAATTTTCTGAAACTCGTCGTAAAGGGCAGCTGAATAATCAACATTCGTCGTACCACAGGCAAATTCATTGATATTTTTAAATACCTCGTAGCTAGCACCAAGACGCCCATAGCTAGACTCATCAACACTGAAGCACTCGAAGAACACTTCATCGGGGTGAACCGTAATTACCGGATCGAATACAAACCAGGCATCATAATTAACTGTATAAAGGTGTTGAAAGAAGCGCTGTTTAGCTTGATAATAAGGTGCTAAACGCTCGTGATTCCGCTGGTTTAACTCCTTAATTTCCTCTTGCAACTGTCTTATCCGAATAGCGACTTCCTGGCGTTGCGCTGCTACCAGTTGCCAGTCGATGTCCAGTTCATCCTGCTTAGCACGCCATTCTTTGTAAGCCGTCTTATCTTTTGGCTGGAATCGCAAATCGGAGACGACAACATCGTGTAAGGCGCTAATCGCTTCCCGAAAGGCGACATTTTGGCGTAGTTCCCCGATAAAATAAGTAGGCGGACGCTTGGTATCTGGGGAGAATGACATCTGGGTACTTGCGCCGCGATCGCTAACAGATGTATTTCCTTTGTAGGCGTAGTTAAATTCCATATCGTACCTCTTGAGAGGAATTAAGGAGAATTGGGAACCACAGATGCACACAGATGGACACAGATGTTTGAAGATATCTGTGTTTATCTGTGTTTATCTGTGGTTATTACTGCAACGGGTTTTACCTGAATGGGTAAGGGAATTTGAGGATACGTTTGGTGGATTCTCAGCATTGTTTGAATAGCTGTCGCTTTATCGCCAATTGCCATCGTTACAGATTGTCTGGTGAGAATCTCAGCGACAATCCTGGCAGCTTCTTCACTTTTTTGTGCTTCTGCCTCTAGAAAAGCAAATACTCGTTGCTTGGCAATCCTTCCGCGATTGACTTGACACAAGACAGTCACAAAGTAGGGCATTAGTTCCCTCAGCCGTTCGGGGTTATTTCCTGCATAATTTTCTAGATAGTTCGTAGCAAATAGCTGCATATCCGCCGAGGGATGTTCACTGAATTTCAGCAGATAATCTTGACCATAACGTTCGTGGAAATAGCCTGTCACTAAATCGCGACCAAATTGGCGGACATCTTCCCGAATACTGTCACAAATGCTAACCATTACCTCTGGAGTCCAGTCGTCTGCGGTGAATTCGGTACTAAAAATTCTTTGGGCAAATTCTCGTGAGTCTTCCCACTTCGCTTCCAGTAGTCGCACGGCGGCTAACTTTTCCTGAGAATCTGTACGGATACGGTCTAAAATTTGCCCGAACATTTGCCGTGCTGCCTCACGCACTGCTAGAATTTCGTGACTGGCTAGCTTGACAATTTCTGACGTCTCAAAGTCGTGAGTCCAGTTAGCATGATTTGCACTCAGCACCAAACCGCCCAATTCTTGTGCCGCTGAGGACTTAGCTTTGAGTAGCCGCATCGCTGTCTCTCTACTGCTGCCAGACATCCATCCCGGTAAGTCTTCCCGCAGCAGTAGTAGCAAATAGCTGTGGATACCTTCGTGTTTCTCTTTGTTCAGCAAGAGGTTAATCAGTGCTGTCGCTAACTGGCTAACAAACGCTGGATGGGAACTCCCCAGCCGCCGAAGCACTGGACGAATTGCCTCACGCATATCCGCCAGTTCATGAGTTGCCATTGCCAACAATAACTCGTATTCTTGCAGAAGTCTTTCGTCAGGTAACTGACCGAAAATCCTCACGCCAATACCGCGTACCGACTCATAGGGAGATGCAATTAGTAATTCAATCAACTCCGGCGGCAAGTCAGCCGCTGGGGTTTGGTGATTGAGTAAAATCCTTGCCCCTAATTCCTGAATCTCTGGCATTGGATGTTGCAGAAGATCCAGCACAACCCCCATTCCCAAAGTTCGCAGTTGTGGCGTAAAAATAACGAGCAGGGTTTCGGCAATTTCTTTTACCAGTTCCGCTTCTGTCGAGACATTACCTGTAAAGTCTCTAGACAGTAAATTGGCAATAATCCGTCCAATCAGTACCTTGGCGGTTGTATCTGACAAAATTGACGAACTTAGCAGCCTCCGGGCAAAAGCACGAGTATCACTGTGTTGACTAGTAACCAAGGCAGCGATCGCATTACTATCTTCTAGGAAAGATTGACGTTGTGCCTCTATCCACTGATGCGCTTGAGTACGGGCTGGTGGGAATAAGCAGTTAGCTAAGGCAAGAATTAGTTCAAGATTAGGATTAGTTGGATTATAGCGATCGCTTGCTAGTTCAAATCCCAGTTGGGCTGTAATTTCGTAGGGTTGATTAACCAGCTTGATGACTGTATCGATGTCGATTTCAGCACAAAACTGTTGGCAGACACGCAACGCTTTAACAGCAAAATGATGAACAGGACGACAATTGCTCTTTAATAGTAGTTGTAGCAGTGCATCTGGTCTTTGTTCCCAAAGCTTAGGATAAGCCTCCTCTCGTACTTCGGGTTCTGCATCACCAGGTTTATAACCTTCCCGACAACGCCAAGCTTTAGAACTGGGCATTAAGACATAGCGCGGACTGTTACTGTAGAGGATGTGGTTAAACGTTAGATAGCCAGCATAAGCGTCCCACTCAACATATCTGTAATCGTACCGGCTACTTTGCCAATTGTATCTACCAAATCTTGAGTACTTGGCTGGCACGGCGTCAGCATCCGAATACTGGAGGAGAATGCCGATAGCCATATTGACGTATTCACTTTCCCCTTCTTCCCCTAGCTGCTTGAGGCTACGCCACACCCGCAAAAGCAGGTATTCACGAGTGAACGGAGTGTAGGCAACTCTTTGTACTTCCTCTTTGAACTCAGGGTTTTCAAAACGTTCAGACCTACATGTTGTAGGGTTATTGCTATAGTTATACTTTCTCACGTACCGACCGTCTGGAAGATAAATACCCCAATAGTCAATGCGGTATTTTGTCTGCTCTTTTTCAAATCGATAGGCTAAGATCCCAAATACTTCCGCATCCAAGCGATACTCAGCCATTTTGAAGATGTGCCGAATCCGCTGGAAGTAGTTGGGTTGAAGTGGTGCGGTACGCAAAATATCGAGCAATGCTGGACGCACATGCTCGTTGTCAATCTGGTAGATTGTATCCAGAATGGCAAAACGCTCGGACTCGCTGCTATCGAGATAGCTGCTTAAGACATTTGAAAAGTCAGTTGAGTCATTTCGAGCCAAGTCACGCAACTCTGACGGTAGTTGTTCTATCTTCTCGGAACGCAACTCCACCTGTGTCTGTTCATCAGAGAGTTTAAGCAAGGCTTCAAAGGCAATCCGCTGCACAAATTCTGGAGTTGAAGCATCATTACAGAAGTGTCTGAGGGCTGGAATTGCACTTTCATCGCTACACCACCCTAAAGCCCAAACAATGCAATAGTCTCTCAATGCTTCACCGGTACCAATGAGTTGGATTAGCAAGGGTGTGGCTTCACGAATTTTCAGTTCACCCGCCCGCCAAATTGCCCGTTCTAGAGGCCATTTGTTGTTGTCCCGATTAGCTAGACGGTTCAGAATCGCTTGATGGCGTGGATTGTCTGTAGTGGGTGCATTTGCCTCCTCAACCGATTGGGTTTCTGGAGTCTCATTGCTTGTAGTCGCATCGCGATAACCCTTCTTAACCTTCGAGGCAACCAGTTGCTCAAAGACTTTCTGTGCTTGAGATTCTGGCACAGCCTGTGTAGTTTTTACACCTTCCTTGAGGTTGCTGCCACGGCGTCCATAGCGGAAATTTACTACATAAAGGTCTTGACTGGTTTGGCACAAATCGACTTCATAAACCTTATCTGAATTTCCTTCCTGATAGAGAAGGGTAGTCTGTTTAATCAGTTTCATAAAAGTGGCTCTACTTTTGACTAATGCTAAGTTGAGAGCAATCCTCTGACCAAAATCAGGAACTTATCTCATCTTCAGCGCCGCCCACAGTCACAATTTTATAAGCAGTTCCAAGGTGCTGGTTGAGGGATTAAAATCCCTGTCTAATAGCTCAAGTCCGTTAAAATTCACATCTTGCATCATTCTCATTAAACGGTTGGTGAATTTTTGTAGGGGCGGGTTTCACCGATATCCTATGAACACAGCCAGTCACCTAACTAAACCCGCCCCCACTTCCGGTATAAACACAGCCGCGATCGCTTTTTGGCATTGGCATAGTTCTCAAGACATTTACACGGCTGAATTATCGGGCGATCGCTCTCCCGATATTAGCGAAAATAGAAGAATAACCTCAGGCTCGACAAAGCCTAACTCATCAATTGCTATGCCATCTCGCACTCTAAAATATGCTTACTTTCCCGGCTGTGTCGCCCAAGGAGCCTGCCGGGAACTCTACCAGTCTACCGCCGCACTCACCCAAGCCTTAGGCATTGAACTACTTGAGCTGAAAAAAGCCGCCTGTTGCGGTTCTGGCACCTTTAAAGAAGATTCTCAACTGCTGGAAGACACGGTTAATGCCCGTAACATTGCCTTAGCGGAGCAACTGAATCTGCCGCTTTTGACCCATTGCAGCACCTGTCAGGGTGTGATTGGTCATGTAGATGAGCGGTTAAAGGAATTCCAACAGACAGATAGCGCCTATGTTGAGCAGATTAATGGATTACTGAAAAAAGAGGGCTGTTCACCTTATCAAGG
>CBDTXL010000410.1:0-4719 GCA_965364435.1 uncultured bacterium
GTTTAATCTGGGTTAGTGCCAAATCTACCGCCCATCCAGACCATTTTGGTTCCTCAGGGAGCAGAGTACAAGGCTGTGTGTCGAGGCTTAAGCTGCGTTACTGCTCCCAAACCTCTGGTTATGGCAATTCCCATCGGTTCTAAGCCCCTAGCCAGATATTTAGAAAGGTATCTACAGGGTGGGCACTTCCTGAATTATCCGCAACCGAGAGTATTGCTGATGGGACTGTGTGGGAGTTTATCCCCCGACTACGCTATTGGAGATATTGTGGTCTACCAAGAATGTGTTTACGAGTCGAAAGGGTCTACTCCACTGTGGCAATCGTGTGATAGTGAACTAACAATGCTGCTGCACCACAAGCTGAAGGGAAGAGCATCTTTAGTGAGAGCCTTTACTAGCGATCGCATAATCTTTTCGGCTCAAGAGAAACGCCATCTGGCTCAAAGTTATAGTGCCGACGTTGTCGATATGGAAGGATTTGCCGCCTTAGATGTTCTCAGTCAAGCAGGTGTAGCTGTGGCAATGGTGCGAGTGATCAGCGACGACTCTCACCACAACATCCCTAATCTCACCTCTGCACTAAGCCCTGATGGTTCGCTACAGCCTTTGCGCTTAGCGCGCGCGATGATCCAGCAACCAATTGCTGCGACTCGGCTGATTCGGGGGGCGATTCACGGACTGCGATCGTTGCAGCAAGTTACAACAGTGCTGTTTGCTGATTGACGAACTAGACCAGCTCGGCAGAAATAACCCATCACTTAGGAATGGGTAATGGGTAATGGGTAATGGGTAATGGGGGGTTTTTAGAACTGGTGGGAAACTTTCGCCACGCTGCACTAGTAGGCGCTTAAAAGCGCGACCTCGCCTTCATCCGTCAGCTAAAGCTAGACGGTTTTCGGCTGCGACCATAATAAACCCGTCCTTTCCATGCTCCTCCTCGTCCTTGCCAGTAACGCAGGGCTGAGTCGAGGGTCATCAGGGTATAAAGTAGGGCTACGATGGGTAAGCAAAAAGCCAATAGAGGCGATCGCTTATAAAAGCGAAGGGTAGGAAAGTACGCGATCGCCATGAGTAACCAGCCAGATAAACCGGCGATCGCAACTAACCAGTTTCCCGTCAATCCTCCCAAAATTGCTCCCACTGGGGGAACTATATAGATTAGGGTCATTCCAAACAGGGTTCCCAGTAATAGTAACGGGGAATAGTTCAACTGCGTGAAGGCAGTACGGGCAACCATGTCCCAGATACTATTTAAAGAGGGATAAGGTCGTAAGCTTCGGGTTAAGGACGTGAGTCCCAACCAAATTCGACCTGTAACCTCCATTTGTGCCGATTGACTGTTAGATTTTACGGCTTTAGCAAGGGCGCAATCATCAATTAAAGCTTGACGAATCACCTGGATTCCACCGATCTGATTTAAAGCTTCGCGACGAATCAAAATACAACCACCGGCAGCGGCAGCTATCGATTTATTAGGGTTATTAACCCAGGGAAAGGGGTAGAGTTTTTGAAAGAAAAACACGAAAGCCGGAATCAATAGTTGTTCCCAAAAACTCTCACACCTGAGCAGTACCATTAAAGAAACTAGAGCCAAATTTTCCTGTTGAGCCTTGGTAACCAGTTGGCGGAGATTTGCACTATCATGCTCAATATCCGCATCGGTAAATAGGAAATAATCGGGTGGCGGTGTTCGTTTTTCGGCATGGCGAATCCCTTGCTCCATTGCCCAGAGTTTACCAGTCCAGGTTGGAGGTAGGGGTGGGGTAGAAATAACCTCTATTTGAGACGTTTTGTTTAAATCTTGGGCAACTTGTTGGGCGGCCTTCCCTGTCCCATCCGTACTCTGATCGTCCACTAAAATTAGATGGAGAGAGCCTGGGTAGTTTTGGATGAGAAGCGATCGCAGTGTGATTGGTAACAACTCGGCTTCATTCCGGGCAGGTATTATAACACAAACTGAAGGCCATAATTCAAATTCAGTGTCTTGCGCCGTTAATTGCTGGTTGGCTTGCCAAAATTGACCTCGAAAAACCAATAATCCCAACCAAATGGCTAAGGGTAGCGCGGTCAGCCCTAATCCAATTTCACTCATGTGTTAAGTCTTTTTCGGTAGCTAGTTGATAGAAGATTTAAAGGCAGCATATACTAACTGTACGAAAGTCGGAGATTTCCTGACTCTGGATGGAAGGCGAGGCGAGAGATGGTCTACGAAAGGGTGCAAAAGAACAGTTCCTCCTGGAGTACCGCTTTCATCCGTTCGCAAATGAAAAATAAATACACTACGCCGCTTCAGCCCACTAAATAAAAGAGACATACCCTTAAAAATACGCATTCAAGGATGAACACTGATGTCAACAGAGTATGGGTTTATCATTCTGCGTGATCTGCCAAAAAAAGAAGCGCGGATAGATGTATTCTTTTCTGAGATTGAGGGTGGCTTTCGGGGCTTTCAATTGGTTCCAGCTGGTGTTCATTATGTGAGCGTGCAAGTTGAGGGAACGCATAAAGGATTTTGGTGTTACTTGCAACCCAATGAGGCTATAGTTAAAGTCTTCAAATCCTCTGTCCAGCAATTCGAGGATGATGAACCAGAAAACACGGCTCACTATCAGCAATTAGCATTAGCTGGAGCGATGGGTCAGGTTTTAATCCCTTACGAGCAGGATTCTTGGGCAATATGGGAGCAACTAACTAATTACATCACTTCGCGTGATTTTCCTCCACCCCTCCATCAAGAAGAATCAATCAATCCTCCAGATAATGTATCTTCAGAAAAGCTTGCTGAGTGGATGCAAAAGCCGCAAAAATCACGTTTTGAGCAAGCGTTGTTTGATACCCACGGCGGTGATACAACGGCTTTCCTGGCTGAGTTACAGTTTGCTTTTATCCGCTGGTTCATCGACAATGAAGACATCGAAGCATTAAATCGCTGGCGTCACCTTTTGCAAGCTATCTACAATGCAGGTGAGCGTGGAATTGCCAAGGCTCCAGATCTCTTTCCAAACTTGATTGATCTGTTAGTGTTGCAGTTGGACTGTTTGGAGGATGAGATGTTTACGCCCAACAGCTTTGTCGTGTACGGAGCCCAATACCTGGCTGAAGATATGATTGACTCAGACATTGAGGAAGTGGTCGAGAAAGGGCGGGAGTTTGAGAATTATTTAGAAGAACGAGGAGTTTGACCGGACTGAGGAATATGCCCCATTTGGAAGAAACAAAACGATTTATGCAGGTGTTGAGTGAGTTTTTGAGCCGAGTTGAAGCATCACCTGGATGAAACAGTCCACCCAATACATAAACCGAGATATCCTCAGGCAGTTCCTCAACCTGAGTGCTATTCTTGCTGCCTTTGGCATTAATGTTTTGGCAAATGTAGCCCCACTCAACGGACTCTCGATTGGCGAAATCTCCAATACATTCTTCAAAAAGGTTCTGATCACCCCAGCCAACTATGCCTTTGCAATCTGGGGACTAATTTATCTCGGTCTGATTACCTTCGGAGTCTATCAGGGACTACCTGCCCAACGGCAAAATCCCAGTCTGCGTCGGATGGGCTATCTTTTGGTGCTAGCTTGTTTTGCTCAGATTGGCTGGGTGTTTCTCTTCCAGTACCGCCTGTTTGCGCTCTCGCTGGTGGCGATGTTAGGGATTTTGCTGCCCTTGATTGGGATTTATCTGCGGTTGGGGATTGGCAACCGATCGGTTTCCCGGCAACAGAAGTGGTTTGTCCACATTCCCCTGAGTATCTATCTTGCCTGGATTAGTGTGGCGACAATCGTCAATGTGGCGCTAACGCTCTACAATCTGGGCTGGAGTGGTTGGGGCATCAATCCCGAAGTGTGGACAGCGATCGCCTTGCTTGCAGGTGCAGCCATTGCTGCTACAGTTATTATCCAACGGGCTGACATTGCCTTCACGTTTGTAATCGTCTGGGCATTTGTAGCGATCGCAGTGCGTCAAGCTAATCGACCCCTGATTGCCGCAACAGCAGCAGGATTAGCATTCGTTCTTGTCTTATTACTATTTTTGAGGATGCTGCGCCCTCGCTTTTAATAATGATAATCAAGCTAAGAGGAGATGAACTGTCTGCCGGTGGTGAGCCTAAGGATTTTCCTTTATGCTGCTTTATGCACAGAGTGTTGAGGGTGAACAGGAAAATATGCAAACGCAAGAGAGGGTGACAGCATCCAGAGTCGCAAAGGCGATCGCATCCAGCCAAAACTATCTTCTCTCACTTCAATACCCAGAAGGCTACTGGTGGGCAGAGTTAGAATCTAATGTCACCATGACGGCGGAGGCTGTTCTCCTCCACAAAATCTGGGGAACCGACTCCGAAAGACCCATGCATAAAGCTGAAACCTACCTGCGTCAAGAACAGCGGGAACATGGGGGTTGGGAACTCTTCTACGGCGATGGGGGAAACCTCAGCACCTCGGTTGAAGCTTACATGGCGCTTAAGCTGCTTGGTGTACCGGAGACTGACCCAGCGATGAAGCGAGCGCGGGACTTCATTATACCACGGGGTGGCATCAGCAAGACACGAATTTTTACGAAGTTTCACCTCGCACTAATTGGCTGTTACGATTGGCGCGGCATCCCCTCGCTTCCCCCTTGGGTGATGTTGTTGCCTGAAAGCTTTCCGTTTACTATCTACGAACTGTCAAGCTGGGCGCGGAGTAGCACTGTTCCCCTGTTAATTGTCTTTGACAAAAAGCCTGT
>CBDTXL010000411.1:0-4715 GCA_965364435.1 uncultured bacterium
ATGTCTCCCGCAATGTATTAGAAGGAGCAATTCGCAAATTAGGGTTATCAGCACGCGCAAGCGATCGCGTCCTAAAAGTAGCGCGTACTATTGCTGATTTGGCAGGAGATGATGAACTCAAAACCCAGCACGTTGCTGAAGCGATTCAGTATCGCATGATTGACCGGATGCAATAACGCTCTGGTGTCATTCTCCCAAAATCGCGCTCTGGGCTAAATCCTGAAAACTTTCCAACTTAAGGATTTGAGCGGCGAGTTTCTCTCAGAAACTCATGCAATGTAGCCCAATTGGGAAAACTCCCGCAAAGTCAGGGCCACAGCGTTTGCGAGAGCGTTGCGCTGCCGCCTTGCGGCGGATCGCCCAGAGTGACACAAGACTTCAGAGTTATATTATCGCTGAGTCATCTTGAAGCGATCTGAAGAGCAGCAGCGCTTGCGCTATCGCACTCCCACCTGCATCACCCCTTCGCGCCATGCCCATTCTTACTGTTTCTCGCTTAGCTAACAAAGTCTTTAGGAAACTGCCCCTGGGACTTGTTCTCACCTTACCGTTTGTGGTGCAAACCATAGGTGCAGTAACCTTGGTGGGCTATCTCTCCTACCGCAGTGGGCAGCAATCCGTCGCGAATGTGTCCCAACAATTGATGCATGAAGTGGGCAATCGCACCACGCTCTACCTGGAAAAAACGCTGGCAGTGCCCCATCTGATTAACCAACTCAACGCTGATGCCATCCGTTTAGGTACGATACCAGGATTCGAGACAAAAAATCCGGCAACTCTAGAAAAATATTTCTTACAACAAATATTGCGATTTCCTGGCGTCAGCACGATTGCGATCGCCAACGAACGGGGTGGCATGATTGGCTCTGGGCAATCAAACCCATTACCTAGTATTTATCACACCCAACACTTTGCCAAAGGCACCTATTCTATTTTTGAGGTTGATACTCAGGGTAACGTGAGCCGAAGCAGGGTCATTTCCCAGAATTACGATGCCAGAATTAGACCCTGGTATCAAACGCCAAAGCAAGCAGGCAAGGCAACATGGAGCCCCATTTACCCGTTTGTCTCATATAGAACCAAATTGGGAATTTCTGCCGGATTACCTGTCTATGCCCCCTCTGGCAAGCTACAGGGAGTGCTGGCAACGGATATTACGCTAGATCAGTTTAACCAATTCTTGTCAGACCTGCATATCAGCAAATCGGGACAGGTTTTTATTATTGAGCGCTCAGGGCTTGTGGTTGCTAGTTCCACCAACCAACCCCTATTTAGGTCACAGGCAGGGAAAACGGAGCGGCTCAAAGCCCTAGAGAGTAAAAATTCCCTCATACGGGAGACTACCGCCGAGTTAACCAGCAAATTTGGTGATTTCAGCAAAATTCATACCGTTCAGGAGCTTGAGATTAAACAGGCGGGAGTCCAGCAGTTTGTCCGCGTCATGCCGTTTCGCGATCTGCTGGGGCTGGATTGGTTAATTGTGATTGTGGTGCCAGAGTCGGATTTCATGGCCCAAATTCAGGCAAATGTTTACCGCACGGTGATGCTATGCGGATTGGCGCTACTGGGAGCAATTGGCAGTGGGATTTGGACATCTAAGCGAATGACGCGATCGCTTTTTCGCCTCACTCAGGCAACCCAAGCTGTTGCTGCTGGCACCCTCGATACAACGCTTCCAGCCACCCGCATTGCTGAAGTGGAGAGCTTGACGGCATCCTTTCGCCAGATGGTGAGGGATCTTCAACAGGCCGACCAACTTCGCCAAAACTATGCCCAGGATTTAGAACGACAGGTTGCGGAAAAAACTGCTGCTCTCACCGAAGCTCAACGCATTGCTAAGGTTGGCAGTTGGGAGTTTGATCTGGCTAAGCAGGAGGTGATTTGGTCGAAGCAACTGTATCGCATTTATGAAGCCGAAGAGCAAGCGCCTGTGCCCAGACCCGATTTGACCCTTCAGCGGATTCATCCAGATGACCAGGAACGCTATCAACGGGAAGTAGCTGAAGTAGCGATCGCTAATCAGCCCTTTGACACTGATTTGAAAATCATCACCCAGAAAGGCAACATTCGCTATATCCACGCCAAGGGACAGCCGATTTGCAATGCCCAAGGTGAGGTGGTGAAGTTAGCGGGTACTGTTGCTGATATCAGCGATCGCAAAGCTGCCGAAATCGCCTTAAAGCAAAGCGAAACCCGCTTTTTGGAGATTTCCGACTCCTCACCCGCCAATATTTACATCCTCGTCAGACAAGTCGATGGCTCGTTTTACTTTGAACACATGAGTCGAGCGATCGAGACGATCCATGAGATATCAGTTGAGCAGATTCTTGAAAATGCCAACATTCTGCTTGATCGCATTCATCCAGAGGATCGGGTTGGCTATGAAGCAGCGGTGAAACACAGCCTGGAAAACCTACAACCGTTTCAGCATGAGTGGCGTGTAATCAATCCATCCGGCAAGATTAAATGGCTACAGGGAAGCTCTCGACCCAAGCTGCGAGATAATGGCGAGATTGCTTGGCATGGCGTGGTGATTGATATCAGCGATCGCAAACTTGCCGAAGAAGCACTGCGGCAGAGCGAGGAGCGTTTTCAAGAAATTGCATCCACGATTAACCAATTGTTCTTCATTCGTTGTGCCAAATCTCGGCAATTTCTGTATGTTAGTCCAGCATATGAAAAGATTTTTGGACGCACCTGTGAGAGCTTATATCAAAACCCTGACTCTTGGTTAAATGCAGTACATCCCGATGATCGCCAACAGATTATTATCTGTCTTACACAACAGTTTCAAGGCAATAATGTCACGCAAGAGTATCGCATTATTCGCCCCGATCATTCAATTAGTTGGATTTATACACAAATCTTGCTAGTTCGGGATGAAGCTGGAAATCCACTCCGCTTCATAGGCTTTTCTGACGACATCACAGAGCGCAAACAAGCCGAGGAAAACTTACAACGGTATGAACGGATTGTTTCTGCAACAGCCGATGGTATTGCGTTGATTGATAGGAACTATATCTATCAAGTAGTCAATCAAACTTATCTGATTTGGTATAATAAACTTTCTAACGAGATTGTAGGACATTCAGTTAACGATCTTTTAGGCTCGGATTTATTTGAAAATTTGGTGAAAGAGCGTTTAGATCGATGTATTGCTGGAGAGACTGTCCGTTATCAACACTGGTTTGAGTTTAAGGCTAAGCCTACAAAACAACGCTTCTTGAATGTTACGTACTCGCCTTATTGGGAAGCAGACAATACCATATCGGGAGTGGTTGTCGGTCTGCGCGATCTAACGGAACAGAAACGAGCAGAACTTGCCTTTCAAAAGAGTGAGGAGCGTTATCGTCAAATTGTTGAGACAGCCGATGAGGGAATTTGGATCATCGACCTAGAAGGGAAAACCAGCTTTGTAAATCCCAAGATGACTCAAATGCTCGGTTATAGCGTTGAGGAAATGTTGGGGATGTCCCTGTTCGCGTTTATGGACGAGCAAGGCAAAGTACTCGCCACCCGGCATTTAGAGCGTCGCCGTCAGGGAATTCAAGAACGGCATGAATTCAAGTTCCGCCGTAAAGATGGCTCTGAGTTATGGGCACTGATTGCGTCGAGTCCGATTTTTGACGATTCGGGGCAATACACGGGAGCATTAGGGATGATTACCGACATTAGCGAGCGCCAACGTGCTGAAGAAGCCCTGAAAAACAGCGAACGCAAATTTAAGGGAGCCTTTGATACGATCGCCGTAGGGATGTCTCTTATCTCTATTGCGGGTGGATTTTTAGAAGTTAATACAGCTTTATGTCAAATGCTGGATTATTCGGAGTCAGAACTTTTATTGATGAGATGGCAAGATATTATCTCTTCAGAAGACCAGTCTCAAGAGCTAGAATTCATAGAGCTAATGTATGCTGGTGAACAAGTCGGTTATCGGCTTGAACAACGATTTGTTCGTCAGGATGGAACAGTAATATGGGGACTGGGGACTAGCGAGTATTTCTCTGATGCGCGGTACTCAACAAGAACCCCTGTATCTGATTGCCCAAGTTACTGATATTACAGAGCGCAAACAGTCTGAAGAGGTTATGCAAAATGCCAAAGAAGCGGCAGAAGCTGCCAATCGAGCAAAAAGCACATTCTTGGCGAATATGAGTCACGAACTCCGCACCCCCCTCAACGGCATTTTAGGCTACGCCCAAATTTTGCAACGCTACAAAGACACTACTCCTCAACAAAAGAAAGGTGTGGAGATTATCCACAAGTGCGGCGAACACCTTCTGACTCTGATTAACGACATTTTAGACCTCTCTAAAATCGAAGCGGAGAAACTTGAACTCTACCCAGACGATTTTAACTTTCCCGTCTTTCTCCAAGGACTCTTTGAAATTTGGGGAGGGGCTATCTACAACTAACTTAGACCCGACGCCATCACAAATGGTGATACCGCCTCGTGAAGAACTGCTTGCCCTGTATCGAACCGCTCAAATTGGTGATATTTCAGGTGTAGAATTCTCAATCCTCCAAATCCAGCAATTAAACCCTGAGTATGCTCATTTTGTTACCAGAGTACTAAAACTCGCCGACGAATTTGAATATGCAGAAATCGTAAGCTTAGTTGACCGCTCTTTAGCAGAAGAATCACAGTGACCGTCTTATTTAACCCACATTCTTTCCTTGAAGTGTCACACTACGTAATGCATGGTAATGGGTAA
>CBDTXL010000412.1:0-4707 GCA_965364435.1 uncultured bacterium
GTAAAAATAGACAAACGAGATCGCAATTACTAGCAGTCTATTAACGGGACTGGGATGAGTGGAGCATGATCGACGAAGAAAAGCAGTTAGATAACACTTCGCAGCCGACAGATGAGGTCGCGGTTAATCAAGAAAATCCTGGCGAAGGCTCGGCAGGGAGACAGGGGGACGGGAGTGTAGAAACTGATTTGGAGTCGTCCCCCAATTTTGATGAACAAGCGGCTGAGTCGTTAGCGGGTTCAGCGGTGACACCAGAAGGGGAAATTTGGGAGGTCGTAGGAGCAGAATCAGCAACTGATGTGCCGTCACCCGGAGGTGATTTAGCGGCGCTGGAAAGCTTGAAGCTTGAAAATGAGGCATTGAAAGCTCAAATAGAAGAGCTGAGTCAGCAATGCGACTCTTTGAAAACTCAATCGGTGCGGATTGCAGCAGATTTTGATAATTTCCGCAAGCGTACCACCAAAGAAAAAGAGGAATTGGAACAGCAGGTAAAGCGATCCACTATCAGTGAGTTACTACCAGTGGTTGATAACTTTGAGAGGGCGCGATCGCATCTTAAGCCTCAAAGCGATGGGGAAATGACCATTCACAAAAGCTATCAGGGTGTTTATAAGCAGCTGGTAGACTGCCTCAAGCGCATTGGAGTGGCTCCCATGCGCCCCGAAGGGAAAGAGTTTGACCCGAATCTCCACGAAGCCGTGATGCGAGAACCGACAAATGAATACCCAGAAGGCACGGTGATCGAAGAGCTGATGCGAGGATATTTCTTGGGCGATCGCGTCCTGCGTCACTCGATGGTCAAAGTCGCGGCGGCTCCACCAGAGATCCACAGTGAGGGCTCAGATGAGAACCCCGGTTCATCTTCTGAGTGACCGAGTGCTGCACACCGCAGGAGTGAAAGTTGCTGCTGCTGTGGAACCCGTGGTAACCTCAGAGGAAAGCATCCTAGAGACCACGGGAAATTAAGTAGCAGACTGTTTTCGCCGTCCTTTGGTGTCAGTCTCAAAATTAAGTACAAGTAGGACAAGAGTAATGTTGAACAGGGTAAAGTCAGTTTGGACAGCCAGTTCAACTGAAAATCAAAAAAGTTTACAGACCTTTACACCGAAGCACTATGGGAAAAGTCATTGGCATCGACCTGGGCACGACCAATAGTTGCGTCGCTGTTTTAGAGGGGGGTCAACCCATCGTTATTTCCAACTCGGAAGGTGGGCGAACCACGCCGAGTATTGTGGGATTTGGCAAGTCAGGCGAACGCTTGGTAGGTCAACTGGCAAAGCGGCAGGCAGTGACCAACGCCGAAAACACGGTCTACAGCATTAAGCGCTTTATCGGGCGTCGATGGGAGGACACGGCAGCGGAGCGATCGCGTGTCCCTTACACTTGTGTCAAAGGTCGCGATGATACTGTGGATGTCCAGATTCGGGGTCGTGATTACACTCCTCAAGAAGTCTCGGCAATGATCCTGCAAAAGCTAAAACAGGATGCGGAAAACTTTCTAGGAGAACCAGTAACTCAAGCCGTAATTACTGTTCCCGCCTACTTCACAGATGCCCAAAGACAGGCAACAAAAGATGCTGGCACAATTGCCGGTCTGGAAGTGCTGCGAATCATCAATGAGCCAACCGCCGCCTCCCTTGCCTACGGTCTGGACAAACAGGATCAAGAGCAGCGAATCCTAGTATTTGACTTAGGGGGCGGCACCTTTGATGTCTCCGTCTTGCAACTTGGGGACGGTGTCTTTGAAGTCAAAGCGACCTCCGGCAACAATCACTTAGGAGGGGATGACTTCGATAACGTGATTGTTGTCTGGATGATTGAAAACTTCAAGGCAACAGAAGGGATCGACCTGGGAAGCGATAAAATGGCACTTCAGCGCTTGCGAGAAGCGGCTGAAAAGGCAAAAGTTGAACTCTCCAGCATGGTGACAACCTCCATCAACCTGCCATTCATCACGGCTGATGAGACAGGTCCCAAGCACCTGGAGATGGAACTGTCACGAGCGACGTTTGAAGAACTGGCTGGCGAACTAATAGAAGGAACGATAGAGCCGGTAATCCAGGCGCTCAAAGACTGCGACCTGAAGCCAGATGATATTGACCGCATTCTTCTGGTTGGTGGCTCGACCCGCATCCCCGCTGTACAGGACGCGATTAAGAAGTTTTTCGGGGGGAGGTCGCCAGACCGCTCGGTCAACCCTGATGAAGCAGTGGCCCTGGGAGCAGCGATTCAGGGTGGGGTCTTGGGCGGCGAAGTCGAGGATTTGCTCCTACTGGACGTAACCCCCCTGTCGCTGGGTATTGAGACTTTAGGAGAAGTATTCACGAAAATCACTGAGCGGAACACCACTATTCCTACCAGTAAGTCCCAGATATTTTCCACCGCTACAGACGGACAAACCTCTGTAGAAATCCATGTGTTGCAGGGCGAACGGGCGATGGCAAGGGACAACAAGAGCCTGGGTAAGTTTCTGCTTACTGGCATTCCTCCAGCCCCCCGTGGTGTCCCTCAAATTGAAGTGTCATTTGAAATAGACGTAAACGGGATTCTGCAAGTCTCAGCAGCAGACAAAGGTACAGGTAGAGAGCAACGTATCCGGATTACCAATACGGGGGGGTTAAGTACCAGCGAAGTGGAACGGATGCGCGTCGAGGCGGATAAATATGCTGAAGAAGACCGTCGCCGTATACAACTGGTGGAACTGAAAAACCAAGCAGATAGCCTCTTCTACAGCTATGAAACGACCTTAAAGGACAACGGTGACCAGGTGCGGGAGGAACTCAAGGCGCAGGGAAAACAGAAAAAACAACAGTTGCAAGCGGCGCTCACTGATTCATCAGTTAGTCTTGAAGAAGTCAAACAGCGACTGGATGACTTCCAACAAACTCTGTTTGCCATTGGCGCTGCTGTGTATCAGCAAGCCTCGCCGAGTTTAGATCCCGATGATTTCACAGAGGCAGAGGAGGTAGCCTCAACTCCAGCATTCGGTGAATATTCTGAAACAGCTTCTGAAGAAGAAGACTTGATTCTTAATTTTGATGAGGAGACAGTAACGGCTGACTATGAGGCAGTTGACTAAACCGAGTTCATAAAAGCAGGTAGCGCTCAGCTTGTTTTTCTGTTAGACAATGGATAGATCTAAGGTTGAGCTTTGAATGTGCTAGCGGTTGCTTCACACCATCGCCCGACTTACACCAAACCCGCCCTTACTAACTAACCCAACACAGATCAGCGCGCTATGCCTGACTACTATGAAATTCTTGGTGTCTCTCGTGACGCCGACAAAGAGGAAATGAAGCGTGCTTACCGCCGCCTTGCCCGGAAGTATCATCCGGATGTCAACAAGGAACCAGGGGCGGAAGAGCGTTTTAAGGAAATTAATCGCGCTTACGAAGTCCTTTCAGAACCCGAAACCAGGGCACGCTATGACAGGTTTGGCCCAGATGGTGTCAACAGTCCGGGTGTGGACTTCGGAGATATGGGCTTTGCCGATATTTTTGAAAGCTTCTTCAGTGGCTTTGCGGGTGGGATGGGTCAGCAAACAGGTCGCCGACGGGGTGGTCCGGTTCGGGGTGACGACCTGCGACTAGACTTGAAGCTGGAATTTCGGGAAGCCGTATTTGGTGGTGAAAAGGAAATCCGGATTCCTCATCTAGAAAACTGTGCAGTATGTAACGGCACAGGTGCAAAAGCGGGAACTAGAGCCCGCACCTGCCCAACTTGCAGTGGTACGGGTCAAGTACGTCGCGCTACCCGGACACCATTTGGGAGTTTTACCCAAGTATCAGTATGTCCAGCCTGTAACGGTGAGGGACAGGTGATTGAGGACAAGTGTGAAGCTTGTGGGGGCGCGGGCCGCAAACAAGAAACGAAAAAGCTCAAAATCACCATTCCACCAGGAGTGGATAATGGCACGAGGCTGCGCGTTTCTAAAGAAGGGGACGCAGGAGTACGCAATGGCCCTCCGGGAGACTTATACGTCTATTTATTTGTTGAGGAAGACGCAGAGTTTCAGCGGGATGGGATCAATGTCCTGTCTGAGATTAAGATCAGTTATTTGCAAGCAATTCTGGGGTGTCGTCTGGAAGTAAATACCGTGGATGGACCCGTGGAGTTAACAATTCCCCCAGGAACACAACCCGGTACAGTGCTGACCCTGGAAAATCACGGTGTACCAAAATTGGGGAACCCGGTGAGTCGGGGCGACCATCTAATTACGATTTTGATTGATATCCCCACCCGGATCACGGCTGAGGAGCGGGAACTGCTCGAAAAGCTGGCGAAGATTAAGGGCGATCGCACAGGAAAAGGCGGTTTAGAAGGGTTCTTAGGAGGGCTGTTTCGCGGATGAGTAACCCAGTAGCATCGACGCCCAAGCAGACGCCTGATGCCCAGCTAGATTTGCGCGGGACGCCTTGCCCGATAAACTTTGTGCGTACTAAACTTCGATTGGAGCAAATGACACCCGGAGCCTTATTAGAAGTATGGCTCGATCCTGGAGAACCAATTGAGCAGGTACCGGATAGTTTGGCGATGGAGGGCTACGCGATCGAGGAAGTCGAAGATCGCAGTAACTACTTCGCCCTGAAGGTGCGGCGTCCACTAGCGCCTGCATGAGTGGGGTTCACCCTGAAAGCGAGTTGTCCCAAGTTTCTAAACCGTTACTGGGGACAGTAGTGGCGGTGCAGGCAAACTTCTACCAGGTGC
>CBDTXL010000413.1:0-4705 GCA_965364435.1 uncultured bacterium
GGTCATGGGTCATGGGTCATGGGTCATGGGTCATGGGTCATGGGTCATGGGTAATCGGTAATGGGTCATGGGTCATGGGTCATGGGAATTCTATAGCTGATAAGGATTTGAGGAATTGTATAAGGTGTGAGTTATCACCCTATGTAGCGAGAGCCAATTAATCTGGGGGTAATTTGGCAATACATTCTGTATTCACTACGATTAAGCGATCGCTCTCAAGAACCAAACAGCGATCGCTAACTTTTGCTAAGGCTGGAACAGTCCCCTTCTTGACCCTCTCTAGAGCCTCTGTAGCTGCTGGTTGAAATTGCCTAATCCAGCGACTGATCTTCGCTCCAGGCTTAGTGATATATTCAGGCGTAAACGCTTTCCGCTCCAGAATCCAGAAATCTACCCCATACTTCTGAATAAAGTTCTGCACTTGTTTTAGGTCGGGACTGTACTGAGCATTAATCAGGTCAGTAGTACGCTGACGAATCTTGGCGTAGTACCCGGTGTGGTAGGGCAGAGCATATTCCCGCCCCACTAAAATTGAGCGTTTGGCAAAACTCGGTAAGTTATCGGCTTCTTCGACTAAGGCAGCGATGAGAATGTCTTTAGGTTGCTGAGCAAAGAACTTATATAATTGTGGTTCTTTGCCCACGGTGTAATCGTTTTTTGGGAACGCCTTCATTGGAGAGACAACTAGTGCCGCTGCCAATACGGCTGTTGATGCCAGTGCCAGGAACTGTCGTCCGAGGAAAGGTTCCTCTCCCTGTTTTGATCTGTGAAAAACCGAATCCAGTAGGAGTAATATCAGTGCGATCGCCGCTCCTAAAACCAGCAGAGCCACTAACCCCTTCTTCGTGTATCCGCCAGGATAATAGACAGTTACCAACAGGGCATATACGGCAAAAAATAGACCCACAGCTGTTGGTGTAATCTTGGTTTGCTGTTCACATGCGTGGAAAACTGCATCTAATATCAGTATCAATGCCATGCCAGCCGCTAAAGGGAACACAATGGCTATGGTCTGCATGTATCGGCTGGGAAGATAGAGTTTGAATAGCAGGGCATGGGCAGCCAGAAATAGGCTGACGGATACGAGCAGCAGCTGCGATAAGATGGTGACGCTAGGGGTAACGTGCCTAGCTAAGGGAAAACGAGTGGGATATCGCAGCAAAATCGGCAACGCTAACGCCCCATAGAGAATTGGAGGATTCCACGGCCATCCCATTAGGGCAGTGCGGTTGTTATTGAGCCAAAAAGCCCAAGGGTTGTCGCGAAAAAAGCTTGTCCGTCCTTCTGGCGAGAACTCTGGTGATACCTTGGCTTGAGCAAGTGTGATGGTTGGGCCAAATTCGGAGGCACTTAATACCTCTGGCAACAGCCCCAAAAAAACGAACCCTAGTCCAGTGGCGCACAACAGAATATTGCTCCGATCTAGTGAAAGACGGGGCAATCCACGCTCCCAGCGTAACAACCGCAGGATTAAGAGTCCGGCTGTTATCAGTAAAGAGGGAGGATAAAACAATCCCTGCAATGCGATCGCAACTAAACAGGGAAACAAGGAGCGCCGCAGCAAATAGTACAAAAATGCCACAAAAAATGGCCAGAAAAAAGCCCTAGGTGTGGCAGTGACTATAGTAGCTCCACCCCACAACGCCTGGTTTATCAGTAAAGTAGAGATCAATCCTGCTGCTGGCACGGGCAAAATCTCCATGCACAGAGCAAAACTATAGCCAGTTGTGACTACCCCCAGCACTATTGGCAAGAGTTTACTCAGCAGAATTGGGTTAATGCCTAGAACTGCGAATAACCGATAGAAGGTGGTGTAGCCCAATGGTGCAGTGGATTGATAATAATCGGCAATTAAATCCTTAGGAAACAACCCTGGGTCAAAAAATCGTTGCATCCAAAACACATGCTGCCGCGCATCATCCTGCACAACATACTCACTACTGAATGCTTCCTGTAGCCCCAGAATCCCGTAGATTGCTGCGAAAGTCAGGCTTAAACTGAACCAAAATATCACCCGACTTCTGGATTTTTTATCAAGTGGAGCCGTTAAAAATCTTTGCAGATGTGCGAGCAGCATGACAATAAATGGTATATTCTAGGTCAAGTTTTCCCCAATGGGTGAGGAGTACGAATATCAGATACAAGGAGCTAATGAAAGTTAATCTTATCCTCCACTTTTGATGGTAAAACTCCCGAACCTCACTGTTTAGGTGCCTTATGTTCGCTTATCAAGCATGTCAGCCAAAAGAGCAAACATTCCTGTTTGAGTAGCAGCGATTAGGAGAATGAGCGTTCTTTCAGTTAAGTCTTCTCGGACAAAAATGTCTTGGATTAGCGTATACAAGAAGCCAGCAAAGAATAAGCCAGATATGGGCATAAACACTCTAAGGGGTGCAAAGTACAGCCCTGTTCGCAAGATTAACTGAACGAAACGTAATGTATCGCGTATAGGCTTAATCTTGCTTTTACCCTTGCGATGATGAAAGTCGATGGGTTCATAATGGACGACATAACCATTTGTCAGCATTGCCACAGTAATGGTAGTGGTGAAGCTGAATGTATTTGGCAGGATGTTTATAAACCTTTCGACGCCACTCTTATGAAAGACTCGCAGCCCACTGTTTAGATCAGGGATTTGAGTATTTGTTATCCACTCGGCAAAGCGGACAAGAAACCACTTCGGGATTTTCCGAAGGTTTGAATAGTTAACGTTAGCACCTATCCTGGCTCCCACAACCATATCTGCCTGCTCTGTCAGGGCAACTAGTTGGGGAATCCTCTCATTGGGATATGTGCCATCACCATCGGTAATCACGATGATCGGATACTTAGCGTTTCGTATCCCCGTTTTCAGTGCAGCACCATATCCCCGATTTCTTCGGTGTTCAATAACTCGAATATCGCTACGAGAGTGTAAAATCTCCCTAGTGCCGTCTGTAGAACCGTCGTTCACAGCGATAATCTCATATTGGCAGCCAGAAGACTTTAGATTTTCCTGTAGATGATCAAGCGTTAACGCAACGCCTTTCTCTTCGTTGTAAACCGGGAGAACAATTGAAAAGGCTGGACAGTTAGACTCTGAACTCTTGCCTGTTGAGGATAGGTCTTCACTGAATAGCATAATTTTTTCCCATTTTGATTGTATTCAGCCTTACAAAAACCTTACCCTAATCGGTCACCGGCGGTAAAAGTCTGCTGTTGTAAAAAATTATTATTATTTTCCTCTAGTTGTGGTCATTATTATAAAAAAATCACAATAACATGTCAGCTATGTAAAAGTGTATTTATATGAAGATAATATTAAAATCTTCAAGCTTGTATAAAGCTGAGGAAAAAAAGAGACTTGCCTGCTGGGTCGTGCAGGCTTAAGAATGGGCTTGAGCTTCATTCCCGCTTGTTTTTGCCTAGGAGATGTTGCATGATAAAGGTTCATCAAACAAGCCCGTCAACTACCCCGCCTATAGCCTTAGCTATAGGCGAGGTTTGAAAAAGCCTATGTTGACCAGCCTATACCTTTGGGCTACGTTAACGGCAAGTGTTCAAGCTCACACCTACAGATGCGTAGCCAGTCTGTAGCTCTGTAACTGAGTAGTTAAACAGGTCATAGGGAAAAGCCAGTGCTACTCAGAAAGTACCGACCGTTAACTTTGGCGAGGCTCACTTTACACCGTGCAAGGTAGGCGTGTTCTGGCTATTAACAGGAGCGGGGAAAAGATTGCACCTCTGTTTTCCCACCCCAATTATTTAAGGAAAGCGTCACATCCCGCCCCGCTTTCCTCCCCGCCTATAGAAACTATAGACGAGGTATCCAGCGGATAAGACCGATGAAGCAAATTTTGTTGCGTCTGAAGCCCTACCTGCGCTGGGTGATTCTGGGCGGAACCCTGTTCTTTTTAGCAACGGCACTCAAAGACCACTGGCAGGAAGTGGCGGCGATCCGGATTGCTGGTTCTGGATGGGCAAGTCTTGCGATCGCGCTACTCATCACCTTACTCGCTCACACTTGGGCAGGCTGGGTCTGGAGCTGGATTCTACAAGCCTTGCAGCAACCTTTTGGAAACTGGTGGGGGGTTCAGGTTTACCTGAAAACGAACATTGCTAAATATTTACCTGGCAATGTCTGGCAATACTATGGTCGCATCTGGGCGATCACATCTGCCGGTGGCTCTCTAGGAGCCGCAAGTCTGAGTGTGCTACTAGAACCCCTGCTGATGGCAGCGGCGGCTTTGATCATTGCCTTAACCGGCAGCCAGTTGGGTTGGGGTGATGTCTCGCCAAACCCGCAGACTAGAGGTTTACAAGTTCTCGGCTTGTGCGTGGTTTTGCTGGCGGTTCATCCCCGATTCTTAAACCCCTTGATGCAACTGGCAAGCCGGTTAAAGGGAAAGCCAACTGAGGACAGTGCCTTTTGGATTGAACACTATCCCCTCTTGCCTTTATTAGGCGAATTGGGATTTTTGGGACTACGTGGTACCGGGTTTTTGTTCACTTGGCTGGCTATAAGCCCGCTCAATCCCGATCAAATCCCTCAGCTGTACACTGCCTTTAGCTTTGCTTGGCTACTGGGTTTACTTATTCCAGGGGCACCTGGAGGTCTTGGGGTGTTTGAAGCCACTGCGATCGCACTCCTTGACAGACACTTTTCTGCTGGTGTGATTCTCAGTGTCGTTGCCCTGTTTCGCTTGGTGAGTATTCTAGCGGAAGC
>CBDTXL010000414.1:0-4702 GCA_965364435.1 uncultured bacterium
TGAATAATGCCCAGACGCATCAGGATGTCGTTCCAAACACCGAACTGGTCGTTAAAAATCCACGCCCAGGCAAGACCAATGAGAGCGGTTGGTAAGGCCCAAGGGAGGATTGCAGCAGTTCGCACTAGGCTACGCCCTTTAAATGCCTGATGTAAAATCAGTGCGATCGCCATCCCAAATAAAAGTTCCAGGACAACGGATGTCGAGGTGAAGATTATGGTGTTCCAGAGAGTTTGCCAGAAGCGACCATCCCCCATCATCCGTTCGTAATTGTTTAAACCAGAGAAGACAGGTTCTAGCTGCGTTCCCAGATTCTTCGTGAACAAACTCAACCAGAATGAGCGCAAAATGGGATAAGCATAGATCAGCAGGAGTAGCAACAATGCAGGCGCTACCATGAGCCAGCCTGTCCTTTGTTCCTGTGCGCGAATTGGATCGGTTTTCATCTGTTCTAAACTGCTCCTAACAGGCTGCGTGTTTCATTAGCGGCAGACTTCATTGCTTGTTCAGCACTGAGTTGAGGATTTGACAGCGTGGCATTGAGGTAGCGCTGCAAAATGTCAGAAGCCTGGGCATATTGAGCAATCGATGGACGTAGGACGGCACTCTCCACCACTTTTTGTAACTGCGGGTAGTGGGGATATTTGGCGATAATCTGTGGGTCTGTAAATAAATCCCGTCTGCTTGAAATATTGCCCGTCTCCAGAGTGAAGCGGAGCTGTGGTTCCTTGCTGCTAAAGTATTGAATGGCTTTCCAGGCTTCTTCCGGATGTTTGGAGGTTTTGGAAATTCCCATACCCCAACCGCCTAAGCTAGCGCCACCTGTTTCACCAGGGACGTGAACCATCGGTTTAATGCCAATCTTGCCCTTAATTTTTGAAGTGTCTTCATTTGCCGAAGACCAGACATAAGGCCAGTTGCGTAAGAATGCAACTTCGCCACTGACAAACAAGCGTCGGGTTTCTTCTTCCCGGTATGTCGTGACTCCAGGAGGAGAAATACCTTGAGCGATCGCACTGCGTAGAAATTCAACGGCTTTAATCGCCTCAGGTTTATCCAGTCCGACTTCGTTGGTGTCGGGGTTAACCCAAAAGCCACCGGCACCCTTAAGCACTTCAACAAACATCGCTGACAAACCTTCGTATTGAGCACCTTGCCAGACATAGCCCCAATGAGCAGCTTTTTCCTCCTGTAATTGCTTAGAAACTTTGACCAACTCCTCAAAGGTTTCTGGCGGCTTTGCTCCCACTTTTTCTAGCAAATCTTTACGGTAGTAAAGCATCCCGACATCAGAGCGAAGCGGTATTCTGTACAACTTGCCCTTGTAGCGTCCCGCCTCCACATCTTTATCCATAAATACTTTTAAATCCTTATCAGTGACTCGAAAAGACAAATCCAGCAGCCACTTGGCAGCGGCAAATTTGGCTGTCCAGATTGTGTCCATGTAAACTAGGTCGTAAGGCGAGTCCCCCAGGATAAAAGCTGAGGTATAGAGGTTCTCTGTCAAGTCCGTTGCGTTGGGAGCCTCTACGATCTGGATGCGAATGTCTGGATTCTCCTTCTCGAAGTCCTTAACGATCAAATCCTTTCACTAGTATTCTCAGACGTCTTTGCAGTCCCTCTAATTGCTCAATATTTATCATTTGCATATGAAAATTAACCTGAGAGAAAATGTCTCAGGACTAGGAGAGTGAAGCGTCGCGATCGCGTAATCGAATCGCCCACAACAAAGGATGAAAATCTCTAAATCGCCGCTTCACTAATCATTAAGATGACGATTTTTCGTAGGGGCTTCTGCCTTCGGTAAAAGCCCCAAAACCCTTGTAGGGGCAACCACAGCCGGAGCGAAGGTGATAGCTCTCTTCGACAGCGGGCGCAGCGGTGAGCGAGCAAGCGGGACGAAGTCCGGAGATTGCCCATACCATTAATTAACCGACGCTCTAGTACAGTTGACAGAAATAAACTAACGATCAGGAATGGCTAATAGGCTTTCTTGCTTTCTTGATTCCTCGGAAGAGGTAAAGGACTTCTGCCCAGCTGCACAAGCCACTATTTCAACAGTGTCAAATTTGATGATTTTTACTTACACCCTGAAGCTGAAATACTACCACCTAACCTAGAGGGAAAATCTCCTACATAGGCGACCTAACTCCCTGAATCTGCGACTCATTTATAGCACTCTGCACTAGCTAGATGTCAACATTTAGTGAGAGAATAACTACAAACTTCATCTTCTCTTCATAAATAAAAGTTAATACTTTTAAATTATTTCCTTCCCGCAACGGCTGATTGTTAGCGATATGCGCTACACCAAAAAGCAGTACACCTGGCTCTGACTGCACCAGAAACTCAAGCCCAATTAGAGGAAAATTTGAGTGTTTTGCACGCTCCTGAACTTACCCCGGAAGCAGTGGTACGATGGCAAGAGTATGGAGCGTTGGTCTATGGGGATGGGCAAGACGCATTTGAGACTAGATGGCTTTGAGTGCCATCCAATCAAGCCACTGCAAAGCTTACCCATTTCGTTAAGGATTTCCCGATAGATCACATACTGCCCCAAAGCATGAGGTTGAAGTTAATCAAGGTTAGTTCTAACCAGGTAAAAAAGGATTGATTATATGGTGATGACAGTTGTCCGAATGGAAATAACAGCGGGTACACCACAGCATGGCACTGACTTGGGGCAAATTATCGAAGAATCTGTCAGGAGTACTGTACTGCCTAGTCTCTCAACCCGTAGAAGAAAGAAAACCGGGTTGCCTGCCAAAAAACGGGATGTATCAAGTGAGATACTAAAGAGAGTTGAAAGAGCATCAAATGAAGCTCTACAGCGTATATCACAGGTTGGTAGCGATAGGTTAGATAGAACGCAGCAAAGACGGAAAAGACTAGATAAGCTTTCACCTGAGCGCCGAGAGTTGTATGAGCGAATCAAGAATCTGCGGGATGAGGTGGGTTTAGTTGACTTCAATATCGTAGATACCTTAAGGGAGATGCGTGAATCTACCTGAGCGTTTAGTGATTGACGCAAGCGTTGCGGCTAAATGGTTTCTGAAGGATGCTATAGAAAGCGATGTTGACCTAGCTGACGAAATCCTTGAAGCGTCTTTAGCTGATGAAGTTGAGTTACATGCTCCTCAAATTCTTCCGTATGAGGTGTGTGGTCTTTTAGCAAGAGCCTGCGGACGGGTCAAAGGGAATCCACCACGTCTCGATAAAACACAAGCAGTAGAGTTTGCTAGAGCCTTTTTCCAAATTCCAATTCAAATATCTGCGGCAATTGAGGATGAGTGCATAGCAGCAGTGGGAATGGCTGTAGACTATGCTAAAGGTTCATATGACATGACCTACATCCGATTGGCTGAAACACTAAATTGCCAATGGTGTACCGCTGACGAACAAGCAATGAGGGGTGTGCCTAACGGCTTTCCGTTACACCGTGTTCTTTTACTTTCGATGCTTAGATAGAGTGTGAATCGCGTTTCTTAGTGGTAGTCGCCGCTAAAGTACGAGCTACTATATTGAAGCTGACATAGCGCCAAGAGAGAATCCGTCAACTTCCTCCAATCGTCCTCTCCAATAAACCCCTTTTTCTGTAGGTACAATACTGTTGCCAAATATAAACCTTGCATCAGATAGATTAATATACCGGGGATAAAGAAGCCCTTCTAATGCTTCTGCTTCCTTTTTTTGGATTTCCATATACCCTTGACTTGCATTTCGGAAAGATTCAGCAAGGATTTGACCTATTTCCTGATTACCAGTGGCAGATTCAAAGCCTTGAGCGATTCCCTCAAGATACTTTTGGTAACTAATGATGTTTCCAGAAATCAATAATCCATGAATAGTCAGAGTAACTCCCAAGCTAAGATCCTGTTCTTCTGCAAAACGTACAAACGTTTTTAACATTGGATCTACTGAAAGGGAAGCCCCCTCTGTTTCTTCAAACTCTCTATCCTGCGATTCAGTCATCTTCTTGTTCAAGTTTAATTATGAAATTAAAGCTTTACAGTAGTGTCACTAGCGGGAATCTGTGGACATTCCTTTCCTTTTTAATTGCTGGTAAATTGACGCTGTGGTGGAACGGGTCCATTACTATCTGTACCAAGATCCAGAGGTGAGGCTACTCGATCCGATTGGTCGTGGCTTTGAATGCGCGAGCCTGTTTTCACATCAAACCAGTGAATCGCTTGCGGTGCTACTGATAGCGTTACTTCCTCTCCTTCCCACATCTGATTAGCAGGCAACAGGGCGCGTATCTTCAAATCTGAACCCTGAACCCGAACGCTAATTAGATTCTGCATTCCCAGGTTTTCTACTAAGAATATCCGACCCTGAATCGTCAGCCTATCCTCAGGCTGAGCAAGGTGGACATCTTCTGGACGGATGCCCATTACAATCTGTGAAGGTGCTGTCGCTAGGTTCGGTAAGAGAATTCTAAACTCACCCAAGACTGCATTGTTACCTTCGCAGTTGAGTGTCAATAAGTTCATTTGGGGACTACCCACGAAACCCGCGACAAATTGGTTAGCAGGTCGGGTGTAAATTTCTTGCGGCGGTGCTAGTTGTTGCAGGTTGCCGTCGTATAGCACTGCAACTTTGCTCGAAAGAGTCATCGCTTCCGTCTGATCGTGAGTAACGTAGACTACTGGTGTCTGCTGCTGATCGAATAGCTGTTTCAAATCCGCCCGTACTTGCTCTC
>CBDTXL010000415.1:0-4701 GCA_965364435.1 uncultured bacterium
ACTGCCTTAGCACCCTGATAGTCTTCTTTGAAGCTGTCACCAATGTGCCATGCCTCCTGGGCATTGCAGTGATGTTTTTGTAAAGCCACCGCAAAAATCTGTGGGTCAGGCTTAGCCGCGCCAGTCTGTGTAGCAATCGTGACGGAGGTGAAAAACTGCTTCAGGTTCAGCGCTTTTAAAACTAAGTCGAGACGGGAATCAAAATTAGAGACAACACCTAGCTGAATCCCCATCCGTCGCCACCTCTCCAAAGCCGGGAGAACATCGGGATAGATAAACCAAGGTTCAGCTGTTGCAAAATGGGCGTAGAGTAAATCAAAAAAATCGGTAAAGTCGGCAAACTGATCAAGAACACCGACTTGTTGGAAGGTACGCAGGGCAATCACCCGCCACCACTCAAATTCGCACAGGGGAATTTCTTCAGGGTCTGTTCCTGGAAAAATTGGCGGCCCAGAGGCAGCGAACGCTTGGATGAACGCTTTGTCCAAGGTTTCAGCTGGAACACTAACACCAAACTGGTGAGCGATCGCACTATACACTTGACCCACACTTCCTCGTACACCAAAGAGTGTACCGACCGCATCAAGAAAAATGACTTTCGGTTTTCGCATTGCCATTAATCATAGGGTAGAAGCTTGGAAGGTTAACGGTTGAAAGTTCTTAAGGGTTGAAAGTTGAAAGTTAAAGGTTTACACTTCTTCTAACCTTCAACCTGTTAACCTGCAACCTGCAACCAGGGTTTCGATAACTGACAAGTAACAACTATCAGTACCCAGACAACAGATCCAACACGGGTCGAGCAATCCAGTTAAAGCCAACTTTCAGCTTGTGGTCTAAGGAAGGCAGACGATACAGATAGGCAAGACGCCGCGCAATGTGGGCTAAAGGTCCATCTAGCTTTACTCCTAGACCTGTTAAAGTTGCATTATCAGTCCCCAAGGTCATCATCTCCCCTAAGTTTTGATAGCGGAAGGGAAGCAAGGGACGCCCCGTGAGGGAAGCCCAGATATTCCAAGCTGCGTAATCTGCCTGCTGGAACGCAGCTTGAGCCGTACTGGGAACTTGCTGACCGACTGCATCGCAACAATCAGCTAGGTCCCCCAGAGCAAAGAGTTCTGGATGGTCAACCACTTGTAGTGTTGGTGTTGTTGTCAGCTGGCCCCGCTTGCTTTGCTTGAGGGGAAGCGATCGCACTACCGAGGCAACTCTTGTGCCCACTGTCCACAGGACCAAATCGACAGGGATAGTATCCACCTGTCCTTTATATAACAGCGAAATCGTGTCCGGAGCAATAGACTCCACCCCAGTATCCAAATCAATCCAGACGTTGCGGTCATCCAAAGCTTTGTGTGCGGCATCTCGATTAAAGTCGGTCGATGTCCTGAGAATCAAATCACCCAGTTCAATCAACCGCAGCCGTCCACGCTCTCCAAGGCGTTCTGCCAGCTTGCAAGCCAACTCCACCCCGGAGTAACCAGCACCGACAATTGCTACCCGGATTTTCTCAGCGTCCGACTCTTCCAAAATCCGCAGCCGTTCTTCCAGGCGATAGGCGTCAGTGATGGTGCGGAACGGGATAGCATACTCAGCTGCTCCTGGTGCCATATCCAGGGGTGTCTCTCCACCCAGGGCTAACACCAAGCGCTCATAAGAAAATTCAGGTCCATCTTGCAGCTGTACCCGCCGCTCATCTACATTAATGCCAGCCACAGTAGCCTGAGTGAAGCGCACCCCCGTGCTCACCAACAGTTCTTCAAAGGGTGGGGCAATTTCCCAGGTTTGGAGTTCGCCAGTGAGCAGTTCATACAGTAAAGGCGAAAATAAGAATCGGTCATTTTGATCAACCAGGATAATTTCTGGTCGTTGCGGCTTTTCCCAAGGTAGCTGGCTCAAGCGCAGGGCAGTATATAGACCCCCAAAGCCTCCACCGAGAATACAGATGCGAGTGGGTTGTTCAGTCATCGTTAAATGCGCTCACCGTCCGAGCAGGGCAACTTCCTTCAGGATAGCAAGGCTATTCCAACGCGGTAGAAAGCTGCTAGTGAATTTGGAATTGTTGCTCTCGTAATTTAATACAAGCTTGATGACACTCAACTAGTGCTTGTGTCATCTTGGAGCAGTACAACCCAAAGCACCGCCATATTCCCATTAGATGGGCATCGTTTTGGCATAGAGGTGTCCAAATTTCTGCTGAAAATAGGCAGCAATTAGGGAATTAATTACCAACAAAGTTTCATCGTTAATTGGGGTGAGATGTCTGCAATTACAGAATTTAAGTACATAAATAGCAAAATAATTCCTGCCAGTACTCTTGATATTAATGGAAACCAGATCGGCGGCTTATCAGGGATTACCTACAATGCCGCCAGTAACACTTACTACGTTATCTCTGATGGTCGCAATGTTACTGGTAGTCCGGGTCCTGCTCGTTTCTACACCCTAAACCCCACGATTGATCTGAATACGGGTAACCTGACAGGGGTTGCTTTGACGGGTGTGACAACTATCGGGAATCCCCCTCCCTTTGATCCTAATGTTTCTGATACAGAAGGCATTGCCTTTATTGATGGGAATCTGTTCATCTCTTCAGAAGGCGTTTTCAGGGGCAATCAACCCCCCGCCCAACCTTTTATCAATCGGTTTGACCTCTCTGGAAATCAAAACCTAGTGCTGCCGATTCCGGCTAAATTTGCAGCAACCGCAGACGCTACTGGCATCCGCAACAATCGAGCCTTTGAGAGTCTGACCATCACCCCTGATAAACAGTTTCTGTTTACGGCGACAGAAAATGCCCTGCAACAAGATGGCGCTGCTTCTACAAACACGAATGGCAGTCCTTCCCGAATTTTAAGATACAACCTGACCACAGGCTTACCAGATGGAGAATTTCTCTATAATACTGACCCGGTAAACGGTCTTTCTGAACTATTGGCACTGGATGATAATACCTTCCTGGCGATCGACCGTTCTTTAAACCCTCCATTTGCAGGCAGCTTGAGACTGTATGAGGTGTCTCTGCTAGGAGCAACTGATATTTCAGGCTCTGATTCCCTTCCTAATAGTGGCATTACACCAGTCCAGAAAAAGCTCGTTGCTGATTTAAAGCTTGATTTCGGTTTGGTTGACAATTTTGAAGGCATGACCCTTGGTCCAGTTCTGGCAGATGGGAGGCGATCGCTAATACTTGTCAGTGACAACAATTTTGGCGCAGGGTTGAACCTGCCCTCCCAGTTCGCCGCTTTTGCTATCCGCATCAACACTGCTCCCACACTGGCAGCATTAGCGCCGAATCTGACAGGGATTCCTGAAGACCCCACAACGAACAACGGTGAGTTGGTTTCTGCCTTGATAGGCAGTGCGATTACCGATGTAGACCCCGGTTCGCTAAAGGGGATTGCCGTCACAGCGGTGGACAATGCCAAGGGGAATTGGGAGTATTCAACTGATGATGGGCTGAATTGGACGGGATTCGGCACACCATCAACAGCAGCCGCAAGATTGTTGGCAGCAGACGTTAACACCAAAATCCGCTTTGTTCCCAACAATAACTATAGCGGTACAGCTACGATCACCTACCACGCTTGGGATCAGACCAGTGGCACCAACGGCTTGACAGCTGACATCTCAGCGGTAGACAGAACTGGTGGGATAACAGCCTTCAGCACCAAGAGCGATACAGCAGCGATCGCGGTGAATGCAGTAGCTGATGCGCCAACCCTCACCGTTGACCCAGCCTCAGGTGATGAAAAAACCCCCATTCCCCTGAACATCAACGCTGCGCTAGTCGATACTGACGGGTCGGAAAACCTCTCGATCCAACTTTCAAACATCCCCGCCACCGCTACCGTCAGTGCTGGCACGAATCTTGGCGGTGGAATTTGGCAGCTGACTCTAGATCAACTGACTGGTCTGTCCATCATACCCTCTACTGATAACGACTTTGCCCTGACAGTTACTGCCATAGCAACTGAGACATCTAACCTTGACACAGCCTCAACATCTGCAACCCTGGATGTAATCGTCAATGCAGTAACACCGACGCCAACACCGACACCGATACCAACGCCAGCACCGACACCGACACCTACACCAGCACCGACACCGACACCAACGCCAACGCCAACACCTACACCGACACCAACGCCAACACCTACACCTACACCAACGCCAACGCCAACACCTACACCAGGACCTGAACCCTCAACAACTCCGCTTAGTCTGACTAGGAACCCGGACAATATTTTCCTTGTCCAAGGTTCTCCTGGACAAACCCAACTCCAGTTCACCCTTGCTCCCAGCGGCAATAGTGCATTTGTCAATGAAGTCGGAGTTTTTGTCGTCGATGATAACAAAGGCACGATCAACGGCATTGTGCCAAACTCGGCAGGCTATCTGAAAGCTGCATTGGAGCGATCGCAAGTTATCTTCTCGGCACTCTCAAACCCGCCAAACGGGTTTGGCGCTGCTAACCAAACTCGTGTATTAAGCGTTGACCCCAGCGATCTGCTGCAAGCAGCAGCGCAACGCTCTCGCCTAGTCTTTTACCTGGTACAAAACAATACTACGGATATGGCACTAGCTGACTTGGCAGCTGGGCGGACGCCACCAAATGTGTTCTTCGCCTCGCCCTCGTTAAATGCCGATGGATTTGACCATCTGCGGGTGTCAGATCAGGGGAGTGGGGTTTTTACTCTAGGCTGG
>CBDTXL010000416.1:0-4699 GCA_965364435.1 uncultured bacterium
GAACGCTTAATTCCACCAAAGGGTAGACGCGGATCGGATTTGACTAAGCCATTAATAAAGACAGCACCGGCTTCGAGTTCGTCAACCAATCGATGGGCTTGCTCCTCATCCCTTGTCCAGGCACTCGCTCCGAGTCCAAAAGGCGTCGAATTCGCCAGCTTAATCGCAGCGTCAATATCAGGTACCCGGAAGAGTAGCGCGACTGGTCCAAAAAATTCCTCTTCGTCAGCTGGCGTTCCTGGTGGGAAGTCTGTCAAAATTGTGGGCAGATAGAAGTTACCGGGGCGATCGCTTAGGGGCTGTCCGCCCACGAGGACTTTTGACCCTTTTTCGATGCAAGTTTGGACGAGCTTGTCTAAGTCTTCGAGGATGCCGGGAGTCGCTAAGGGACCAACATCGGTGTTTTCATCCATTGGGTCACCGATTTTCAGCGTCTGGAATTTCTCCACAAAGCGTTGCTCAAATTCATCAGCAACAGCATCCACTACAATAAACCGTTTCGCCGCAATGCAAGATTGACCGTTATTGAGCATCCGAGCTGTTACAGCTGTTGCAACTGCTGAATCTAAATCAGCACTTTCCAGGACAATATAAGGGTCACTCCCTCCGAGTTCCAAGACGGTTTTCTTGAGTTGCTTACCCGCAGATGCTCCTAGACTCGCACCCGCTAGCTCGCTGCCAGTCAACGTCGCGGCTTTGACTCGATTATCATTAATAATCGATTCAACTTGGTCAGCACTAATCAGTAATGTCTGAAAAGCGCCTTCTGGAAAGCCTGCTTCTCTGAAGATTTCTTCAATCGCCAAAGCGCATTGTGGTACGTTTGAGGCGTGCTTAAGCAAACCTACATTTCCCGCCATCAGCGCCGGTGCGGCAAAGCGGAAGACCTGCCAAAACGGAAAGTTCCAAGGCATTACTGCTAAAATGACCCCCAGCGGTTGGTAGCGCACAAAGCTTTTGCTGGCATCGGTAGATGCTGGGACATCCGCCAGAAAGTCAGCGGCGTGTTCGGCGTAGTAACGGCAAACTAAAGCGCACTTTTCCACTTCGGCGATCGCACTTTTGAGAGTCTTTCCCATTTCAGTGGTCATAATCTTGCCGAAGCTTAGCTTATCGCGCTCTAGAATCTCAGCCGCAACGTTGAGCCATTCGGATCTTTGGCTCATTGGAGTCTTGCGGTATTGCTCAAACGTCTGTTGCGATCGTGCTAACTTTGCTTCAATCGACGACGCGCTCTCGCGCTCAAATGTTTTTATTGTTTCCCCGGTTGCTGGGTTAATCGTGGCGATCCCCATTGCCTCGCTCTCCTATCCCAATGTAGATGGGGCTAGCAGTTGTACCCCCAGTCTACTGCGATCGCAACTTTCCCATCCTTATATTCTTTAGATTGCTTCACAATTTCTTTAAGAAATCTCAGGCGACCCTTGCTAGTGCTAAGTTTTGAGGCTAAGTCCTGAGTAGATACATCCGTTAAGTTGGCGTTTCTTAAATAAATCTTTATTTTATTAGCGATTTGCACTACAATGAGTAATACGCTCAAGCAAACGAGACTTTTGCTAGCTTGAAAAGCCTTTTCCTTGCTTCAAAGCAAAGACTTGACAACCTGGCGGGTTGACTACGAACCAGCAAACAGCAAGCGCGATACAGTTGCTTGGTGAGTGGATTATTCAATCTTATGGTTAGAGGGACGTTACCGTCGTAGGATTTCCCTAGAGGCAGCATGGATGATTTGGAACGTTCCCCTTTTTCTGGGGAGAAATTTGCAGAATTTGTTGGCAGTCAACACTCTATTGCCACAGATCCGAGAATTTTGGTAGTGGATGATGACGAAGATAGTTTGCTGCTGATGGCTTACGCACTGGAGCCTATGAAGTGCAGCATAATCAAAGCGGTTGACGGTCTGAGCGCTGTGTCTTTAGCGCGAACCTATCAACCCGATTTAATTCTGTTAGATATTGTACTGCCGTATATGGATGGCATTGAGGTTATTTCTATACTTAGAAAAGATTCAATAACCCAGACAATTCCTGTGATTGCGGTGACAGCCTTAGCGATCGCACAAGTGCGGGATCGCCTTCTAGTGGCAGGATTCAATGATTACGTCAGCAAGCCCTATATGTTAGAGGACATTGAAGCCAAAGTCCAGCGTTATCTGCGCTTGCCAGCAATGATCTAATATCGCCTCTGTATCCCGTTGAATCAGAGATTCTAAGGACACCAGAGGCGATGGAGTTTCCGTATAATCGCCTAGTGATTAGACACTGAGAGAATTTCACTTCTTGACCTTGGGCATCGCTTCAGGATTGCGAACTTCTGGTGTAACATCTAAGACAACGATGATACCAGTGCGACCCGTTTCTAAGGTGGCATCGCTGAGGACATCAAGGACAGAAACACCAAGCAATTCCTCAATTAGAGCCTTGATTTGGGGTTTAATTGCCTTATCTAAGTCTGAGCGAACTTGTTCGGCTAACTCTGTTTGACCAGTATTTGCCAGTAGTTGCTCTGGTGGGGTAATCGAGTCTTCAACAATAATTGCCAGCTTTTCATCAAACAGTTGGCAAGTCACCTTACTGGGCTGATGCCCTAACTGCCCACGGTACAAAGCCTGGAGCCCTTGTGAAAGCAAGCGTTCTAGCTGCCCCCGCGTAGGCTTGGATGACTCCTGACTCATAGGACGGCACTGTTCCAAAATAAAAGTATCTGAAGGCATATTTTAAAGATTTTTCCACAACATTGGTGTTACTGCTCCCAGTTCCTCAAGATATTTGAGAATTTTCTAGAATGAGGTGCTAGGAGCAAGCATGCGCTGCCTCCATATTACTCATCAGCGGTGGAGAGAGGGGAAACAGGGAGTGGAATCAGCAAACAGCCCCCTTGCCTTTCATTCGTTGATTTGTTAACAATGTAAGCTAAATGGATGTAATTTTAAGATTTTGCTAGAAAGACTGAAGTATCAGGAACTTTCTGGATAGAGGTTCATAGTTATCTTGTTTTAAAGTAGAATATCTCTCTGGATGAATTCTTTTGAGCAAATCCCATTCAAACCCATTAGTCTCTCGCTCAGCGCAGCTCAGGTACAAGCCAGTCTGTAATAAGCGCCGTTTAGCCGCTTATTGAATGCCTTGTCCACTTTGCTATTGAGGATGGTCTCGCTTTCCCTACGGCTTCCCTGGAGCAGAACGTGGATATGGAACTTTCTGTGGGCAACAGCGAACAGCCTGTTACTGGACAGCCCTTGGCTTTGGTTGTAGATGACAATGAAGATAACTTGTTGCTACTCGCCTTCGTACTTGAGCAGCTTGGTTGTGAGATTATCACTGCCGCAGATGGTCAGACGGCTCTACACTTAGCACAAAGTGACCAGCCAACTCTGATCTTGCTCGATATGATGCTGCCTGACATGGACGGCATGGAAGTTTTATCTCGACTCAGGCAAAACCCTCGAACAACAATGATTCCGGTTATCGCCGTGACGGCTATGGCAAGAGCAGAGGACCGAGAGCGGATCTTATCAGCAGGCTGCAATGAGTACGTTACTAAGCCTTATGCTGTTGATGACCTTGAAGTGATGCTTCGCCACTATCTGAGGTGAGGATAGATCAAGATCTTGTAAGTATCGGGTGTCGGAGCGATCGCTTGTTCGACAGCAGCAGCTAACTGTTTTAGGGGATAGCGATCGCTAATCAACGCATCAACATCAATACGCTGGTTGAACACAATCTCAGTCGCCAGAGACTGAAGCCGGTAAGAGGAACTATAACTACCCATCAAGTCAATTTCCCGGCGGTAGAGGATGTTGGGATTGATCGGGATTTCCACTTCATCAGGGAACTCAGCAAAAAACAGAATCTTGCCGCCCTTGCGTGTACAGCTCAAGGCTTGGAAAAAGGCTTTTTCACTGGGAACGGCGAGTAACGTTGTGTCAACGCCCATGCCATCGGTCAATGAGAAGACTTTCCGTTGCAACTCTGGGTCACGGGCATCAAAGGCAGCTTCAGCACCAACAGCATGAGCTTTCTCAATACGGGCGGGTATGAGGTCAGTTGCGATCGCTCTCGCGCCAAAATACTTCACCAGCATAATGAACATCAACCCAATTGGGCCAGCACCCGTCACCAAGACAGTTTGACCAGGAGCAACTTGCGCTTTTTTGACCGCCTTGAGGCAGCAGTTAGTCGGCTCAACAAAACTAGCTTGTTCAAAACTCACACCCTCTGGAATCGGAATCAACCCCCCATTTCGCACAATATGCCCCGGCACCTTGACATACTCCGCAAAGCCGCCACCGCTAGGAGTAAACCCAGCTGTTGTCGTGATATTTTTATAAACCTCGCACATCGAGAAGTTGTCATTCAGGCAGTAGCCACAGCGCATACAGGGGATGTGGTGCATTACCACAACCCGTTGCCCGACTTGCCAACCCGTGACCTCCTCTCCCACCGCCGCAATCACCCCAGCCGTTTCATGACCATAAATGCGCGGTGGCTCATAGAGGGGATAGCGAATTTTTTTTATATCAGACTGGCACAAGCCCACAACTTGCACCTGCACCAGTACCTCATCAGTTTGGAGTTCGGGTACTGGCACCTCTTCGTAATTCAGCTGATTGACCCCTCGGAATACCTGTGCTTTCATCCTCACTTTCCCCCGCCCCATGATAGACCAAACTTGATGCCTAAACCTGTTCTCTAACCCA
>CBDTXL010000417.1:0-4689 GCA_965364435.1 uncultured bacterium
TTGGGTAATCTGTAGGCATACTGGGAATAGAAGGGCAGTTGCGACTACTCCCTGCCAATTCTCTTAAAGTCGAATCACTAACGATGAAACGTAAATCCAGGCCTCCAATTCGTGATACCTCGGCTTCTAAGCCTTCTCTGTTCAACTACACTTCCCTCGCAATTTTTGGGGGCATCTTTGTTCTGGGAGTTGGGGTTGGCATTGCTTTTAGCTCCACAGCGAGTCTCAACCCAGAAAATGTTGCCTCCCGTGAAGTCATTGACCGAAGCGCACCGAATGCTGAGCTTTGTATTCAGTATGGAGCCAGTGCTATGGTTACGGATATGCGTGTCTTCGTGACGCTGAACCCTTTTAATGTCTACGTTACCCAGCCCAGTATGCGCCCTGGGTGTGTCTTGCGCCAGAATAACTGGGCCATTCTGGAGCAGAAGAAACTGGTGACATCGGAGCAGGTGGGAGACTGTAAAAGGCGGATGAATACGTTTGGCTTCACTGGCAATCTGGAGGATAAGCCCGAAATCAAGTGTATCTATCAAAACGAAGCTGCTGATAACTTGTTCCTTAACCAACCTGGTACAGTTGGCCCGCGACCGGAAACGGATAATTTTTAAGTCTACATCCACAGGTCTCTCAGGCTTTGTAGATAATAGTGGCGACTTTATAGGGCGCTCTTCGGAGTGGCTGTGTAGCATCGCTTAGACTATCTCACGCACCTCCTGTATCGGCACTCGAACTACCGTGTTTTCTTCGGCAGTGGCTGACCAAATTCAATGACTGGTGGTGAACTAGGAGCAGGAGATACTCTCTGGGTTGGACGCTCAAGCGGCTGGGAAGTTGTGACTGGCGTCGGTGTTGGGGCTGGGATGGAGCGCAGGCTAGGAACTCTGATGGTGGGTGTTTGATTCGTTGGAAAGATTGCTGGGGGAAGCTCTGGGGGAGGCATAGCGGGTGCAGGTTCGCTTGCTATGGATGCTTCAGGACGATTCAACTGCACCTGTTTAGGCGATCGCTCTAGGATAATGTGGGGGATACCCTCTGCTGGAGCCTTTTTTACTGAAGAAATAGGGATAATCATCATTACTCCTATCAAGCTCAGGGTTCCCAGCCTTTGATAACAATGCCACGATGCTACTTGTCCTCTGCCCATAGTCGGATATCCTTGCGCCAATTCGTCTCGCCACATTGCTCTTATCTAAATCACTCGCTATCGGTTAGGTTAGCTTCTGGAGGATGTCAAATGGCTTTCCAATACACTAACGCCTTCGTCACTCTAGCAGCGGCTGATACCGAAACTCTGGTTCAGTTTTATGCCCAACTGCTGGAGCAAGAACCAAAGCCCTACATCCCGCATGTTTATGCTGAGTTTGAGTTGCCAGGATTGCGCCTGGGAATCTTCAAGCCGAAAGAGAAGCACCAGCAAGAGTTTGGGAATTCTGCCCAAAGTGGGATGAGCTTATGTTTAGAAGTAGATGATTTGGAAAAAGCGATCGCGCATTTGACTCTTTTGGGATATCCACCCCCAGGGGAAATTACTACAGCCTCTCATGGTAGAGAAATTTACGCCTATGACCCCGCGACTAATCGCCTGATTCTGCACCAGTCTAAGTAATAAGCTGGGCCACCAAAGCAAAGGCATACAAACTGTAGATGAGCAACAGGACAGCAAGCAGCTTCACGACACAGGGATGAGGCGAAGGTGCAATTAGCTGCCGTACCCACATTGATATCGCCGCTCCCATTGCAAAGCTTGAACTGAGTACCAGGTATGGCCAAGCAGACGTAAGCATCCAGCTCACCAGTAAAGCCATCGTCAATGAGGTCATCATCAGTTCGACAAACTCAGGTGGATTGTACTGGGTTGAAAGAACTAAAGTGCGCCACCAAAATTGCCAAAGTCTCATTGCTCATTATCAGTTGTTAGTTGTTAGTTGCTAGATTCTTGAGCAAAACTAACAACTAATTACCAATGTTAGGGCTACTCGTTAAGATAATTCAGCATCGCCGGTTTAACTACCCCCGCGTCGGGGCGTCGAACGTTTGGTTATCGGTAGTGAGAGGATAATTGTGTTGCTGCAAATAAATTAGAGCTTCCTCAGTATCAACCTGAGGAAATTTTTCGTAGAAGCGGCTAACACTGAGAAAGGGGTCTGGTGTCTCCAGGACAACCACGCGATCGCACCACCGAGAAAGCCACTTCATCAATCCTGCTGGTGCTACCGGCGCACAAATCCAAAGCTGAGCTGGGTCGTGCGCTTTTAAGGCTTGTGTTGCTGCTACTATCGTCATACCAGTGGCAATTCCATCATCGATCAGGAGCGCTAAGGCACCTTTGGGATTAACCCCAGGACAAGCAATGGAAAGTTGTGCCAGTTGAGCTTGAGCTTTTTCTTGAGCTTGAAGCAGGGCGGTTTCCAGCAACTTAGAAGGTTTTTTTCCAAATGGCCTTTGTTGTGCCCAAAGAACATGCCCCTCTGAGGTCACAGCACCAATTGCTAATTCTGGGTTTTGGGGCGTTGCAATCTTTTTTGCCACAACAATATCGAGAGGACAACCCAGTTGATGAGCCACGGGTGCGGCGACTGGGATGCCACCGCGAGGTAGCGCATACACAATCGGCCCAGCCATAACGCCAGCTGCTCTCAGCTGGTTTAGGTGTGTGAGAAGCGACTGAGCCAGCTGCTCACCGGCATCGGCGCGATCGCTAAACAGCGGTGCAGATGACATGGCTTCCTCCAGCACTTAACAGCTTGCTTGACCTCATCATGACTGATTTTCTTCAAGCTGCCTTGCACTAAAGGGATAATTCTTTACAAATTACACAAATATTTCCTCTTGATCATTACTCTCTGTCGTCCTAAATCCACTCTAAAATTTAAAGGGCTTTTAATCCCCACTGGCACTTTGTGCATCCACGGATACGACACTCTTAGATTCCATGTCCAACGAAGAACAAATCAGCCTCTTTGACCAGTCAGCGTATACCCAATCAACGCCAGCTAACGTCCAACCTGAGCTAATTCCCACCAGTGCCAAAATTCCCATTCCTCCCGGCACTTACGACTCAATGGTGCCGCTAGCCGAACACTGCAACTCTTGCCAGCGATGTGACTTAGGAGCCACTCGCACCCACGCCGTCGTTGGACGTGGCAACCTCAAAGCGCCGATCATGATTATCGGAGAAGGCCCCGGTCAAAACGAAGACGAGACCGGGTTGCCGTTTGTGGGGAAAGCAGGGCAACTACTAGAGAAAATCCTGGCGTCTGTGAAGCTCGACACTGAGCAGGATGTATATATTGCCAACATGGTAAAGTGCCTTGGGGGTGACACAAGAGTTTTCACAAAAGAAGGTGCTAAACGTCTTAGCTGGATTGTGAAAAACCAGTGGTCAGGTGAAGTTTTGAGTGTTGATGATGAGGGTCATCTGGTTTGGAAAAAAGTAATCGGCTGGCACCGGTCTAGCGTCGCAGGAAGACCGCTTTACAAGGTGTCTTTTAAAAATGGCACAGATAGTAATAAGAGTGAGGTTGGCTATATTGCCACTGGAGACCATCCGGTTCTCACCCGCAGAGGCTGGATAAACGTTCAAGACTTGCGGGATGATGACTTAGTTGCTACTGGGACACCAGCCCCTGGTTCAAGAAGTTTACAAGTATTATTAGGCTCTTTGCTAGGTGATGCTGGCATTGATTTAAATGGACAGTTTTACGAACATTATAGTATTCAACAAGAAGCTTATTTAAAACTCAAAGCCAGAGTTTTAAAGGGGTTTCAACCGAAGATAAAAGAAGTTTTGGCAAAGCTAGCTAATGGAATAAGTTATCAATCCCTTAGCATGGACTTGTTGAAAACCTATTATCTTCAGGAGCTTCGTCAGGCATGGTATCCCAATGGCAAAAAAGACTTTCCTGTTACAGAGCTAGAAAAGCTAGATAAGTTGGGTTTAGCCATCTGGTACATGGATAAGGGGTATTGGAGAAGAGAAGAAAAAGGAGAAAAGCAAACACAAAGAATTGATGTTGAGATTGCTTTGGGAGATATCAAAGCGGATACGGCGGAAAAAATTGTCAAATTTTTCGATAGTCAAGGTTATCAGACTTATGCTGTTTTTCGGTCGAGTTGGAGGCTTTGTTTCAGAGTGGGGGAAGGAATTAGATTTTTAGAGAGTATTGCCGAATATGTTCCTGCCTCAATGCGTTATAAATTACCTGAGGAGTTGCATGGTATTCCATTTAATATGGAAGCGTATCAGGAAGAGCCAGTTGCGACACACTGGAAGCCAGTTGATAAGAGGCTGTTGCCACCTAAACCCGATTCGCATTTAGTCTACTGTATTGATGTTGAAGATACAGCCAATTTCGTGACACCAGCAGGTGTTGTACATAATTGCCGTCCACCAGGGAATCGGGTTCCCACCGCTGAAGAAATCGCTGCTTGTAAGCCTTATTTGTTAGAACAAATTCGCTTAGTAGACCCGAAGATTATTCTGCTTACTGGCGCTACAGCGGTAAAAGGGGTAATTGGGGATAAGCGGGGCATCACTAAGATTCGAGGTACCTGGATAGAGTGGGAAGGGCGTCTTTGTATGCCGATTCTCCACCCCGCTTACCTGCTGCGGAATCCTTCACGGGAGCAGGGTGCCCCTAAGTGGCTAATGTGGCAAGATATTCAGGTGGTGCGTGCCAAATTGGA
>CBDTXL010000418.1:0-4684 GCA_965364435.1 uncultured bacterium
CCATAATGACATTGCGACCACCAGCATGACAGGCGGCACAGTTGGCACTAAAAATTTTGGCTCCGTTAGCTGTGTCAGCAGCTAAGGCAGGACGACTCAGGGCAAGACTCAACACCGCGAACATCAACAGGACGATTGACAGTAGCTTTTTCAAGACAGTTCTCCTCTTATGCGCCGACTGTTCATTCCAGAAAGTTTTGCCTTATTTTGAGGGGAGCAACTATCCACGTCAAAAGACAAGCTGTCATACTTTACTCTGGTGTATTGTCCCTAAAAACTAACAACGACTCATGACACCTCTGCCAAACTACCGTCCGAAACAACTCTCCCTTGGTCCTTTGGAAGCAGAGATTTTGAACATCATCTGGAAACTCGGTTCTGCCACTGTCAAAGACGTGCATGAACACATTCTGGCTGACCCGGATCGAGAGTTAGCCTATACTTCAGTAACAACAGTGTTGGGTCGCCTTACCAAAAAAGGTTGGCTGGCTTGTGATAAGAGAGAACGTGCCTTCTGTTGGCGTCCCTTAGTTTCTCGCTCTGAGGCGCAGGTACTAAGGGCTTATGACCAGTTGCAGCAATTTTTAGCAGTGAGCAACCCGGACGTAGTCGCCTCATTCGCTGATAGCCTTGACTCTGCAAGCTTGGAGCAAATAGAAGCAATTAGCCAACGTCTTCAAGCTGTGCGTCGCGCTAGGGAGGAAAAGTAATGCATTTGGTGATGATTTTGGGAGCGTTAGGATTAGCTTGGTTTCTCAGATGTGGAGAATTCGAGCCAATGGGCAATTGGGCAGAACGCTGGCAACGGGCGCTGTTATTGTTTCTCTTTCCCCAGTTGCTACTGCTGATGACGGCATTAGCCGTATGTTGTATGGGTCCACAAGGACAAATGGTTGGGCTGCAAGCAGGCTGGTTGGGCTATTTACTGGCTTTGGGTTTTTTGGGGTTTGCAGGAGTTTCTGGGCTGAAGTTAGCCAGTGAGGGATGGCGCTCTTTACGCCGGGTTCGTACCTACTCCGAAATCAACCTTGAGGGGAAAGTTGCCCGTATTCTGGAGACAGATGTTCCCTTTAGCGCCCAGATTGGTTTTTGGCAGTCGTCCCTTGTTGTTAGTCAGGGATTGTTGAAGACGCTGGATCAGGCTCATTTGGATGCAGTATTAGCCCATGAGCAGGCACATTACTATTATCGGGATACGTTCTGGTTTTTTTGGCTGGGCTGGTTACGCCGAATGACTGGGTGGTTGCCGAATACAGAAGCTTTGTGGCAAGAATTGCTACTCTTGCGGGAACTCCGAGCTGATCAATGGGCACTCAATCAAGTAGATGCTCTGCTACTGGCTGAATCGCTGATTCAGGTTGTCAGTAGCTCGATGATCTCCTCTGAAGACTTTTGTGCGGCGTTTAGTTGTAGTGTGCCTCGAAATCGTTTGGCAGAGCGGATTGATGCTATTTTAGCGGAGCCAGAATCTCCGGTTGAGTCAAGTTTTTGGGCTTGGAGTTGGGTAATTTTGGCATCTCTTCCTCTGGTAACTGTACCGTTTCATAGTTGAGTTCAGCAACAGACTTACTCTCCTTACATACCGAATCAAGCTATTATCTGCATATCTTGATTAGGAGTCAGCGCTTTTGCGATCCAGGTGACTCCTTCCGATCCCCTAACCAGGGATGGGTATTTTTAGTATAGATGTTGATGAACGCCGAAACCTACCTGAACCACCCAACGTTTGGTCTGCTTTTTCGAGTTTGCATGGTTGAAGAGGGCCAGGAATTGTTCACCACCCTCTATGCCCAGCGCCTATTTTTTGTGGTAACAAATAGTTCCAACGGTCTCTCCTTTGAACCGATTGGTCGTTCCGACGCTCGCCTCTTAGTGGAAAATCGCCTGCGTCTGCTCCGTCGTACTGGGTCATCCCAGGACGTTGAGAAGCTTCAGCTCATCCATAAGCAAACCTTTCTATGAGTGGCTTAATTACAAAACGCATTGCCGATATTCGTCAACAGCTACCAGCAGGAGTCCGGCTGATTGCCGTCACCAAACAGGTGTCGGTGGATGCTATGCGAGAGGCTTATGCAGCTGGGATTCGGGATTTTGGCGAGAGTCGCACTCAAGAAGCGGAAGCGAAAGTTGCCCAGCTGAAAGATTTACCAAACCTCAACTGGCACCTAATTGGGCATTTACAGAACAATAAAGCCAAAAAAGCCCTGGAACAATTTCAATGGATTCACTCTTGTGACAGTCTAAAGTTAGCCCAGCGACTGAATCGAATAGCCGCTGAGCTGTCCTTGAGACCACAACTCTGCCTCCAGGTCAAAGTTGTGCCAGATCCCGATAAATACGGTTGGACTGTACCAGAACTGCTAGCGGATTTACCAGAACTTGATCAGTGCGATGCTATACAAATTCAAGGGTTAATGACAATCCTCCCACTCGGATTATCCCAACAGGAGAGTTTGGCAGTCTTTGAACGTACCCGTGAACTAGCTGAAAAAATCAGGCAGCAAAACTGGTTGAATCTACAAATGCAGGAGCTTTCCATGGGAATGTCAGGGGATTACCCTCTCGCCGTGCAAGCTGGTGCAACTATGGTGCGGCTGGGACGTATTATTTTTGGTGAACGGACAGGGTAAAGGAGCGGCTAGGGACTGGGGACTAGGAACTAGGGACGGGAGCATGTCAGTGCTTGCAACCAGCAAATCCAGCTTTGTTGTAGACACAGAGGCGTCTTACTTTGACTTTTGCAAGAACCCCCTATGCGCTTCGCGTACAACTTTCATGATGAAAATCTCTTTCCCCGACGCCCGACGCCCGACGCCCCAGAATCAGGCTATGGGCTAATATATTGCCAACACGACTTTATGATGGGTATTGTCGCCTTTAAGGTTGCTTAGCGTTTGTCTCGGTGTTTTTCTATGACTATCTGCTTTCAGGAGGCTGATGTATACTTTTGACTTACTTTTGAGAGGCTCGTCTCGGTGAGAATAGTTACTGGACCGAGGGTAAGAGAGCAATTTTCCGTTCTTTTTAATCTAAAAAAGCATCTGTTGAAGACTGCTGCCTCAAAGACGACCGATCATCAGATTTCTCAGGTCAAACTGAAGTTGTGAAGGAGAGTACACTATGAACAACATTTTTACGAAGCTACGAGATTTTGTTGGTCTCAATGATCCACCAGAATACGAATACGAGTATGAAGACGTGGATGGGGACGCCTACCAAAATCTCTATCAGCAAGAGCAGCAAGTTCAAGCGCCGCCACCACAGGAGGAAGAACGTCCTAATCGACGTCGCGTCCGGGAGCGGACAGTTGTAGGATCAGAAGCAGGAATGGGGTCAAATTCGATGAATAACGTGATTGGGATGCCTGGAGCTGTCAATGGACTTTCAGAAGTAGCGGTAATTGAGCCGCGTTCTTTTGAAGAAATGCCGCAGGTGATTCAGGCACTGCGAGAACGCAAGTCGGTGGTCTTAAATCTGACAATTATGGACCCAGACCAAGCGCAACGTGCGGTGGACTTTGTTGCCGGTGGCACCTACGCTATCGATGGTCATCAGGAGCGAATTGGCGAAAGTATTTTCTTATTTACACCAAGCTGTGTTCAGGTCAGCACGCAGTCTGGTGTTGTTCACGAAGTATCTTCGCAGCAAATGCGTACTCCTCGTCAAGCGGCTCCTGCCCCTGCCTGGGCGTCTGAACAGGAGCGGATGGCTCAGTAGTAGTGCCTGAGTTTTGAGGGCGTGACTTTTGAATGAATAACTCATGAGTCATAATTCATACTTCTGTTAGAAGAGGGGTGCTGGGGTGTCTATCAAGCTGGGAATTGTTGGTGGCGGGGTAATGGGAGAAGCTCTCTTATCCCGCATGCTTGCTCAACAGCTTTATCGCCCCGATAACGTCCTGGTGAGTGAGCCACAAGCGCACCGTCGTGATGTTTTGGTGCAAAAATACGCTGTCAAAGTGACGTCCGATAACCGAGCAGTAGCAGCGGCATCGGATGTCTTGTTGTTGGCGATCAAACCCCAAGTGTTTGAGGCGGTAGCGAAGGAGCTGGCACTCTGTGATGGTAATGCCAGCCCAGCGCGAGAACAACTGCCCGTGGTGGTTTCGATTTTAGCGGGTGTGTCGTTGAGCCAGCTGGAAGCGGCTTTTGGGCATCAGCCAGTTATCCGGGCGATGCCCAATACACCAGCAACAGTAGGGGCAGGGATCACAGCGATCGCATCGGGTAAAATTGTTGCCCCTAGCCACATAGAACAGGTAACAGCAATCTTTCAGGCAGTTGGGGAAGTGGTAGAGGTGCCGGAGTATTTGATGGATGCCGTGACGGGTCTATCGGGTTCAGGACCAGCGTATGTGGCAATTATGATTGAAGCCCTTGCGGATGGAGGTGTAGCAGCAGGCTTACCGAGAGCGATCGCATCTAAATTGGCGCTCTCTACGGTACTGGGAACCGCTCAGCTCTTGCAGGAAACCCAAATGCACCCCGCCGAACTCAAAGACCGTGTTACCAGTCCCGGCGGCACTACGATTGCGGGCATGCGAGAGTTGGAGCGTGCAGGTTTCCGCTCCGCTCTAATTGAAGCGGTGCAAGCGGCTAAAGAGCGCTCTCAACAGCTTGGTCAGTAGCTGTAAGTTCCTCTTCTGCTTGCTTGTACTTGGTAATATCCTCCATTGTCGCGAGGT
>CBDTXL010000419.1:0-4682 GCA_965364435.1 uncultured bacterium
TGACGAAATGCTGGTAGCTGTTGCTGCTGTTACAGTTCTCGTTGAGACTGAGTAGTCCTACTGCTTTGCACTGCGCTCCAATGCGATCGCCTCTGCTACACGCTCTGGCAGTTCAGCTAGGTCAGTCGTTCCATCTGTGCGCGGTGAAATAATAACTATAGCTTGGGTCACACTCTCGTGTGTCGAGGTTGGGGGGAGCGGATGTGTGGCATTATCAAGGGAAATTGGTATAAGAGAATTTATGTGCTTTTCCGCAACCGCCAGTTTTACGGCAGGAGCCACACTATCTGCATTAGGAGTTGCAACTCTTACACAAATTTCCTCAAGACGTGAACTTCTACTGGGAATCTTCCCCTTGTTATTTGCTATTCAGCAATTTAGCGAGGGGCTGGTATGGTTAACCCTGGGTCAGACTTCTTTAAACTCAATTAATTCTCTAGTAACCTACAGTTTTTTGTTCTTTGCTACAGGAGTCTGGCCTATACTTTGTCCTCTCTCTGTTTATTTATTAGAGTCTAATATTTTAAAAAGAAAAACGATATTAGGAATAGTTGTGGGTGGTATTGCGCTTGGACTTTATCTTTTTGCTTGTGTAGTTACACATGGAGTCGCTTCAGAAAAATTTTCGGGTAATTTGCTTTATAATTTGAAGTTTATACCTTTTTATGAATTGGATAAATACTTATATCTTATAGTTACTGTTGTTCCCTTCATTATTGCTAGTGATAGGCGGCTCAAGCTATTTGGCGCATTTTCTATTCTTTCCTTTGGCATAACTGAGATATTTTACAAAGTCACATTTGTTTCAGTCTGGTGTTTTTTTGCAGCTGTTCTAAGCACCGCTTTATATTTTATATTTCGAGATTTAAAGCACAAACTTATCAAAGTGGCAGGAGAATAATAAGTGTTTTTAACACTGTGAGCTGAGAGCAGCTGTGGCGACTTTTTTGGCGGCGATCGCTTTGGCATTTGTCGCTCAGATATTCAAAACCAAGTTTGAGCATTCCTACGAACGTCACTAATGCGCGATCGCACATTATCTCTGCTACATTCCCAGAGCTACAGCTGACGGTTGACCAGGTAGTAGCAGCTTTCCAACCACGAGAGCGATAATACAGCAAGTACTTCAACACTGCTGGAAAAGTTACTAGCGCTTGATTATTAGGGATAGAAGTCAGGATGAGTGAAGGAGATTTGGTTGAAAAAAAGGCACTAGAGGTATTGGCTGAGTGGCTTGAGATCAAACACGGTTACAAGATAAGGGAGGTTAAGTATGACCCTAAGGTTGATGATTTTATGATCCGTGATGAGGATAACGATATTTACTGGCTTAAGCACTGGTATCCCGAAACATGGAATGAGCTGGTCCTACAGGCTAGGATAGTTGCAAGGAAAAAGCACAAAGCTGTTAAAGTTCCCCAGGAGGAGTATGAGGCAATCCACCGGGAAGTTACAGAGCATTTAAGTAAGGCACAGAAAGCTCTAAGGCAGCTTTATAGCTATCCCAACTCTAGCCAGATAGGTCGTTTTGCTCGTAAAGCAAACGAGAAGCTTGAAAGCATATTAATCTTCCCGCATTGGAATTCCAGTAACAAATACAGTCCTGATGATTTCTGGACATGTTCATGGCAAGACAAATATGGGAGTGGTGGAACTCTCGATGAGTGTCTTGACACTGTAGAAGGCTACATTGAAACTGACATTGAGCTAAGGCAGGTTGATTTTCGCAGCCTAGACGAGGTTAGGCAAGAATGCTTGAGAAGCGGTAGCGCTAAAGGATCTTGGTGGTCAATATCATGGTCCGGTAAGTAACCTCAAGCAACTCCCGTAAACTCGAAACAACTTGGGTATGGAATCATAAAAAAACTTATCAACAACCCCAATAATGTTGTACGCGAAAGCCACCGTTTCATGCTAATTAAAGCCCAAGCAGCAGTATTACTTCGCTAGCAGGGACATCGCGTACCAACCCTTTGAGCGATCGCGTTTGCATACATTCCTGAAAGCTTACGAAATCAACTTGCTGGAAGCGATCGCCAGCATTGCTGTTATTGCTTGACAAAACCTCTTGCAAAAGTTTCTCGACGCCCACAGACTGGAAGGAAAGGGGCTATTGCATTCAAAGCCTGCCTCCGCAGGCTAATAAGCTAGTAGCATCCTTGTCTTTAGCCCACGAAGGTAGGCTTCGTTTGTTGACGCGCGACTTCTAGTCGCTAGGTACTTTTGCTATGAAAAAACTAATTAATAACCCCGACGATGTAGTACGCGAAAGCCTCCAAGGAATGGCAGCAGCGCATCCCGACTTAATCAAAGTCCACTTTGACCCGCACTTCATCTATCGCGCTGATGCACCAGTTCAAGGCAAAGTAGCCGTTATCTCAGGTGGCGGTAGTGGACACGAACCGATGCATGGCGGATTTGTCGGCTTGGGGATGCTGGATGCAGCTTGTCCTGGCGAAGTCTTCACCTCTCCCACCCCTAACCAGATGCTAGAAGCTGCAAAGATGGTCAACGGTGGTGCAGGTGTCCTCAATATTGTCAAAAACTACAGTGGCGATGTGATGAACTTCGAGATGGCAGCTGAACTAGCCCACTCAGAAGGCATCCAGGTACTCAACATCCTGATTGATGATGATGTCGCTGTTAAAGACAGCCTCTACACCCAAGGGCGTCGGGGTGTCGGTACAACAGTACTCGCTGAAAAAATCTGTGGTGCTGCTGCTCAACAGGGATATGATTTGAAGCAGTTAGCTGAACTCTGCCGCAAGGTTAACCTCAACGGGCGTAGTATGGGAATGGCGTTGACTTCCTGCACTGTACCTGCTAAAGGTAGCGCTACTTTTTCCTTGGGTGATGATGAAATAGAAGTTGGTATCGGTATTCATGGAGAACCAGGACGCCAACGAATGTCTCTCAAGTCAGCGGATGAAATCACGGAAATGCTGGCTACTTCCATCATCGAAGACTCTGCCTACAGCCGCACAGTGCGCGAATGGGATGCCGAGAAAGGGGAATGGGTAGAGGTGGAACTGACTAACCCCCCGTTCCAACGTGGTGATTCCGTTCTCGCCTTTGTTAACAGCATGGGTGGCACTCCTCTTTCGGAGTTGTACATTATCTATCGCAAGTTGACGGAAGTCTGCGAAAAGAACGGACTTCAGATTGTCCGCAACTTGGTTGGTCCTTACATTACCTCTCTGGATATGCAAGGGTGTTCTATCACTCTGCTGAAGTTAGATGATGAACTGATTCAGCTTTGGGATGCACCCCTCAAGACACCAAGCTTACGTTGGGGAATATGATAGTACCTTGGAGGGTTGGAACTTAATGGATATAGATATCAATTCTCAATTTGTAACGATTCAAGGGGGAAGTATTCATTATCTTGAAGCAGGAGAAACCAATGCATTCCTTGTACTTTTTCTGCATGGCGCAAGTTTTAGCGCCCAAACTTGGAAAGAGATTGGAACTCTGAAACTATTAGCGGAGAAAGGATATCGAGCGCTCGCTATAGACCTGCCTGGGTATGGAAGTTCCGAGAGAATATCTGGCTCTCCTGTTGAGTTTTTGCTGGAATTGATGGAGGCATTAAAGTTAAAAAAACCGATTTTAGTATCTCCCTCTATGAGTGGAAGTTATAGTCTTCCCTTTATTGCCAATAATTCAGAACAGTTGAGCGGGTTTGTCCCGATCGCTCCTGTGGGTATTTTGAAATTTAATCAGCAACTTGAAGGAATCCAACTGCCTACACTGGCGATTTGGGGAAGTAATGACCAAATTGTCCCCGTAGAACAAGCAGACGAATTGCTCAAAGTAATGCAAAATGCCGAAAAGGTGGTTTTAGCGAATGCTGGTCATGCCTGCTATATGCGGGCAACTGATGAGTTTCACGAACACTTACTCAAGTTTATCGCTCATTGTTCATCGGAACGTTTAAACAGTTGAACACTTCCATATTCCAATCTTCAGAAAAATGGTGACCAAAGAGCAAATTTTGCAATGGTTGCAGACTGTAGCAGTGCTGCTAGAGCAGAATAAGAACTATCTAACGGAACTCGACGCCGCAATTGGAGATGCTGACCACGGCATCAATATGAATCGAGGCTTTCAAAAGGTCATGAGTCAGCTTCCTAGTGTTGCTGATAAGGATATCGGTAGCATCCTCAAAACCGTCAGCATGACCCTCATATCCAGTGTTGGTGGTGCCAGTGGGCCGCTTTATGGCACGATGTTTCTGCGGGCAAGTACAGCCGTTGCTGGCAAGTCGGAACTGACGGATGAGGATATGGTAGCCCTACTCCAAGCTGCTGTTGATGGCATTATCCAACGGGGTAAGGCGAACTTAGGTGACAAGACAATGCTGGATGCCCTTTCACCAGCATCAGAAGCTTTCAAACAAGCAGTAGCTAATGGTGCAAGTACCCAAGAAGCCTTACAACAAGCTGTAACAGCTGCTGAGGAGGGGATGAAAAACACTATTCCCTTAGTAGCGAAGAAAGGGAGAGCGAGTTATTTAGGCGATCGCAGTGCTAATCATCAAGACCCCGGTGCTACCTCAGCTTATCTCATTCTCAAGACACTGTTGGAAACTGTTAGCACTTAGCCTCGTCGAAAGCACAAACAGCTCAAATCTCATCCGGATGAACCGAAATCGCCGTAACTTTCTCAGAACCCTTGGCCTA
>CBDTXL010000420.1:0-4664 GCA_965364435.1 uncultured bacterium
CATTCCCTATTCCCTACTCCCAGCTGTTGTGCATTAAAAATGCACAACAGCTTATACGGCTAGAACTGAGCGATCGCCTAGTTGTCCTAGCAACCATTGACAGTCTGCAACAGATTGAGCGGGGTGAAATCGCTCCTCGAAGCTGGCAAGTGCAGGTTGACAAAGCGTTATCAGAGGATGCTGTGTTTGAGGGGGCAATGGCGATCGCCAGAGTTTCAGGATGTAGCATTAATGTGGCGAGAGAATTAATGAATCATTTGCCGGGAGTGCTGCAATTTCCCCTTTACAAACACTAGGCTCAGCGCTTAGTTCGAGAACTCAGTAAATCCCAAATCGTGGCTCATCTAGTACCTGTTACCATTCAAGGTGAATCTGATGACAAAAAGTAGCGCTCCTTCTCCAATCGTTTTTATTGTCATAACCCTTGCCCTTTTGGGTGCTGGCTACTGGTGGTTTTATCTGAGGAATCCACCCCTTGAGGTGAACAGCAATGTTCCCGATGCTGCTCCTCCAGTCTCCCCCAGTGCCTTTCCTTCAGCACTTCCAGCAGCACCAGTCCCTGCCGTTGGTGGTTCGTTTCCTCTTCCAACTTCGGTAGCTAGTGGAACACAGGTTAGAATTGATGGTTCTACCAGTATGGTGACCCTTAATCAGAATCTTAAAAGAGGCTTTGAGCAACAGTTTCCCGGTACTAGGGTTGTTACCAAAGCAAGCGGTTCTGATAAGGGAATTCAGGACATCTTGACGGGTAACGCTGATATTGCGGCAATTTCTCGACCTCTAACTGCTCAAGAACAAAGTCAGGGATTGGTGGCAGTACCGATCGCAACTGATGCGATCGCTGTTGTAGTTGGAGTTTACAATCCATTCCAAAAGGGATTAACTCCTGGTCAGGTAGAGGATATCTTCGAGGGAGAAATCACCGACTGGTCAAAGGTGGGAGGGTCTGCGGCTAGCATCCGCGTGATTAATCGGCCCGCTGTCAGTGGAACCCATCAGGCGTTTAAAGAACTGGTGCTGGGAGGGGGAAATTTTGGTACTACTCCTAACATCACAACCTTGCAACAGGATGCCACGACTCCCCTACTACGAGCTTTAGGTAACAATGGAATTGGTTATGCTACCTACGCTCAGGTGGCTAATCAGAAAACGGTGCGCCCCTTAGCTGTCAATGGTGTGTTGCCAGATAGTGCCACTTATCCCTACAAACGCACGCTGTTTTACGTCTACAAAAACCCAGCGAGTCCAGCAGTTAAAGCTTTCTTGGGTTATACAACTTCGTCCAAGGGCAAGCAAGCCATGTTTGCTGGGAATTGATTTAGGAGTTTTGAGTTGAATTCTTTGATTGAAGACCCTTAGGAGTGGCGATGATTTATGAACAATCGACTTACACAGGCTCAATTAAGCCAAATCGTAGGCGAAGTAGAACGGCTTTCTCAACGTCGCGATGATGAACTTGACCCTGAACAGGTGAAGCAGATTCTACAGGAATTGAGTCTGCCACCTGAGTTGCTGGATGAAGCCTTGGTGCAAATACGTCGTCGGGAAGCTTTAGCGGTTCGGCAACAGCGCAATCGGTGGATTGCAGGGGGAGTGATTGCTAGCTTGGTGGTTGCGATCGCTGGCATGACTGTCTTTATCCAACAAAACCAAGAAGCGATCCAGAATGTCTCTACCGCTCAAAGCCAGATTACTCTAACACAAGATGGCAGTAGCAGTATTGGTGAAGTTAACCGTCAAGCTAGTCCTTTAATCTACTACCGTGTCACTTTGAAAGATGCACCGATTGGTAAAAAACTGTCTCTAAGCTGCGATTGGATTGACCCCAGTGGTCAGGTAGTTCATCAAAATCGCTGGGAAACTCAGACAATTGATAAGGCAGTTTGGGCTACCCATTGCCGCTATCAGTTCAACCCTGCTGCTGCACCTGGCAATTGGAAAGTTCAGATGTCTGTGGGAGAGCGGACTCTCAGCACAACTTCTTTTACCGTCAAATAGCTTTAGTGCTAATTGAAGGATTGCTAATTCTCCAATCAAGGATTAGCCATTAGCAGAAAATCAACATTTTATTTGTATAGCAACCGCCAAAGCAGTTAGGACGTTTTTAATCCCTGAAACCCTTGATTTGGTGCTTTTCTTCCCCTAGTCCCTAGTCCCTAACCCCTAGACCCTAGCTATAGTAGGTATTTAGCGCCTATCCGAAAAGTGAGTTAAGAAGTGTTGAAACCACAGATGAACACAGATGAACACAGATGAATATGGTGGTTAAATCATTGTGAAAGGATTTTTTGGATAGGCTCTTAGCGCAATGGGATAAATGTCGTACCAATTTGTCGGTTACTGGGGCTACGGCAACCCCGAACGCCTGGAAAACTTCTTATCTAAAATCTTGAATGCTGCTCCTGCTACTTGGGGAACTGCTCAACGATTGGCGCAAGCTAACAATGATGCTCCTGGGGAGGACAATTGCCTGTGCGGTGTTGGCTGGATTGGTTCAGACACAAGCTTACCAGACGTTGCAATTGAGGACGGTGTCATTGCGGCTTTATCAGCATCAGGGTTGGCTGATTCAGCAGATGCTTGGGTGAGAGTGCATCAGAATAATCGTCTAATCCTGGGACGGGAACCGTTTGGGCGCGTGCCTTTGTATTGGACTCAGGTGGGGCAAATAATTTGGTTTGCTTCGCGGATGCAATTGTTGTTACCTGTCGTTGAAACTCCCCAAGTTAGTATCCCTGGATTGTACGGATATAGCTGTTTTTCCTACGTACCGACTCCTCTAACACCTGTCGATCGCATTTTTGCAGTACCTGCTGGAACTGAACAAACCTGGCAAGGCAATGATGAACAGAGAATTACTTCTGCGCCTACACAAAAGCGGTTATTAGAGTGGCGAGAAGGAACGGAGGTGATTCGGGATGAAGAGACAGCGATCGCACAACTACAAACCCTGCTTCAAGATGCAATTCACTGTCAAATTGCTGACTTGACTTCTGAACCAGTTGGTGTATTACTCTCTGGGGGACTTGATTCCTCAGTCGTTGCCGCCCTCTTGGTGCAAGCAGGAGTAAAGGTACGAGCCTACACCCTGGATTTTGGCGAGGCGGGGATTCCAGAGTATCCCTATGCTGAACAGGTGGCGCAGTTTCTTAATATTCCCCTGGTGAAAGTGGAGGCAACACCGCGCCGCATTCGGGAAGCACTCGTCTCTACAGTTCAAGCCTTGGATTTACCCTTTGGTGATGGGGTGACAGTCCCTTTGTTTCTTCTCGCTCAAGCCGCCAGTCAGGAAACTGGGGTGATTTTCAACGGGGAAGGCGGCGACCAGTTATTTGCTGGCTGGACAAATAAACCCCTGATTGCCGCAGGCGTCTACAATGCAGAGCATCCAGCCGGTGAGGAAGCGTTCACCCAGCACTACCTCCACACCTTTCATCGTCTGTATGGCTACGAAGCTCAGATTTATCAGCCAGAGGTTTACGCCCAGGTGCAACGCTTAAATCCCCAAGACTGGCTACAAGACGCCTTAGATCCAGCCTTCAACACGTCCCTACTGCATCGCCTCCGCCGCGCCACCTTAATGCTCAAAGGAGCGCAAAACATCCACCCACGCGCCACTAATCTAGCGTTTGCTCATGGACTGAAAGTGCGATCGCCTTTCTGTGACTTGCCGCTAGCCGAGTGGACATTTCAGCTTTCTGGAGAACTCTGCCTGCGTGGTGCCTGTGAAAAGTACATCCTCAAGCGGGCGGTAGAAGCCTGGTTGCCTCCAGAAATTGTTTGGCGGGAAAAACGCGGTATGGGGGTTCCCTTAACCTTCTGGTGCTTAAATCAGTTGTGGCATCAGATTGGTACCTGGTTAAATCCGGGTAGGCTACGAGTAGAAGGACGCTTTTCACCGCACTTGGCTGCACAGATAGCCGGAGGCGAGTTAGGAGCCGCGATAAAGGGTCGCCGCATCGGTGAGATTCTCTGGTTACTAATTATGTGGCAACTCTGGCGCACGACAGTTTTAGGTGAGGAGGCTCGCGGACAGTCTTGGAACCATCCTTTTTGGTTACCTCGTCGGTTATGGAGCTACAGCAGAAGATGGAAAGAGTAAAACTTAGCACTCAGCAGGAGTCAGAAGTCCTAGGGAAGGGTTTAGCGAGAAACCTTAATAATCAACCGATAACTCCTGTACAAAACCCGCCCGTACAGGAGTCTCCTTTTCCCCTAGAACTCGCCCATGAGTTATTAGAAACTTATGGTTCTCCACTTTATGTGTATCAGAGTGATCGCTTACGCCAAACCATTGGGCACATTACTCAAGCAATTCCCTATCCCCGCACTCACTTTCACTTTGCCAGTGTGACGAATGGCAATGTAGCACTGCTGCAAATTTTTCAAGCTTCAGGGTGGGGACTTCATGCCAACACGCCTGGAGATATTTATTTGGGACTCCAGGCAGGCTTTGACCCCAGTCAAATTGTCTACAGCGGTAGTAATTTAAATCGGGCTGAGATGGAGCAAGTTTTGAATTGGGGGGTGACGACGCTCAATCTGGACAGTTTGTCTCAGTTGAGGTTGTGCTGTGAGGTTTATCAATCGTTGCAGGCATCGGTGAAAGCGCCCCGCTTGGGATTACGGCTGAATTTGCCAGAACTAACAGGAGATAGTCGAAT
>CBDTXL010000421.1:0-4659 GCA_965364435.1 uncultured bacterium
GCGATCGCAGTAAAAGCGATATTGGGTTGGGCGATCGCACTGAGATCACAACTCATTCCCCGCTTCACTTTCCAGTAAATTTTGTAGTGGTTCCACTAACGGAGGTAGTTCATTTTGAATCCCATCCCATACAATCCTTAACTTGACCTGAAAATATTCATGGGTGACTACATTTCGCATATCGCTCATCAGCCGCCAAGGAATTTCAGGCGCACGAGACTGAATCTCAGGCGGAACATTTCTAGCAGCCTCACCAATCACAATAAACTTGTAAAGGATCGACTCGAACAGCATCTCGTCTGCGGCAAATTCCTCAAGGGTTATTCCAGTTGTTCGTTGCTGAATGCTGAAAATTGCATTTAAAATATCCTGTACTCGGAGTTGCCAGCTTCTAGAAGACACGAATTACATCCTCTAATACAGGTTCGCGCAGATGCTCTTTTAACGCATCTAGTGTCCCCAAATCTACCGGACGATCCAAAATATCTTCTAGATAAAGCCGGATTCTACTAAAACCAAATAATCCAATAGGCTTAGAAAACTCTACTAAAAAATCCACATCGCTGTCTGGTCTAGCTTCATCCCGTGCCACAGAACCAAATAGCTCCAAAGACTTGACTCCTAGTTCTTGGAGCCTTACTTGATGAGCTTTGACAATTGCTAGCACTTCATCTCGCTTCATAGTCAATCAATTGTTGTCACCCCTTGTAACTCATAATAAAACTTCTCCCTCCGCTCCCTTGCATCCCAACAGGCATGACTCGATGCTCCCAGTGCCACCGTGCTGCACCTGTCATTAAATAAGCATCACCTCGATTAAGAGGCAGTCGATAAATAGATTTAGTACGCTTTTTAGCCCGAAATCCAATAACCCGTGCGTCAGAAAGCGCGATCGCTAAAATCTTCTCTCCATGACGATTGTTATCCGTATGCCAGTTAAAATTCCCAGAAAATTCGCCCATCCAATCGCAGAGTCGATATTGGTCAGGCCATTGAGAGAAAATTCCTCGCTCGACCATCCTTTGTCCCCAATCCATCATCCATTGAGGAAGAGATTGTGCTGAAGACAGCTCAAAATTTCCAAACAATCTGAACAGTTGGGGATTGGTTGGCGATTGCTTGTGAAGCTCGAATTGTGCCAAGATTTCTCCTACTTCTTGTGAGGAGAGCAAATGAGGATAGAGTTTTAGTCCAGGAGGATGAGGAATAGCGGACATTAGTGCAAAACCTGCCAAATAGCGTGGCTTATTGGGTACTCACAAACGCTTAGTTCTTATATTACAATTGTATTATAAAGAGCTTCAACGTCAACCATACTGAGCTTGTGCGATCGCACTTATAACGAGAACACCTCTTGCTGAGCGCAAGCCTATCTCTGCTAATCTACCCATTGACAGCCTTTTGTAGAGACCTTGTTGACATGAGCAATGCTAGAAATGTCCTTGGGGGAGAACTAGAAACCTGCTGCACATCCCCTATGACCGGATTTTACCGTGATGGAAAATGCAGCACTGGAGCAGGTGACATCGGCGCACACATCGTCTGTGCCCAAATGACACTAGAGTTTCTGGCCTTCACGCGATCGCGAGGAAATGATTTGAGTACGCCTGTCCCCGCCTTTAATTTCCCAGGTCTGAAACCTGGCGATCGCTGGTGTTTGTGTGCTTCTCGCTGGAAAGAAGCATTAGATGCAGGAGTTGCACCACCTGTAATTTTGTCAGCAACCCACGCATCAGCTCTGGAATATGTCTCGATGGCTGAACTGAAGCAACACGCCCTCGACCTTGCCTAATATCCCATTGAGCCATCCTCAATGGACATCTCCCACAATTAATTTCTCCCCAACAGCCTTGGAAGCAGGGTAGCTCATCGCATGGATAACTTCTACACCTTTAAATTCAATCACTCCAGTGCCTTAAAAGCCCTTGAAGTTGGGCAAACTGACGACATTGACTACTACGAAGCCCGCAGAAAGTTGTTCAACTTATCGATCATGGCGGATTATGACCAACTCGTGTGCCTTCCCACCCTAAGTGCGATCGACAAGCACTGGTATCAAATCGAAACCGCCCGAAAAGTCCTCAGACAACTGGGAGGACGCGCCCTTCTCGCCGATGAAGTGGGACTGGGGAAAACCATTGAAGCTGGACTCATCTTAAGTGAGTACCTAGCACGAGGCATGATTCAATCCCTCTTGATTCTCACCCCAGCTTCTCTTGTCTCTCAGTGGCAACTGGAGTTGAAATCAAAATTCAGTATTGACACGGTTACCAGCGACGACAAACAACTCCAACTCAATCCCGACGAATTTTGGAGTACAAATAACCGATTGATTGCCTCCCTCAACACGGCTAAATCCCCAAAGCATTTCAACTTAGTCACAACCAGAAACTGGGATTTAGTCATTGTCGATGAAGCCCACCACCTGAAGAACCGTAGCACCCTCAACTGGAAACTCGTCAACGCCCTTAATAAACGCTTTATTTTAATGCTCACCGCTACCCCTGTTCAAAACTCCTTGGTGGAACTGTTCAATCTCTTAACCCTTCTTAAACCAGGATTATTAAAAACCGAAGCGGCGTTTAAGAAAGAGTATGTCTCCTCAAAAAATGGACGAGTGCCCAAAAACCCCGAAAAGCTGCGACAGCTGATGCGGGAAGTGATGGTACGCAATACCCGCTCTCTCGTCGATGTTCAGTTGCCCAAACGCTTCGCTACCACCATTACAGTCACCCCTTCTGCCAGTGAACAGAAACTTTATCAGGGTTTGACTGAGTATCTGCGTTCATTTGAGATCGGTGAATCCGACTCTGGCAAAACGCAGAATTTAGACAAATTAGACAAGTTTTCCCGCACCAATCTCTTAATGCGGGCAGGTTCGTCGCCTCAAGCCTTAGCGGATTCTCTCAAGAACCTTGGCAAAAAATTCGACAGTGATGAACTAAAAGCCTTAACCCGACGTGCTTCACAGATTAAACAAGTCGAGAAAGCGAAAGCTTTAGTAGACTTATTAAAACAATCTACCCAAAAAACCATCGTCTTCACTACCCATCGAGCAACGAGTGCCTACTTAGCCAAAACGCTGGAAGAAGTGGGGATTCCGTTCGCCCAATTTCTGGGGGATATGTCGTTGAAGGAGAAAGATGCTGCGATTGAGGCTTTTCGCGATCGCGTCTCTGTATTACTCGCATCCGAGACGGGTGGAGAAGGACGTAACATCCAGTTTGCCAACGCGATCGTCAACTACGACTTACCCTGGAACCCGATGAAAATTGAACAACGCATCGGGAGAATCCACCGCATCGGACAGACACAGGATGTGTTCATCTTCAACTTCTGTCTCAAGGATAGCATTGAAGAATACATCCTGCGAATTTTACACGATAAAATCAATATGTTTGAACTCGTGGTAGGAGAAATCGAGACAATATTAGGAAATGTTGACGATGAGTTTGATTTCAGCGAAGTGGTGATAGATATCTGGTTAAAGCATCAAGCCAAACCGGAAATAGATACGGCGTTTGAGCAACTAGCTACTGAATTGATCAAAGCGAAAGATAAGTATCGGGAGACGAGTGAACTAGATGAGCAGATTTTTGGCGAAGATTTTGAAGCCTAATTTGGGAAGGCTCCAGAGCAGGAGGGTGTTAGTATTTACTCCTATCCTGTAAAAGTCAGGACGTACATTATATTCTCATAAGAGCCTTCTGCCTCCTGCTTTCTTTTGTGTGTTCCTTGCCTCAAAATGGTTTCCGATCAAATTCTTTCTACCCTGGCACAACTCATTTCCTTACATGATGGAATCGCCGAACCGGATGGTGAGCAGGTTTTGAATGTCTTGTTAACTCAAAATGTTGCTAAAGTTCTCGACATCCCTGAAGAAGTTACTTTAACGACTAGAGCGGATATTCCTGAGAACTATTTTGTCACCTATCACTCAGCACTGCTCAATAAGTTCTCGGAACTACTCGCTGAGAGAGGATGCGTTACGGCAATAGGTGTGAAATTTGATGGCTATCTAAAAACCACAGGGTTTGAAAAACTCCTACAGCTTCATCTTGTCCCTCAAAATGGGTTGATTCGATTCCTGGAGGCAAAATCGGAAACCACTCGTTACATCTGGTGCCATGTCGCTTACACAGCTGAAGCGGATGAAAGAAGAATCGGTATGGTTTCCTTCATCATTAATGAACTAACAGGTGTAACGCCTGTAGAGATTGGAGATGCTTTGTTTTGGGAAGCGGACCGAATTGATGTAAGCAATTCACCCCTAACTCCAGCGATGCCATTTGACCAATTGTCGAGTTTAATCGAACAGACATCTGCTAAATTAATTAAAGCTGAGTTAGAGAATTGGTTCGCTAAGTTAACACGAGCAATAAATAGGGACTCCGAACGACTTCATAATTATTACGGCACGATAGCCGCTGAGATTGCCTCAAAGATTGAGTATCGAGGTTTGATGGGTGAGGAAAAAGAGAAAGAATTAGCACGTATTGAAGCAACCCATCGGGAATTAGAGAGGAAGCTGGCAGATGTAAAAGAGCGTTATGCCCTCACTGTAGAGGCTTCTTTACACAGTGCAATGGTAATCCATCTGCCCACAGTGCATATCAACTGTGAATTGGTCAGGAAGAAAGCCAAAAGAATAGTGACAGC
>CBDTXL010000422.1:0-4657 GCA_965364435.1 uncultured bacterium
CCTCTTGTCAAGGACAATTTTTCACTAGAAGATTTTATGGCGAATCCTCCCGATCATATGGAGTGGGTGGATGGTCAACTAGTAGAGAAAAATGGCATGACGCTGAGACATGGTGAACTTCAATTAAGGCTTGGTCGTTACTGGGGAGATTATAAGGAGTCCACTGGACAAGGTGGAAAAGTTTACACGGATGTGCCTTGTCGTACTAATAAGCAGGGACGCTCTCCTGATGTGGCTTATCTTACTCCTGAACTGGTAGCACAGTTTGGTAATGCTGCTACTTTGCCCCAGAGTTTTCCCTTGTGTGCCGAGATTGTTTCGCCTACAGATATCGCTGAAAATGTGTTGCTAAAAGCGCAAGAGTATTTAGAATCTGGTGGTGAAGAAGTTTGGTTGGTGTTTCCTGAGAGTCGATGGGTGATGGTCATTATTGAAAATCAGGGGTTGATGTTTACATCGGGTCAAGTGGTTAGTACGCAAAAAGTATTAAAGGGTTTTAGTGTATCAGTAGATGATTTGTTGGCTTGAGGATGGATGTTTTGTGAAAGATTGGTATTGGTCATAATGGAAGCGATCGCACTCCGCCACACTCCACGCACTCCTCAAGGCGATCGCTCAGTGGTGTCGGTAGCAGAGAAGGAAGCGCTCGCACAGCAGCTCATGAGGAAGTCGATTAAAATTGCTATCAGCCCTCTTTTGTTGTAATTAGGGCGGAAGATTTATGATCTAAGCAGAGCTGTAAGGCTGATAGCTGCTATAGCTCCCGCCACCCTTAAACGCTTTACCTTGCAAAATATCAGCGTCTGGCAGAACTGGAGTTTCTCAGTAAAGATGACCGAATTGAGTTAGTACATTGACAAGTTGATGAGATGGCAGCTATTGAATGATGCATTTTAAGTTTTCACCAAACATCCTGAACAGACTGGGAGAGGAACTTATCCCGAATCCAGACCAAGGAATCATCGAATTGGTTAAGAATTCCTACGATGCTGATGCTACTGAATGCACGGTAGAACTTGTCAATACTAACGCTATGGGGGGTTCACTCATCATTTCAGATAACGGAGTCGGTATGGATATCAGTGCCATCAGTGAGGGATGGCTGGTGCTAGGTCGCTCAAAAAAAGCTACCCGCGAACCTACACCATTGGGTCGCTTGCCTGTTGGTGATAAAGGGCTGGGTAGGCTAGCTGCACTGCGGCAAGGTTCTCAAGTAACCCTGAAAACGAGACCTAAAAATGAGCCAGGAGTTGAGTATTCACTGACGATTAATTGGCGTGATTTTGAACAAGCTTCTGTGATAGAGGACATCTCTTTAGATGTCAGAAAAAGTAGCACGGAACAAGGACAAGGAACTGACATTATCATTCTTGACCTAAGCATCAAGTTTGGTAGACGCGAGGTCAAAAGACTAGCAAGAGAACTTTTACTGCTGGCAGATCCATTTGACAGCAATGTATCATTCCGTCCTAAGCTCATTGCTCCAGAATTTTCTGATCTTGAAAAACAAGTAAACGAGGCTTACTTCGATGATGCTGAACTTCACTTGAAGGCACACTTAAATACAGAGGGGATTGCTGAGGCGTCAGTGTTGGACTGGAAAGGAAGCTTGCTTTTTCACGCAGATCATCACGAGCTTTCCATTTCCAAAGAAGTGTACAGAACTGCTCCAGCGGAATTCGAGTTGTGGGTATTTCTGCTAAACCCTCAAAATTTCTCAGCAAAAAAAGCTTCTTTCGGAGAAGTCAGAGATTGGCTTGCTGAAGTAGGGAATGTTCATCTTTACCACCGAGGTTTACGGGTAAAGCCCTATGGCGATCAAGGAGATGATTGGCTAAGAATAAATTTGGCACGTTCTAGGAACCCAGAAGTTCGTCCCTCTACAAGCACAGTTATCGGCAGGGTAATCGCAAACGATCCTGATGACCTCCTAATTCAAAAAACAGATAGGCTTGGTTTTCTTGAGAATGAATCCTTTTTGGAGCTAAGACGTTTCGCAATTAATGTGTTGGACTGGATGGCTAAAGTTCGGCTTAAAGAAACTGAGCAAAAGCGAGAGCAAGTCAAGCAAGAATCTAGTCGTGATGTTGAAAATTCTAAAGTAAGTCTTAATGAGGTGATTGAAGCAAAGCTTCCTGAAGAATCTCGCACCATAGTCCGAAAGGTGGTTCGACAGTATGAAAGGGCAAAAGAGCGTGAAACACAAGCATTACGTGAAGACCTTCAGCTTTATCGGAGTTTAGCTACAGCCGGAACAACAGCAGCAGTTTTTGCTCACGAGTCCGGCAAACCAGTCACCTTAATCGAGAAAATAGCCAAGAGGATAGAAAAAAAGGGTCAAGAACTCCTAGGAGAGCAATATACAAATTCTTTAGGAAAACCTATTGCAATGCTTTATCAAGTAGGCACTTCATTGCTGCGCTTCTCCAATTTTCCATTACACCTGTTGAAGCGTGAAAAACGTCGCATGGGCGTGGTAGATGTTCATATTGTTATTGACGATATAGTGGAACTATTTAAACCTTTTTTTGATGACGCTAAAATTGAAGTCATAAAAGTAAAGACTGACAGTAATCCCCGTATCCGTGGCAGCATTGCTCTTCTGGAATCCGTTATTACAAACTTCCTCACAAATACCATTAATGCTTTTAACGTAGAGGGTGGACGTAATGAAGGACGCCAAGTAATTATTTGCACAGAATTTTCAGGAGATTACGTGCGAATCAAAGTTTTAGATAATGGCTCTGGTATCAGTGGTATCGAAATAGACAAGATTTGGCTACCAGGTGAAACAACTACAAGTGGTACAGGTTTGGGCTTGACTATTGTCAAAGATTGTGTTGCCGATCTTGGAGGAAAAGTACAGGCGATCGCAAACGGCGAGTTAGGCGGAGCAGAATTTATTGTGGAATTACCACTTGTTGGAGGTTAGCTATGATGACATCTTTGCAAGCTTTCCCCGATACAATAACAGCGATAGTTGATGATGAAGAAATTTTAGCTGAAGCGACTGGATGGGAAGTAGAGGAAGCTGGTTTTAAACCTTGGCTAATAGTTGACGGTTCTTTCAAACAAGTAAGTGATCTAGCATTACACATCGCCCAAAATGCTCAATATGCCTTGTGCGACCATCGCTTAGCTCATTATGGACTTGCTAATTTTCCTGGATCGAGATTAGTAGCAGCTTTGTATGATTTAAAGATTCCCTCTCTTCTCATTACTCAGTACACTGAAATAGACGCAGACGTATCTATTAGAAGGTATAGACGTAAAATTCCTGTGCTTTTGAGTCGAGATGAAGCTAATGCTTCAAACATTAAAAAAGGGATTGAAGATTGTGTTTTAGAATTAGACGGTAGAGTACCGAGTACAAGAATTCCTCATAGAACACTATTGAACATAACTAACATTACTAGCGAGTCCAACGAAGACGTAATAGATGTAATCATTCCAAGTTGGAATCGTCACAAGGCTGTTCGGTTGCCAACTTCGCTTATTTCCCAGGAGCTTCATAGTGCATTGGCAGTGGACTCCTGGTTATTCGCTCACGTTAATACAGGAGCTGAAAAATCAGATGATCTTTATTTCGAGCAGTTTGAATTAGCACCTGAACTAGATGATGAAGATGGACTTGCCTGAGCTTACTATTCTAGACATTGGACATGGAAATTGTGCTGTTCTCAAGGATACAGAGGGTGTGATTATTATTGACTGTGCAGATGGCGCTACATTGATACACACTCTTAGTCATCTATCTATTCAGGAAATTTCACATATTTTGATTTCCCACGCTGATGAAGATCATATTGCAGGCATTATTGATATACTTTTGGATAAAAAGATTAAGGTTGGAGATGTATACTTAAACTCTGATTCCCAGAGAGGAACTCGTACTTGGAAGGCTCTGCGCCTTGCCTTGCGAGATGCACACCAGTGTTCCGGAACTAGATGTTTCATCGGGTTAACTACAGAACAAACTGGACAATTAAATGTTGGACAGGTTGAGGTAGAAATTCTTGCACCAACTCCTGAAGTGGCTATGAGTGGTGCGGGTGGAAAAGATTTACAAGGGCGTCCACTAAATGCCAATTCGATGTCTGCTGTTATTGGTTTAGTTCACAATTCTCACAGAGTCGCTATCTTGGCGGCAGATATCGACAAAGTAGGATTAGATAATCTTCTAGAGGGTTCCCAAGATTTAAGCGCTGATATCCTGGTTTTTCCCCATCACGGGGGCAAGCCTGGTAGTAGGGATAGCAAAGCATTTGCTCAGCGGTTATGCAGTTTAGTAAAACCCAATCTGGTAATATTCTCAATTGGTAGGGGTCGCTTTGGAAATCCACGTCAAGAGATAGTAGAAGGCGTAGTTGCTTCTGTTCCAGAGGCTCATATTTTATGTACCCAGTTATCACAACAATGTGCTGCCAGTCTTCCCAGTTCAGAGCATACGCATTTAAATAGTCTTCCCGCTAAAGGACGCATAAGCAATAGTTGTTGTGGAGGAACTGTCTCAATCAAGATAGATGGCAGTAAGACGACTTATGCTGCCCGAATTGCTTTACACAGAGAATTTATTGATAATGAAGTTCCTACTCCATTGGACTGGCTCTCCAGGAGTCAGGGTGATAAGTATTTTTAATAAAAGGAGTTGAGGCTC
>CBDTXL010000423.1:0-4656 GCA_965364435.1 uncultured bacterium
ACAATCACCTGAAAGGGTGTATGTCCGAGTAATTCCTTGAGGCGGTCTTCGTTAAACTCTTTACCTTCAGTGAATAACTCATCAATGATTTGGTTGAGAATGCGAGCTTGTTTACCGGCTGCCTGACGAACACCAGCGGCATCGTACATGACAATCACGGCAAAAAGTACAGCGATCGCAAATTCAGGGCTTGCCCATCCTACTGTTTGTCCCACACCGGCTGCCAGGGCAGCGACCAGTGCTGAGTGGGCACTGGGCATACCACCAGTGGTCACAAGAACACGGAGATTGAATTTGCGATTTTTTGTTAGCTCGACCAAGAGCTTACATAGTTGAGCAACCAGACAAGCAATGATTGCAACCAGCAGTACCTGGTTGTTTAGGATGTCGCCAAAGTCCTGCATAGTGTTTTACTTGAAATTGGTCATAGGTTATTGGTTATTGGTTATTGGTTATTGGTTGTTGGTTATTGACAAACAACCAACAACCAACAACCAACAACTAGTGAGTGCGCGTCGTGATGAAATCAGCGATCGCATTGAGGGCTTGAGCCTTCTCGCCAAACGGCTCCAGTTGGGCTTTTGCTGCATCCACCAGCTTCTGGGCTTTGGTTTTTGATGCCTCAAGTCCCCAGAGGCTTGGATAAGTCGCCTTTTGCGCGATTAGGTCTTTCCCCGCCGTTTTCCCCAGTTCCTCCTGAGTGGCGGTGATATCCAGGATGTCATCGATAATTTGAAACGCTAACCCGATATTTTGGGCATAGCGAGACAATCGCTCTTGTTCAGCAGCGGTTGCCCCTGCTAAAATCCCGCCACAAACTACACACGCTTCTAGCAATGCGCCAGTTTTGTGGGTGTGAATAAAAGTCAGGGTTTCCTCTTGAATATCGGCGCACCCTTCCGATTCCAGGTCAACCACTTGACCCCCAACCAATCCCGACGCCCCTACCGCCCGACCTAACCGAGCAATCACCTGCAAAACCCGCTCTGCTGGAACATTCTGGGTTTGAATAGCAACGTACTCAAAGGCATAAGCCAATAAGCCATCTCCTGCCAGAATGGCAATGTCTTCCCCGTAAACCTTGTGGTTAGTTAGTTTGCCCCGGCGGTAGTCATCATTATCCATTGCCGGTAGGTCATCATGAATCAATGACATGGTATGAATCATTTCCAGGGCGCAGGCCGTGGCAAGAGCCATCTCAACCGTGCCGCCAAGTAGTTCACAGGTAGCAAGGCAAAGAATTGGACGCAAGCGTTTACCCCCAGCCAAGAGGGAATAGCGCATCGCCTCATAAATCTTTTCGGGATAGGTGAGGGGGAGGGAGTGATCTAGAGCCGCCTCGACTTGAGCCTGCCGCCCTTTTAAGTAAGTTGATAAGTCAAAAGTAGGCGATTCCCCTTTGGGGGCAGGTCGCCCATCCGTCGCCACCATGCCTTAATTCCTTGATTGTTTTGTTACTGTCCTAACAATTCTACGGGCGTTGGGGTCTTTATGAGTGCGATCGCGTATAGCTAAGTACAGTATTGTGTAACAACATGGCGACAGTCATCGGTCCAACGCCTCCGGGAACGGGGGTGATAAATTGTGCGATTTCTTGCACAGAGTCAAAGTTGACATCCCCCACGAGGCGCGAGTTACCGCTCTCATCCGTAACGCGATTCATGCCAACATCAATTACTACCGCTTTGGGCTTTACCATGTTAGCTGTGATCAAATCGGGGCGTCCGACTGCCGCAATCAGAATGTCAGCGTTGCGGGTAAGTTCATCGAGGTTATGCGTCTGCGAATGAGCGATCGTCACTGTTGCATCAGCTTCCAGAAGCATCAGCGCCATAGGCTTACCTACCAAAATACTACGCCCGACAACAACTGCCTGTTTGCCTTTCAAGTCAATCTGGTACTCCCGCAAAAGGCGCATCACCCCCGCTGGTGTACAGCTGCGTAAACCCGATTCCCCCCGTACCAGACGTCCTAGATTAACGGGGTGCAGTCCATCGGCATCTTTATCCGGATGGATTTGGTGCAGTAATGTAACAGCATCCAAGTGGTCAGGTAAGGGAAGCTGGACAAGAATCCCATCGACTCGCTCATCTTGATTCAGGGCTTGAATCGTTTGCTCTAGTTCTATCTGGGAGGTATTAGTTGGAAAATGACGTCCAAAAGAGGCGATCCCAACCTTAGCGCAGGCACGCTCTTTATTACGCACATAGGCAGCGCTTGCTGGGTTGTCACCCACCATCAGCACCGCTAATCCTGGAGCGCGTCCATTTGTCAAGGGTAGCTGAGCCACCTGTTCCGAGAGCTGCGTCTGAATTCGTTGAGCGAGGGCTTTACCATCTAGTAAGTTAGCGTAGGTCGAGTGCATCGCGATGTTTAGGAACGTTTTCTGGGTTACTTGGTGGTGAGCTGATTTCACAGCTAGACCATAAACCCTAACAGTTTCGCAGATTTCGCTCATCTGTAAAAAACATGTCCAAAAGTGATCTCATCTGAGGCAAGAGCTGGGAAAGAATGTTGATTGAACACATGGCGATGATGCCCTTAAAAATTGGGGCAATCGAATATAGAAAGGCAAAAGACAACCTCTCCCGCCCTTTTTTATTAAAGGGAGGAAGCCAAACGTCAAAAATGCTTTACTTTTTACCTGTTTGCTTTTTACTTCTTGGGGGAGGGCTTGTTGGCTGTGGCAACGCCGTCCCCCTGGGCATTGGTGGGATCAATATCAACAATCCTGGTGTGAATGTCACAAAAATTAGCGATATCCCACAAAATCAAAATGCTATTACCACAATTTACCTCAAAGGGCAAGTGGCAACCCGTGCCCCATTTCTGGCAAACGGTGCTTACAAGCTCCAGGATGCCACCGGCACAATCTGGGTAATTACTAACCAAACCCTTCCCAACGTTGGGGATGAAGTCTTGATTGAGGGTCAGCTGCAATTCCAAAGCATTCCTGTTGGTGGACAAGAGTTAGGCGAAGTCTATGTTCAGGAGCAGCAGCAGTTGGCCCGGCAGGCAGGACAACCCGTAGCCCCTAAAGGAAGCTCGAAACGATGAATAGTAAGCTAGTTGAAGTTGCGATCGCTATCCTCTACTCCTCAGACCGATTTCTCATGCAGCTACGGGATAACATCCCTAGTATCATCTACCCCGGTCACTGGGCTTTTTTTGGCGGTCATATCGATCCAGGTGAGACACCAGAAGAAGCACTCAGGCGGGAACTGCGAGAAGAAATTGGCTATACCCCACCTGGGGTATCCGAATTCGGCTGCTATTGTGATTCACAAGTGATTCGCCATGTTTTCCATGCACCCCTGACAGTGGAACTGAATCAGCTGGTGCTGGGAGAAGGCTGGGATATGGGTTTATTGACACCGGAACAGATAAGGGCAGGCAGCTGCTACTCAGAAAAAGCAGGTCAGGTGCGTCCTCTGGGGCGTCCTCACCAAATGATTTTGCTGGATTTTATAAACAGGGGCTGAGAATCTATCCGAAAAGTGGATTTGAGAAGAGAAACCACAGATGCACACAGATGAACACAGATGGACAGGTCATTGTTGAAGGGACTTTTCGGATAGGCTCTTATCGCTGAGTGGGAAGTCGATTAATTCATCGTTGGTCTTTCATCTTTCAGCCTTTACTCTCTCTATCTCAAGCTGGCAGCTAATAGCTAACTTATCCTGGTACGCTGATAGCTGATAGCTGATAGCTGATAGCTAATATGGGACTGAAGCGGCGGACTTTTCTGCAAAACGCTGGGTTGGCGCTGGCATCACTGGGCATCAGTGAAACGGTGCTATCACTCATGGGTGATAAAAGCTTAGCCGTGCCTCTGTTGGATCGCTATTTCCAGGCGCTGGCCCAATCAGGTGGGCGGAAGTTGGCGCTAATTGTGGGAATCAACCAGTATCCTCGTAGCGCAGCCTTGGGGGGTTGTGTCACGGATGTGGAACTGCAACGGGAACTGTTGATTCATCGGTTTGGCTTCAAGTCCAGCGATATCTTGACCTTAACGGATAGCCAAGCGACCAGGGAGAATATTGAAACGGCTTTTATTGAGCATCTGACTGAGCAAGCGAAAGCGGGTGATGTCGTGCTCTTCCACTTCAGCGGTTATGGTAGCCGCGTCAAGATGGCTTCGCCTAGGCAAGAGGTAGGAGGTAACAGGGAAGAGGAAGAATCCGAATTAACTCTCGCCTCTCGCCTCTGGCCTCCCGCCTACGAAGTAAACAGCTTAGTGCCGGTAGATGGCATCTTGCCAACAAAGGTTGCCCCAGCAGCCAACGATTTGCTAGAAGAAACACTGGTTTTGCTGTTGCGATCGCTAGCTACAGATCATGTCACCACGGTACTCGATACCAGTCACACCAGTGCGGGTAATGTCCTCCAAGGAAATCTACGTGTGCGGTCTTGCCCCAACCCCCCGGCAGAAAGTGCCAGTCCGGGAGAGTTGGCGTTTCAAGAACAACTCCTGCTTCGCATCAACTCCTCGTGGGAGCAGCTGAAAAACTCCAAAACCCTCAATCAAATCCCAGGAATTGTTCTCAGAGCCGCAGGTCCCCGTGAACCGGCGACGGAGGCTCAGTGGAATGGCTTCAGTGCTGGCTTATTTACCTATGCTCTGACTCAGCAGTTGTGGCACGCTTCCCCAGCGAC
>CBDTXL010000424.1:0-4652 GCA_965364435.1 uncultured bacterium
GGGATGGTCAATTAACTGTTTCAAGGCTTCAGTGCTGACTCCTTTGAGTGCCTCCCTTACCCACGCTTTCAGGCTGGGATTACTCTCAATGCGCTTTATCACCTCTGTTACCACCATCTGTTTTTCCAGTGGGGTATTGGTGGGATAGATTTCCTCTAGTTGTTCTAGTAACTTCTGAATCTTGGCTGCTGTATATTTTAGGCTTGGCTTTTGCTCAAGTGCGTAATCGTCTTGGATAGATTGTTGGGGAATGTCACCTTTGACCGTCTCAACAACGTGGACTATTTTCCCACCATGCTGGTCATCTTTAGAGGGTTCAGCGACAGATTTTTGCTCCTCCATCGTTCCAGCTTCAAGATTAATGGTTCTGCCAGCCATCACCTTAACAATCTCTATTAGATCTGTACTCTGCTCACGATAACTTGCTATCTGCTCATAATTTGCTTGTAACTGATATCGATATTTCTTGTTTACGGCTTTAAGTTCAGATTCATATTCTCGCTTTAGGTACTTTTCAATTTCCGCCTTATGGGACTCCGGGGGGACGTTTACCCGAATAACGAAAGTACCCTTGTTCTTATTCTCAATAGCTTGAATCGATAGCCCGGAACTGTTTTTCTCGACTTGTACCTTTTGGAATGAAGTGAGGAATGCCTGCCAATCAATACCGTTGCGGAAAATCAGGTCAACGGTTTCTAAAGCCTTTTGAAATAACTGGGTGAACTCTCCCGGTGCAAAGTTTCTCTCACTAGGACTGCGTTCTTTTTGATCGGCTTGTAGGTAGACGTAGTCACAAATTACTTCATCAAGATTTGTCGCACTGTTCGTATGCCAATCTTCTAAACAGGCTTCAGTGAATACGGCCTTGTTAAAGTTGGTATCCAGTGCTTTAGTTCGTTGTAAATTTGCCCCACTCAGGTATGCTGCCCGGAAGTTTGCCCCCTTGAGGTTTGCCCCCTTGAAGTTTGCCCCCCTGAGGTATGCCCCACTGAGGTTTGCCCCACTGAGGTTTGCCCCACTGAGGTTTGCCCCACTGAGTTTTGCCCCGATCAGTTTTGCCCCCATGAGATCTGCCCCACTGAGGTTTGCCTTGGTGAGGTCTGCCCCACTGAGGTATACGTTGGTGAGGTTTGCACCAATGAGGTTTGCACTAATGAGGTCTGCACTCCGGAGGTCTGCATTCCGGAGGTCTGCACCAATCAGTTCTACCTCACTGAGGTATGCCTCCCTGAGGTATGCCTCGCTAAGGTTTGCCCCAATAAGATCCGCCTTACTGAGGTCTACCCTGCTGAGGTTTGTCCTGCTGAGATCTACACCACTGAGTTTCGCCCCCCTAATGGTTATCCGCTTGCCAGTTGCAAAGCTGAGATCGGGTCTTATTCCAGGGTTGTTTGCCTTCCACTCATTCCAAGCATCTACCCCTTGCCTGAGCAAAGCAAGATGTTCCTCATTTGCCATCTAGCACAAGCCCGTCAGCTTCATCATTATATTTAATGCAGCCTAACCTAGGGCTTTGTCTATCACAAGAGGGGCTACCGCATTTTCTGAGCCTCATCTGCTTAAGTTGACAGCCAGAGAAATTGCCGTGCCCCTATTATCGCTACCCCTGTGTATAAGCCTCCATCGGTAGACAAGAGCAGACAAAATTGCGATCGCCAAACGCATTGTCAATCCGCCCAACCGCTGGCCAGAACTTGTGTTCACGAGTCCAGGGCGCGGGATAGGCAGCCTGTTCACGAGAATAGGGATGGTTCCATTCTGTCGTGAGCAGGGCTTCTGCTGTATGGGGCGCATTCTTTAGGACATTATTTTCAGCGTCCACCTGACCCAATTCAATTTCCTCGATTTCCCGACGAATCGCAATCATCGCCTCACAAAAACGGTCGAGTTCTTCCTTCGATTCACTTTCTGTGGGTTCCACCATCATTGTCCCCGCGACAGGCCAAGAGACGGTGGGGGCATGGAAACCATAGTCCATCAAGCGTTTAGCAATGTCATCTACTTCGATGCCAGCCGACTTTTTGAGCGATCGCAAATCTAAAATACACTCATGCGCCACCAAATCAGCTTTACCCTTATACAAAACCGGATAGTAAGCCTCTAACCGACGAGCGATGTAGTTGGCATTGAGAATCGCGACTTTGGTTGCTTCTGTCAAACCCGCACCACCCATCATCGCAATATACATCCAAGAAATCGTTAGGATACTCGCACTACCCCAAGGCGCTGCGGAAACAGCACCAATCCCTTGCTCACCCTCCATCTGGACAACAGAATGCCCCGGCAAGAACGGCACCAGATGAGGCATCACCCCAATGGGTCCCATCCCAGGACCACCCCCCCCGTGCGGAATACAGAAGGTTTTATGTAGATTCAAGTGACAGACATCCGCCCCGATATCTCCCGGACGGCACAGTCCAACCTGGGCGTTCATATTTGCCCCATCCATGTAAACTTGCCCCCCGTGAGCATGTACAACATCGCAGATGTCCTTAATTTGCTCCTCGAATACACCGTGGGTAGAAGGATAAGTAACCATCAGGGCGGCAAGTTGATTACTATGCTTCTGTGCCTTATCCTTCAGGTCATCCAGGTCAACGTTGCCCATTTCGTCACAGGCTATCGGAACCACCTTCATCCCACACATTACGGCACTGGCGGGATTCGTTCCATGTGCCGATTGGGGAATTAGACAGATGTTACGATGCCCTTCGCCCCGATGTTCATGGTACTGACGAATCACCAGCAAGCCAGTGTATTCACCTTGGGAACCGGCATTCGGCTGGAGAGAAATTCCTGCAAAGCCAGTGATTTCGGCTAACCATTCCTCTAACTGCTGGAACAAGACCTTATAACCCACAGTTTGGGACCCAGGGGCAAAGGGATGAATCTTGCCAAACTCCGACCAGGTAACAGGAATCATTTCAGACGTCGCGTTCAGCTTCATCGTGCATGAACCCAACGGAATCATCGATGTCGTCAGCGACAAGTCCTTAGCCTGTAGACGGTGGATGTAGCGCAACAACTCGGTTTCCGAGTGATAGCGATTGAAGACAGGATGGTTTAGATAGCTGCTAGACCGGGCAAAGGGGGCGTCAAAATCAGTTGTAACCTGACTCGCCAACTCTTCCACAGTAAAAGGTAAGGGCGCAAACCCTTGCCCCCTTACACCTGCGAAAATCTCCCAGAGATCTACCAAGTCCTTTAGTGTAGTTGTCTCGTCCAGACTGATACCTACAGCATGTTCATCCAGAGTCCGCAGGTTAATGCCACGAATCTGGGAAGCGTCTAGAATCTCTGACTGGCGCTGAGTTCCCAATTCAACCCGCAGTGTGTCAAAAAACGTTTCTGACCCAATGCTATACCCCAGCCGCTTCAATCCTGCCGCCAGAATCCCAGTCAAGCGATGGACATTCTGGGCAATTCTTTTAATCCCTGCTGGTCCGTGGTATACCGCATACATAGATGCCATCACCGCCAGCAGCACTTGGGCGGTACAGATATTGCTAGTCGCTTTATCACGACGGATATGCTGCTCACGGGTCTGGAGAGCGAGACGCAGTGCAGGCTTTCCCTGAGCATCTTTAGATAGACCGACAATGCGCCCTGGAACCTGCCGCTTATAGGCTTCTCTCGTGGCAAAATAGGCGGCATGGGGTCCCCCATATCCCAGGGGAACTCCAAAGCGCTGAGTGCTTCCTACAGCAATATCAGCCCCAAATTCCCCTGGGGGTGTTAACAGGGCGAGGCTTAAGGGATCTGCCGCTACGGTGACTAAAGCACCAACAGCATGAGCCTTTTCTATAAATTCCCGATAGTCGTAAATCGTGCCATCACTCGCTGGGTACTGTAGCAGTGCCCCAAAAATTGCTTGTTCAAACCCAAAGGTTTGATGGTCACCCACAATCACATCTATACCCAGGGGTCTAGCGCGGGTTTGCACAACTTCGATGGTCTGAGGATGGCAGGCTTTTGAGACAAAAAAGGCATTGCTCTTTGTTTTAGACAGACCATAACTCATGCTCATCGCTTCCGCTGCTGCGGTACCTTCATCAAGCAGCGAAGCATTGGCAATTTCCAGCCCTGTCAGGTCAATGATCATCGTCTGGAAGTTGAGCAGTGCCTCTAGGCGTCCTTGGGCAATCTCTGCTTGATAAGGGGTGTAAGCGGTGTACCAGCCAGGGTTCTCCAGGATGTTGCGTTGGATTACAGGTGGAGTGATGCAGTCGTAATATCCCATGCCAATGAACGACCGGAACACCTGATTTTTTGAGGCAATTGCTTTTAGCTGGGCTAGGGCGGCGTATTCGCTTTGTGCTTCTGGTAACTGTAGGGGTTGATTGAGCCGGATAACCGGAGGGACTGCTTGAGCAATCAGGTCATCAAGGGTCGAGAAACCCAAGACTTTGAGCATTTGCTCAACGTCTTCGGCACCAGGTCCGATGTGCCGACCTACAAAAGAATCGGTGGGCGCAAGAACCTCTGGGGAGGAGAAATTTTGCTGAGAGTCAAGAACGGGCTGAGGGTCTTTCGCTTTGTGGTTAACTGTGACATCCAAATTAGGCATATAAGACCGATTCGTTGAAGGGGTATGGTGCGTCACGAGTTTCTCTCTAGGCGCAACCACTTATTATTTTGTAACAAACCCTCGG
>CBDTXL010000425.1:0-4638 GCA_965364435.1 uncultured bacterium
GGTAAAGCACCAGGGTATAAAACTTCTTTGATTAATTTTGTCAGAATTATATCTTCTGGGTGGTCGCTTAGAATGCACTTGTGCATCCCGGCAGAAATAACCCATCAGTTAGGAATGGAAGGATGGCTAATCGGTAATGAGGGGTTTTAGAACTGGAGGGAAACTTTCGCCACGTTGCAATAGCCTCCTCCTCTTCCCCAGCCCCCAGCCCTGACGCCCTTTTGAGTGATTTAGTAATGGGTGCCTGATTTGCGATGATGCACAGCGGTGACACCATCAGGTTGTAGCACTTTACCATTTTTGACAACCCCATAGACGAGCCAGTGGTCGCCACATTCCATGCGATTTTCCACAGTGCATTCCAGATAAGCGAGAGAGTCACTGAGAATCGGGCAGCCATTCTCAGCCTCTTGGCTTGCCACCCCAGCGAATCGGTCTTCACCAGGACCAAAGGGTTTGAGGAAGTGCTTCATCAAGCCCAGATGCTTCCCTTCTGCCAGAATATTCAAGACAAAGTTGTCGCCACTGTGCATCAGTGATTCAATTGCCCGGTCTTTGGCGACAGCAATGGTAAGGCCAGGAGGCGTAAAAGTGGCTTGAGAAACCCAGTCGGCAAGCATGGCACCAGTGAGTTCTCCCTGTTTGGCAGTGACAATACACAAAGAGCCAATTAAACGTCCCACAGCTTGTTCGGTACGGGCGGCTTGGGAATCACCCACAGGTTGGCGGGCTGTCCGGGCTTTCTTAGCTTTCTTCAGGGCTTGGGCAAAATCCGTACCAGCTTCTTCGCAGTATTTGAGGGTGACTTCGGTGGGCTTGAATTTAACCCGAATTGGCTCAAATCCAAACTTGTAACCCGCATCGCGGAATTTACTTTCAATCAGGTCAATTGCTTCACCACTCCAGCCGTAAGAACCAAAGACACCGGCGAGTTTGGTTTTAGTGGCGCTAGAGAGTACCAATCCGAGGGCGGTTTGTATAGGCGTTGGGGCATGACCACCAAGGGTTGGGGAACCGATAATAAACCCTGCCGATTTTTCCACCGATGCGCGAATCTCATCAGGTTCGGCGACTTCGCAGTTAATCGATTCAACCCCAACACCAGCTTTAGTGATGCCCCGTGCGATCGCTTGCGCTAAGGTTGTCGTATTCCCATAAGCCGAAGCATAAATCAGGGCAACCGTCATTTCCTGAGACTTTTGCTCCTCACTCCACTGCCGATAGAACTGAGTGAGGAGTATCAGGCTATAGCGCACCAATGGACCATGACCCGTTGCGTAAAGCCTTGCCTGGAACTCAGCGAGTTTGTCTAACGCCGTTTCCACTTGCCGTGCGTGGGGTGCCATGAGGCAATCGAAGTAATAGCGTCGGTCTTCGGTAATCGTCGTCCAACCTTCATCAAGTACCTGATCCCCACAAACATGGGCACCAAAGAACTTATCCGTAAACAGAATTTCTGTTTGTGGGTCGTAGGTGCAAAGCGCATCGGGCCAACGGGAACTCGGAGTGGGGATAAATTGCAGGTCATGACCTTTCCCTAAATCCAGGGTTTCGTCACCACGTACTACCTTAATTTTTAGGTCGTGGTCTGGGAAGAGATTCCGTAGGGAGATCGAACCGGGATTTGAGCAAACAAAAGTAATCTGAGGTGCTAGTTCTAGCAGGGCTTTTAGGGTAACACTCCGGTTAGGATTGACGTGACCGAGAATCACATAATCCAACAGTGTAGGGTCAAGGCGTTGTCGTAATGCCGCCAGAAAAATTTCCGTAAACGATTCACCAGGCGGGTCAAAAAGAGCAATTTTATCCGCTTGAATCAAATAGGAATTAGCCGTGGTACCTCGTTGCAGGGCGTACTCAATTTCAAACTTGAGCCGATCCCAAGTACGCGATCGCAATACAGTCGTTTCTGCACCAATCGGGAGAACCTGAACATCTCGTTGCTTAGTTTCTACCATAACTTTGACACTCAAGTAGATTTTTTGATGGACAGTAGCGGAATCAGCCCTGCACCGATTAAATAGACGGTGTCTTTATAACCACAGATAAAAAGAACTATCCCAACTACAAAAGCCGTCGCCGAAAATGCCATTCCATATATAAATCGGCTTTTTTCCATAAACCGTTGGTGGTTGTGCGCCTTGACCTCTTCGTTTTGACGAAGAATCACCTCGCGCACCCTAGCCCAATCAAGAGCTTCGTTGGGAGAATCTGCTTTCACTAAAAGCGCTTCGACTAACGAAAGAGTTTTGGTGAGATTTAGAGGATTTTTATCGGGAAGTTTTGGTGCAGACGATGAAGTTATAGCCCATTCTTCCGGTTTTTCTGACATCCTCTAACCTTCCTTTGGGCATCTGTGTTTACCCCCTTAGCCTTCCTTACCCCCCTTAGAGCCTATCCGAAAAATCATGAGCAGTAACAACTCTCACCTCTTTATTTATCTGTGTTTATCTGTGTTCATCTGTGGTTTCATATCCAGAGAGCCACTTTTCAGATAGGTTCTTAATAAGGGGGGAATATAAGGAGAGACTTTTATTCTTGGGGAAAGCCAGTCTCTGAGCTTGTTCCCCCCAAGGTTGGGGGGCTTTCTGCGTAAGTCCTAAGATCTAATAATGATTCCCGACCTTGCGATGATGAACCGCAGTGAGGGCTTCGGATTTGGAGACGCGACCCGCATCAACGGTAGCGTAAACAATCCAATGGTCACTGAGTTCCATACGACTGGCAACTTTGCACTCAATGTAAGCCAGCGCGTCTGTGAGGATGGGTGAACCATTTTCAGCGGCTTGAGTCTTCACACCCGCAAAGCGGTCAGCACCGGGCGGGAAGCGCTTGAGAAAGTGCTTCATTAATCCCTGGTAATTGCCTTCTTCTAAGACATTCAAAACAAAGCGATCGCCTACATGCATTAATGATTCAATCGCTCGGTCTTTCGCCACAGCAATCGTTAAACCTAGAGGTTTGAAGCTGGCTTGTGTCACCCAAGACGCTAACATTGCACTCTTAACGTCACCTTTCTGGGCAGTAATGATATATAATCCGCCGCTGATGCGTCCCAAGGCTTTGTCTAACTCCGCATCAAGGGACTTCATATTCTTAATGGTGCGATCGCGTGTCAGCCATTGTCCCATATCTGTACCGGCTTCTTCACAAAGTTGGTACGTGGCTTCTGAGGGTGTATCCTTAACCCGAATCGCGGGAAAGGCTTCTTTGAGTCCCAACTCTCTGAATCGACTCAGTAGCGGGTCGATGGGTTCATCATCTCCTCCGTAGGACTCAAAAATGCCAATCGATTGCTTGGATTTAGCGGCGGCAAGTACCGTACCCACAGCCGCTGCGGCTGTTGCACTTGATGCTGGCGGCATCCCAATCACCATCCCAGCCGCACGGTTGACCAGTTCCTGCACTTCTTGGGGATCAGCGGACTTCAGGTTGATCATCTCAACACCCACGCCTGTTTTGGTGATGCCTCTGGCGAGGGCTTGGCTCAGGCGATCGCTATAGCCGTAATCTGAGACATAAAATACAACAACCGATGTCTCTGCCTTTGCCTGGGCTTGACTCCACTTGCGATAGCGACCAACCAGTTCATCAACATTGTGGCGCAACAAGGGTCCATGACCATTGGCAACCATCCTCACGTCTCCCAACTGATCCATCCGCTTCAGGGCAGATAGCACAGAACGTGCATTCGGAGCCATCAGGCAGTCGTAGTAAAATCGATAATCGGGTGCGATCGCACTCAAATCTTCATCAAAGGTGCTGTCTGTGCAGTAGTGCAAGCCAAAGGCGTCACATGTGAAGATTACCTGCGTCCCAGCGTCGTAACTGAAGATCGTGTCAGGCCAGTGTAGATTAGGTGCATTGACGAATTCCAGGACATGTCCTTTGCCCAAATCCAGCTTGTCACCATTTTTGACGATGATGCGCTCAAAGGGCTGATGCACAAAATCTTCGAGAAACTGGATTGCCACCTTTGCCCCTACCACGGTCACTTGAGGCGCTAGCTGGAGGACATCTTTGACCAAGCCACTGTGGTCTGGCTCGGTGTGGCTAATAATTAGGTAATCAATTTCAGTGGGATTAATAAGTCCTTTGAGTGTATCTAAATACAGCTGACGGAACTTTTCATGGGAGGTATCGACTAAAGCGGTTTTCTCACCCCGAATTAGAAACGAGTTGTAGGTGGTGCCATTTTGTAGCCCAAATTCGATGTCAAAGCGATCGCGATCCCAGTCCAAAGAGCGAATCGCTGTTGTGTCTGGCGCAATTCCAGCCGTCTGCATCGTTAACCGCTTTTGGCTTCGATCAGTGAGTAGTACCATTTAATGACTCCTTAATCAACTACTTTATTAATGCCTTTATTTTTTCTTTTATAGTAAACGAGTAAAAATACTTAGGCAACCGACTCCAGATAGCCGTTTATCTCTAGCGGCACTTTTGTCAACTCGGATTACTTGACCGACGCCCTAAGCTGTTATTTAGGTGAGGAAACTCCTCTAAGTAAGCCGAGTTGCGGAAAGAGGAAGCCCAAGAAGTGATTCTTGGAATCCCCGTGCGTTCACGCCGGGGAGGATGTCAAAAAAAAGGGCATCAACCGCCTAGAGACTGATTGATGCCCAGCTAGCTTGGAGAAAG
>CBDTXL010000426.1:0-4635 GCA_965364435.1 uncultured bacterium
CGTTTGTATTAGGGATTGCGCTATTGCCACTGGGCATCACTGGTTCAGCCAGACTCGCTATCGTCCTGCAAATGGCAATGCCCCCAGCCTTTGCCACGTTGGTTCTTGCAGAAGTCTACAACCTCGACCGTGAGCTAGCTGTTACTACACTAGCTGTTGGGACTACTGGTCTTTTGTTTACGCTGCCGGTTTGGTTATTGTTGTTTAGCGGTTAGCCGCAAGCTGACTTTTCATGTCATGTGGAAAAACCAACCCTAAACCTAACCCCCCAGCTCCTCACCTTCGCTCCGGCTTCCCACCTCCCCCTGCCCCCTCCTACGAGGAGGGGGAAAAGGAAGAAATTTGTTAGTTGGAAGGGGGAGAATTCAAAGCCTCTCTCAGCCAAAAAAGTTATCCGCTTCCCTCTCCTTTTAGGAGAGGGTTAGGGAGAGGTGGAGAGAAGTTTGGAGAGAGGTTTTCCACCTCCAGTGAAAAGTTAGAGCCGCAAGCTGTGTTTCCCTAGGATTGGTTGTTATTTTTGTATTTTTGAATACAAAAAAAATTTACAGTAAATAATACATCCGACAGACCGATTAAAAAGTGATAACTACATCCCAGACAAGAAGAACTTGTACGTCTGGCTTTTTAGGATGATCCCAAGCTTAAGTAATCGGAGTGGATTTATGGCTGATATACAAGTTGACTTACCTTCAGAAGTAAAAGAGCAGCTACCTGAGGGGGCTCAAAATATTTTCATGGCAGCATTCAAGAGTGCCCAAGAAGACGGTATGAGCGAAGAGGCTGCTCGTAATGTTGCTTGGAATAGCGTCAAGAATAGTTACGAGCAAGGTGAGGATGGCAAGTGGCACCATAAGCCCGATGCAAGCAACTCACGTTCAGGTGTTCAGAATGCTGGCAACTAAGTGTCTTTTACCGCGAAAGAGTGTAGTTTGAACAGGAGCGATTGCGCTTTGCGTAGTGGCAAAGGCGATCGCCCAATTAAGGGCATGGCACTTGAAAGGAATGTCTCATCAGAGTTATCAAGTGCGATCGCTCTTCTTGATACACCTCTAGATCTATTGGCGGCTGGACAAATAGCTATATCGTTGCTGCCAGATGGTTTCAAGCAAAGCGAGCGCTTCTTCTGTATAACGCTCTCCTTCTTGCAGGATAGCTGACCAGAGGGCGTTGAGGGAATTCAAGTTGCGGCAGGCGCGAATTAGGCTACGACAAGCGGCAATCCACTGTTGCAGTTTTCAATAACTGATGAAGTAACCGCCTTTGCCTTCGAGATGCACCCAAAGTACATGCGCCCATTTTTCCCAGCTGATAATTCGCTCAGGGTTAGTTTTCAGATGCTTTGCGATTTGCCGGAGGGTGATTACAAAGGTGTAGTTATTTCAAGTGGGAGCTTAGAACATATAGCTTAGAACATATAATGTTCTCACAAATTTTAAATAATCCCTGGCGCGAGGGAAGCTGAGGCGGAATATGTATACGCGAGCACAAAAGGAAAGCTCTTCGACCAGTCCTACTTCTATTCACAGAAAGATTAACGGTTCTGATGGAGAGCGGTCTTTTTCTGTCCAGCGTCAACCGGATATCAATTCCTCTCAACAGAAGGAAAGACCGAAGTATTCCAGGGATGCGGCTGACCTGCTGGCTGCAAATGTGATGCGGTCTATGGCAGCGAGGGTGCAGGGGGAGGAGGCACAAGGACACAAGGGTCAGGAAGAATCAGGGGCGGCATCGGTGGCTCAGGTGGTGATGCCCAAGCCACAGTTGCCGATTGCGCCAGCCGCGTCGGTTTTCCAGCCCTTGGGGGAGATGGGGAAACAGATGCAATGCTCGGCGTGTCAGCAAGCGATGGAATTCGGGAACGACTCTGATGAGATGTCGGCTTTGGCGGGAGTCCAGCGTCAGTTGACGGTTGGAGCACCTGGGGATAAGTATGAGCCTGTTGCTGACCGAGTGGCGGCGCAGGTCATGAGGATGTCAATCCCTCCTAACCATTCACCTCAAGTGCAGCGCTTTGGGGAAGAGGACAATCCAGTTCAGAGGTGGTCGTTGGCGCAGTCAATTACACCTGTGGTGCACAGGCAAGTGGATGAGCAAGTGCAAATGCGAAGTCTGGTGCAACGGGCATTTCAATCGGGTGGGAATCAAGCGTCAGGGGATTTAGAAAGTCGTTTGAATGCATCTAAGGGTGGGGGTAATGCTTTAGCACCGGAAGTAAGAGCGTTTATGGAACCGCGCTTTGGGGCTGATTTTAGCTCGGTGCGGGTGCATACGGGTGGCGAAGCGGTGCAGATGAACCGGGAGTTGGGCGCACAGGCGTTTGCTCATGGGAGTGATATTTACTTTGGGGCAGGAAAGTCTCCTGGGAATAATGAGTTGACAGCACATGAGTTGACTCATGTAGTGCAGCAGACGGGTAGCTCTATTAACAGTTCAATCCAACGAGAGTGCGGTGTGGATGAAAGTTGCATTGAGGAACCAAATGCCTTTTATTCAGAACCAAATGCCTCCTATCCAAAACCAAATTATACCCCTGCTACTCCAGAACCCAACGCTTCCTATCCAGCATCAAATTACACTCCTGTCGATGCTAATATGAGCACTCATGAGGGAACTGAAGTTCACGTTGATATCCCTACCGAAACTTCAGAAGGTGAGCAGAACTATACCACTGCTGAACAGAACGATACCTCCTCTCTTGCTGCACTTGCTGGTACTGGGATGCAGCCACCTGGGGATTGTACTTACGCAGAACATCGCCAATTGCAAAATGAAGTTAATGAGTGGTGCAAAAATAAACCTAGAGGTTGTGATGGAACACAGAGCTTTGATGAATTAGAAGAACGGATTAATAATAATTTCCGATGTATCGCAGCCCGCAACAAGTTAAATAATAAGTGCTTCCGAGGGGGCGATCAAGGGCATCAAGATGCTCTCGATCAAGCAGTAAATTCGCTAATGAGATGTCAGCGATTGAGAGAACGTGTAAGAGCGCCCCAACCTCAAACAGATACAGAGCCAGAAAGAGCGCCAGACTTTATGAGAAAAATGTCAGAAATTACTGGCTTGACAGGAACTGCTTTGATAATCTATCTAATCCTTTCTGAAGGTAGCCGTCTTTTTCCACCTCGTAACTTAGTTCCTGTACCTTAAGACACATAAAATCACACTATAAGATATGGTCAGTATAGAAGTTGTTGTTGAGAGAATTACTGATAGCTTTGAGTCTCTAGAGTATCCTGGTGATCTAAATATTGTCTACGACAATACGGGTACTCATTTAGAGTGTATGGAGGTTCAACAGGCATTTCAAGGAAAACATTGGTGTGAAGTTACTGATGAAGTTTTGCTTCGGCAAAATGCAGGCTTGTTTTTTATGACACCTGCTGCTTTCAGATTTTATTTGCCTGCATACCTCTTATTTGTAGTTCAAGCCTTTGATCAATCAGATGTCTTGCCTGAAACTACAGTGCAATGCCTTACACTTCCAGTTGAGGCAGATGCTCTTGCTAAGGCAAACTTCTTTCTATGGAGTTCCAATTCAATTCAGACAGAGCTGACAGAGTTTTTACTAAAAGAAATAGGACATTCCAATCAAAAAGTACATAAATTTGTTGAGCGTATATCTGGTTTTAATTACCAACAAGGTCAAGCAATTAGATCTTACTTAGAACATCTAACTGTCTATCATGAAGATTACTTCTTATTCAACGAACTACGAATTGCAATTGAACGGTATTGGTTCATTTTTAAGCTTTCGGAAGAAGTTTAACTAATAAGGCAATTGTTGTCATAAGTTTTAGAACTTCCATTACCAAACGAATCAGTGCGATCGCTCTTCTTGATACATCTCTAGATCTGTTGGCGGGTGGGGAGTGGGGAGTAGGGAGTAGGGAGTGGAAATTTCTTGCATTACGTTTAAGGGCTGAAATGCCTCTCAGTGCTAGGTTTTAATTACAGAGTCTTATGCCGGAATGGGAGTAAGTATTCCAGGGATGCGGCTGACCTGCTGGCTGCAAATGTGATGCGGTCTATGATCGTTGTAGGAACCATCATTGAAGATATCATAACTTTGGGTGGAGGTATCCTAGACGATCCTGCCTCTTTTGCTGTGGTGTGGGCGCTTGTGAGAGTTGCACAAACAGCTCCCTAGTCAGATAGCTAAAACTTCAATAGACCTCTTGCAAAAGTCGTCGCTGGGGTACTATGGGGTCTGAACAAAAGTGATCGCTACCCGTTATTCATAAACTTTGCTTATCTCCTTGGCTGAACTGAGCCGGAGTTCATAATTGTACAGTCCAGCTATCAAATTAAATCTCAATCCAAATCTTTTTCTGCGATTTCTATAACGGTCAGCTAGAATCTTAAAAATTTTTAGTCTCCGGTTAATATGTTCACCAACTACTCGTTTTCTCGCTAACTCCCGATTTCTCTTCTTCTCTAAATCAGTTAACTCCCCCTTTCTTGGCTTTTTTTTGGGAACTTGACTGTTAGCATGAAGCTTTTGAATACCCTGATATCCTTTATCTACTAAGCACTCAATAGTCTGATTCAAGGGAATTTTACTTTGTTTAAACAATCTGAAATCGGCTCTCCAGGAGTCAGGGTGATAAGTATTTTTAATAAAAGGAGTTGAGG
>CBDTXL010000427.1:0-4623 GCA_965364435.1 uncultured bacterium
ATGGAAGTCGTTATTCAAACCTGTCTCAAATTTTTGGATAGACCAAGTCTAGTGTAGACCTCTCAAGGTTTGATTCAACGAAAGTGCTAGAGAAGATTAGTCAGGTGTTTGGGAAGATGGGGGAATGCTCCGGGAGGCGATCGCGCTCCAAACAGCACCACTTGATGGATATGGCAGACTGGTGACTCCTTGCTGCCACAGCTAACGCTGTGATTAGCTTTCATGGCAATATGATCCAGTGCTTGTTGCCTTGGTAACTAGCACTGGACATTAGCTCAACTTCGGAAAACCTGTATGCTTAAGCGAATTTATATCGATAATTTCCGATGTCTGGTTAATTTTGAACTTTCTGTTGACTCGATTAATTTGTTCCTTGGTCCAAACGGTGCGGGTAAGTCAACCGTATTCGATGTCCTGCGGAAAATTCAATCCTTCATCAGTGGTGAGGGTCGGGTTGATACTATTTTTAAATCGGTTGATTGTACACGCTGGCAGACATCTCCCATCCAGAGTTTCGAGTTAGAAATCGCAGGGAATGGGGGAAATTACAAATATGAACTTGCTATAGGGCATGATCTAAATGATCCAAAAGGACTCCGTGCGCGTGTCCAGCACGAACGTTTGTGGTTCGATAACAAACCATTACTCAAATTTGAGTTGGGAGAAGTTCAACTCTATCGTGACAACCACTCGGAAGGCCCGAAGTATCCATTCGATTGGTCTCAATCAGCGATCGCTTCAATAACGCCTAGGGGGGATAATACAAAACTGACTTGGTTCAAAGAGCGCCTCGATCATTTCATAATTGTTCAAATCATTCCTAGTCTAATGGCTGATGACAGTGCTCAAGAAGAGACTCGCTTATCTCCAAATATGGAAAATTATGTTTCTTGGTATCGCTACCTGTCTCAAGACCAGGGCAAAACTTTTGAACTGATCAATACTTTAAGAGAAATTTTTGATGATTTTGCCTATTTCAAGTTTGACAAAGCTGGTGAACACCGTATCCTCAAGTTATCCTTTTCGGGAGATTCGGGGAATAGTGACTATCGATTTGGTGAATTATCTGATGGTCAACGTGCCCTCATTGCTTTGTATACTCTGATAACTTGTACAAAATCGGAAGATTATACCCTATGCCTTGATGAACCAGAAAACTTTTTGGCTCTCCCAGAAATACAGCCTTGGTTAATGCAGCTGTATGATCTTTGTGGAGAGGGAAAATTGCAAGCTTTGCTAATCTCTCATCACCCAGAAGTGATTGATATTTTGGCCTCATCTGAGGGCTATTGGTTTGCTCGCCAGAGTAGTACCCCAGTTCGAGTGAAACGGATTAGAGATGATAAAGGGACTGGACTTCGTCTTTCCGAATTGCTAGCGCGAGGGTGGCTTGATGACTAAGCGTAAAGTAGAAGTCACCATCTTATGTGAAGATATCCAACAACAAGTCTTTGCCCGACGTTTTTTGATTAATCGGGGTTTTCATGCCCGAAAAATAAGACTATTAGCTCTTCCTGAAGGCAAAGGTTCTGGGGAACAATATGTACGAGTAAATTATCCAGCACAGGTAAAAGCCTATCGTAGTCAATCTAACTATCTTTCCATTTGTCTAGTCGTGTTGATTGATGCCGATACAAAAATGGTAGATGAGCGTCTACGTCAACTAGACAAAGCCCTTGAGGAAGACTCACAATCAAGACGTCAGCCAAATGAAAAGATTGCGGTGTTTGTAGCGAAAAGAAATATTGATACATGGATTCACTATTTACAGGGAGAAACTGTTGATGAGGAAACTGTTTACCCAAAACTGGCGAAAGAGAGTGATTGTGAATCCTGCGTTCAAAATTTGCTAAGTCAATGTCCTCGTGGATTGGATAAAGATGCTCCGCCATCACTCCATCTAGCCTGCGGTGAACTGCAAAGGATTCTACCGCCAACTTAGACGTAAGCGAAGCAAGGTGTTAGCCTAGCCGATAGGATTCTCGCTTTACAGGGTAGTCCTTCCCTATTATGAAGATTGTGTGTTGAGTCTTGCGTCTTGCTAAGGTATCCCTCCCTGTAGTTTAGAAGGTGCTGATAGTGCATCAATCTGCCTCACCCTCAACTCCCTCACCCCCCCTGGAGATTACCTGCTCCCGTCAATTTCTCCCCTGGTTGCAGGAGCAGCAGTTGAGTCTTGCCTTCACCACTTATCAAACCAACAGATTGTTCCTGCTGGGAGTCAAACCCGATGGGCGTTTGTCTGCCTTTGAACGGCTGTTTGACCGGGCGATGGGGCTATATGCGACATCAGAACGCCTGTATATGAGTTCCCGGTATCAGCTGTGGCAGTTTGAGAATGCTCTGGAACCTGGTGAAGTGCGTAATGGTTATGACCGGCTCTATGTGCCACGCATCGGTTACACTACTGGCGACCTGGATATCCATGATATTGCGGTAGTTCCCCCCCTGAGTAAGGAAGCCCTAGGTGGGGAAAAAGTGATTTTTGTCAATACCTTGTTTTGCTGTCTTGCTACCCTGAGTGACCGTTACAGTTTTACCCCCCTCTGGCAGCCTCCTTTTATTTCTAAATTGGCAGCCGAAGACCGTTGCCACCTCAATGGCTTAGCGATTGTGGAGGGTAAGCCAAGCTACGTTACGGCAATCAGTCAGTCGGATGTCGCAGCAGGCTGGCGGGAGAGACGGCAAAACGGTGGCTGCGTTGTGGATGTGCAGTCCAATGAAGTGATTCTGACGGGGCTGTCGATGCCCCACTCGCCCCGGTTCTACCCCGATCCTTCCCGCCTTACAGGAGAGATGACACAAGAGCAGCGATTACCGGGCAGGCTGTGGCTGTTGAACTCTGGCACAGGCGAGTTTGGCTATGTGGACACAGAACGGGGTGCTTTTGAGCCGGTTGCCTTCTGCCCTGGTTATCTGCGGGGGATGGCATTCTGGGACAAGTTTGCTATCGTAGGGCTTTCCAAACCTAGGGGAAATAAGACCTTCTCTGGTTTGGCTCTCGATGAGCGCTTGGCTGCCCACGATGCCACACCTCGTTGCGGCTTGATGGTAATCGACCTGCACAGCGGAGATATTGCCCACTGGCTGGAGCTAGAAGGAGTGGTTGAGGAACTCTACGATGTGGCTGTCTTACCAGGTGTGCGACGCCCCATGTCTCTGGGGTTCAGAACCGAAGAAATCTGTCGTTTGCTCACCTTTAACTCAAGACCATAAGGGACTTCCAAATAAAAAAATGTCCAAAAATCCAGCTTTCAAGTCTGAGTTAACTACATACATTGGATAATTTATTTCTGGGAAGTCCCCAACAGGAGTAATCATGCTTACCATGCACAACCCAACTCTCTACACCACGCTGGTGTTCATTGACCTCAGTGTTGAGGATGCCCAAAGTCTGATGAGTGGCGTCGTACCAGGCGCAGAAGTGATTCTTCTGGACTCCAGAGGCAATGGAGTTGAACAAATCACAGCAGCCCTTGCCCATCGCCCTGGCATCAATCGCATTCACCTGGTTTCCCACGGTGGCCCTGGCAGTTTGCAACTGGGTGCTACCCAACTAACTTTAGAGAACCTCGATGCCACTGCCGACGCTTTGGGGCAGTGGTTTTCAACCACCAACTCCAGCCAAAATCCCCCGGAAATCCTCCTATATGCTTGCCGCTTGGCAGAGGGAAGCCTGGGTAGGGCGTTTGTGCAGCGCTTGGGCCAACTCACCGGAGCAATGGTTGCAGCTTCGGACACCCTGACGGGGAGTGCAGCCCTTGGGGGAGACTGGGAACTCCAAGTCCGCACTGGCAAGATGGCAGCGCCTCTAGCCTTTGAGCCAGATGTGATGGCGGATTACAGTGGGGTTTTTGCCAACTTCATTCTCCAAACCGGCCCCACCAATCCCTTCAACGGGGTGGATGCGGGGTTTTTCAGCACCCCCACCTTTGCTGATATTGATGGCGACGGCGACTTAGACGCTTTTATTGGGGAAATTCTCGGCACAATCAAATACTACCAGAACATAGGCAGCAACCGCAGCCCCCGTTTCCAAAGCGCAGCCAGTCCCCTCAACGATGTGGAGGCGGGGGATGGGGGGTTTTACTTCAGTACCCCCAGCTTTGCCGACCTCGATGGCGACGGCGACTTGGATGCTTTCATTGGGGACTATTACGGCAGAATGCGTTATTACAAGAATGACGGGACGAGCAAAAGCCCTAATTTCGTTCTCCAAACCGAAGCCAACAACCCTTTCAAGGGCATGGTTGTGCCGGGTAACAGCACCCCAACCTTTGCCGACCTCGATGGTGACGGGGACTTGGACGCTGTGATTGGGGACTGGCGAGGCAACATCAATTACTTCCAGAATCAAGGCGGCACCAGTTCCCTCAGCTTCGTACAACAAACCGGCAGCAACAACCCCTTCAACGGCGTGGTGGAGAAGTATTATAGCGCTCCCACCTTTGGCGACATTGACGGCGACGGCGACTTAGACCTTTTCATTGGCAGCTCTGACGGCACCATTAAATACTACAAGAACACCGGCAGCGTCAGCAGTCCCCGATTCGTTGTACAAACCGGAGCCGCCAATCCCTTCAACGGGGTGGATGTGGGTTCCTACAGCACCCCCAGCTTGGT
>CBDTXL010000428.1:0-4613 GCA_965364435.1 uncultured bacterium
AGGTTAAAGACCAGGGACGAGGTATCCCGGCTGATAAACTGGAAGCGATTTTCGGTCGATTCCAGCAGATCGATGTTTCGGATTCTCGTCAAAAGGGAGGTACAGGTTTGGGTTTAGCGATTTGCCAAACTATCGTGCAGCAGCATGGCGGACGCATTTGGGCGGAAAGTACTTTGGGTGAAGGTAGTAGCTTTTATTTCACGTTGCCAGTACCACCGGAGCAATAACATACTTCATCTTTTAGAGACGTTCACTTAAGCAATTTTAGAAAACCAGCTTGCTCGAAATGATGATCGGTGGTGAGTGCTTCTGTGATGCTGTGTTGCTGCAACACGGTTGTTGGGCTGCTGTTGCTAAACTACAAACTTTGCGTCAAGATAATGCAGCAGTGTGCGCGTTACATTTATTACAAGCATTGCCTCCTCTTTATTTAGCAGATCCTCATTTGGATGTGCCACACTTGCATTATTTCTTATTGGATTTAGTGCATCCATAATGCTAGCAGATGATTGAAGAATACGCTCAATATCTTGTGAACGTGCGCCTAAATTACGAAGTGCAGGATGGTGTTGACGAAGTAGCTTGAATAATTTGGTCATACTATCATCTTTGCCGTACACAATATTCTCAACATCACAAACAGCGCGTAGATAACCGTGCAAAGCAGTATGAATTCGATCAACTCCACTAACTGCCCCGTTAGCCTCAATTAGAGCTTCTACATCTCCAATTGCACGTTCTACAACTGCACTATTGATTTTGGGATCAGGACTCAGAACTGGTGATGCGCCTTCTAGCCTTTTGGCGATATCTAATAAATCTTCGTAAAGTTCTTTTGTTCTTGTATCCGGACTAGATTGCGCGTTTAACGGGAACCTTTCCAAAACACCACGTACTATCTTTGCTTGCACATGGGGCGGTGAACTGCTCAAGATGGCAATAAACCTTTCGCGTGTAGTTCCTTCAGTTCCTTCATATTGATAAGGATCTATATCAAGCTCACAATACTCTGGATAAAACGCAGCATGAGTTTGATAACTGAAATCGCCAAGATAGCCAGCCGATACACCGATATATCGGTTGACGATTTTCATTATTTCTGGATTCGTTAAACCTGCCATAGCTCGATACAAGAAACTTTCGTCTGTCCGCTCCAATGAAATATTAGACCTCGCTCAACCCCAGCCTACGCCGCATTTCTGTGCTAGAAATTCCACCCTCTGCACGACGACGCGCCCGCGATCGCTCAATCAACTCAATAAATTTGGGATTGCTACTTAATGCAACAGTTTCAAGATCAACATTCTCAAGATTGACTAACGCTGCAATCGGCTGACCATTGCTAGTAATAATCAGTGGTTCCTCAGAAAGACCAGAAGTGTACTCAGCTAGTGTCGCGTTTGCCTCTGCGATTTCAACAATTTTCATAAGTTGTAAACCTCTCCCGCAATATAAACTTGGTTGCGTTCCTTCACACCGACTGCGTTGACATAAACCACTGCTTCTGGCTCCTCCTCTACATCATAGTAGACGCGCAAATCGCCGATCCGGAGTTCCCACGGTGCAAGCGGATTGGGACGCATAGGCTTTCGATTTTTCGTCTCGACTGTTGGCTGATACATAAGCTGCTCATCAACAGCATCCAAGACAATCACTTGCTGTCGGGCTGTAAGGTATGCCAAGTGCGCTTCTGATTCAGGCGAGTATTCAATGCGGTAAGCCAATTTATCAAGATTTTCGATGTTAACAAAAAGAGCTTAGCTGGAAGTGAGCCAACAAAAAAGTGGCAGTTCGCAAGGGGCGATTGCTCCACTTGAGAGTAAGCGATCTGCGCTTCGCTTTACTCGCTTCGCTATCGCCTTCTCCGATTCGGTAGGATCAGCATAGGTTTACCCCAAGTGCGGCTGTTATGGTTAAAATATCCGACCAGCATTTGACAATTCCTCTGGAAAATGGCGATCGCTTAAACCGTTACGAATTTGAGCGCCGCTACAACGCCATGCCCAACCTCAAGAAAGCCGAGTTGATCGAAGGGATTGTCTACATGCCTGCTGCACTGCGCTTCAAGAGTCACGGTCAACCTCATGGTTGGATTATGACATGGCTAGGAAACTATGAAGCTATGACTCCCGGTGTTGCTTTGGGGGATGCTCCAACGGTGCGCCTAGACCTCGACAACGAACCACAACCTGATGCCGTTCTCTTGATCGCGCCAGAAGCAGGGGGTCAAGCACGACTGAGTGATGATGATTATATTGAAGGTGCTCCAGAGTTGCTTGTCGAAATTGCCGCCAGCACTGTTGCTATTGACCTTCACGCCAAAAAGCAAGCCTATCGCCGTAATGGCGTCAAGGAATATATCGTCTGGCAAGTCCTCGATCGCAAAATTAGCTGGTTCTATCTAGACAAGGGTGAGTATCTCGACTTACCTGCTGATCCCGATGGAATTATACGAAGTCGAGTTTTTCCAGGGTTGTGGTTAGCGGTTGCACCACTTTTAGCAGGGAATATGCAGGGCGTATTGGCAGTTTTACAACAGGGGGTGCAATCTCCTGAATACGCCGCATTTGTCCAGAAATTAGGTTCACTTCCCCCAACCATGAGCCATGAACCATGAACTATGAACCATGACCAAACGAATTTTAGTGATTGACGATGAAGAACGCATCCGAGAAGTAGTTCGGGCTTGCCTAGAAGACTTGGGAGGCTGGGAAGCGATCGCGGCTACTTCAGGTGAGGAAGGGTTGCTGCTAGCACAAGCTCAAAGCCCAGATGCCATACTTCTAGATGTCTCCATGCCGGACATGGACGGCTTCGCTTTCTTTGAAAAGCTTCAGGAAAATCCCGCTACCCAAACTATTCCTGTCATTTTGCTGACTGCCAAAGTACTACCAGATGACCGAGCGAGGTTTGCCAAAATGGGCGTAGCTGGGGTCATTACTAAGCCCTTTAACCCTGTGACTATTTCTGAACAAGTCGCTGAAATTTTGGGTTGGAGTCTGTGACATTTTCACACAAACCGATGCCTCCTTATCAGGCTCATGCTCATAAATTAGATGCCTCCCAGGTTGATGAAATTGCACAACTGCTGGCTCTTGCGTTTGAGAATGGCTCCGGTCTTAGCCAAATTTGCAATGCAGAAGGTAAAGAACTTAATCGCCGATTGCACTTCTTGTTTCGGGCTGGACTCGCGCTGCAAGCCGCAGCGAACCAACTGGTGTTAAGTGTCAAGCAGGACGCTCTCGTAACAGGCGTTGCTATCATGCAGGAAGCAGAGAGTTGCTTTCCTGTTTGGGCGCAGATTCATTGGTTACTACAAGTAAGCTTTAGTATCAGCCCAGTTGTAGCTTGGCACCTATGGCAAAGCTTGAGAATTTTAGAACAACACCATCCCCCAGAACCTCATTACTACCTGATGCTCTTGAGCGTACACCCAAATTTTCAAAGGAAAGGATACGCTCGAACTCTGCTTGAGGCACTTCATGCACGTTCAGAAGCACATCCCACATCAATTGGTGTGTATCTGGAAACAGCGAATCCACAAAATGTGGAATTGTACAAATACTTTGGGTATCACGTAAAAGCACGAGTTAATATCAATGGCGTGGAAAACTTTATTATGTTTCGCCCAAATTTTAGAGATAAAAATAATAGTCTAAAGCTGATTTGAGCTATTCTTGCGCTCTAGTAGTTTTAGTAGAATTTCCCCATGTAGGTCGCGAGTAATTGGATAGAAGTAGGCGCAGACTAAGCCAAAAACTAACACTAAAGCTGGCACGGGACCGATCAGCAAACGGATTGCCATCATAGCTGATTCAGGTTGAGAAGGAAGTGACTGTCCAGGAGTTGTGGGTATGAAGCCAGCCCAGTCTAAAATTTTACCGACCAGGAAAAGTGCGATCTGCGCTTCGCAGCAGCGCTTCGCTATCGCTACCGCAATTTTTTGCAACTGCACGACCAAGCCACAAAAAATCCCCTCTCGCCGCTGTCCTGTATTGAGTTCATCCAAATCCAGCACATCTGGCAGCATCGACCAAGGAACTAGGTAGGCTGTGGACAAACCAACCCCTACCATCACGGCTAAAACATACATCAGTCCCACTTGACTTGGTTGTAGGAAACACAGTCCGACTAAAGCACAAATCGTCAAGGGAATCCCCATCCAGTAGATGGTTCTTTTTCCCAATCGCTGACCGACTGCACTCCAAAAAAACATCATTGCTAGGGCTGTACCCTGGACGGCGATCGCTGCCTGGGTAAAGTGATGGTCTGGCAATCTCATCCAGTTAATCACAAAGTAGGGCAAGATTGCTGCCGTTACCTGTAGACCCAACCAAGAACTAGGATTTAACCCGGCTACTGAGGTGAGAAAAAACAGCAGGAAAAACACCAAGATGTTGTTAGGAATCTCCCCTCCGAGTTCTCCAACTCCATAAGCAAGTTTGGTTCTCAAACTCAGCCTTTCGCTACGATCCTTCAGGGGGATAGCATCGGGAGAATGATTCATTGGCGAAGATTACAATTAGATCGAGCTAAACCTAACACAACTTCTCCACCCGCCTCTAAGAGCAATTGGTTTGAACAACGATAAGCATCTTTATAAGTTCCTTATT
>CBDTXL010000429.1:0-4585 GCA_965364435.1 uncultured bacterium
CCGGTGGCTTTGGTACCCAGGATGAAGCGTTTGAATGTTTAACACTTTGCCAAACAGGACGATCGGGACCAGTGCCTTTGGTGTTAATTGACAAAGCGGGTGGCACCTACTGGCAAGAATGGGATGCTTATATTCGCAAGAATTTAATTGAACGAGGTTTGGTAAGCCCAGAAGATTCAAGTCTTTACACCGTAACAGACAACTTAGATGTCGCTTACGAGGCAATTAATAATTTTTACCGAGTCTATCACTCCAGCCGATATGTTGGTGATCAATTAGTCATTCGCCTCAAGTCAGAGTTGTCGGACGCCGACGTTGAGAAGCTAAATGCGGATTTTAGCGACATTTTGGTTAAGGGGCGGATTGAGAAAAGTCGGGCTTTACCTCAAGAAACACCGGATGAAACCGGTGAATTACCTCGCCTAGTTTTATACTTCAACCGGCGAGACTCAGGGCGTCTTTACCAGTTAATCGCCACAATAAGCCAGATGGGTGCCTCCTCCCCAGCAGCAACTCATCCAGAGCGCAAGTAGCAGGATGGCTCAAACCAGTCGGAGAAATCAAGTTTGGGCTGATAGGGGGGTCAGGAGGCTGATTTTTTTTGCCAGAATCTGAGTGATTGGCTTAGGAGAATAAGTAATGGCGATGAAGCTCTCGATCTGGAAGATTTTGACTACCGATGTCCGAGAGTTGAACTGGGGGCAATCGGTGGAGGTAACAAAAACTGGAGCTGAAGCCGCCAAAGCTGTATTCGATCTGGCAAAAGCAGTTAAGGAGCAAGCCCCTAACGCTCAAACGCTCAAGCCTTATGCAGAACAAATCTCGTCGCTGCTGGATGTACTCAATGCTCCATTGGCTCAAATTGTCAAGGACGCGATTCCTTTTGCACCGCTAGCGATTACCATCCTGAAGCTGATTGCTGATGCGACGAAGAAAGAGCTGAGTCTGGAGCAGTGTATGGCACTGGTTAGCCAAGCTGCCTACTTGGAAGGCTTTCAAGCCATTCTCAAAGACGATCCAGAATTGGTAGCGCGGATTGGTCAATCTCCAGCCTCTAAATCAGTTGAGCGGGAAATTGAAGAATTGGGCAAACGGGAGTTCGATGAGCGAGAAGCCAAAAAAGCGATTCTCTATTTTCAGGAATCTCAACTGGCAGAAGCATTTAATAAGATTTTACAGCAACGGCTGCAACAGGCGGGATTGCCGGAGGCAGAGGCAAGAACGTTAACCGAACGAGTAGCACGGAAGACCAATGAGTATCTGATTCCAGAACTGATTAAAGTTGGGGAGTCGGTGGAGCGATTGGTGAAATGGTACAACGCAGGAGGGAAGGAGCAGCTAGAGAAGTACCTGAGTATTGAAGAGTATTTGGATAAGGAAATTCGCCCCAAGCCCGATGAATACATTTTTGATGAAGAAGATGAAAAGCAGATTACCTTTCGGGATTTGTACGTGCCGTTGAAGGTAAAGCTACTCGATATCAAAGGTGATTTAATTCCAGACAAAGAGCTGGTTGATATTGAGGAGTGGGTTAGGGGAATGCTTGATGACTCGCCCAACGAGAAGAAAGTTTTGTTTATTCAGGGCGAAGCGGGGCGAGGGAAGAGTGTCTTTTGTCGGATGTTTGCGGATAAAGTGCGGCAGGCGTTGCATCCAACGTTTACTCCAATTGTCGTGCGATTACGGCATTTGCGATCGCTAGAGAATAACCTCACCGACACGTTGGAGAACTACCTGGATACTGTTGATTTTGTCAAAAGCGATTCAGGCTGGCTGACGGATAAAAATACTCGGTTCTTGTTTTTGCTCGATGGGTTTGATGAGCTGTTGCTAGAGGGACGAGCTAGCGGTGGACTGCAAGAATTTTTGCAGCAGGTGGAGCTATTTGGGCAGAGTAGCCATCATCGGTTTTTAATCACAGGGCGTCCTTTGGCACTGCAAGGAATTGAGCGATTGCTCTCGCAAACCAGAAGCTTGGAGCGAGTGGCACTTGAGCCGATGGATGACTCGATTCGGCAAACTTGGCTGGACAAGTGGGCGGCAAAAGTGGGGACGCAGGAAGCGAGCCACTTTCAGCAGTTCTTGCAGTCTTGCCCACTGGAAATTAAAGATAACTTGGCACGAGAACCCTTACTGCTTTATCTATTGGGACGAATGCACCGGGAGCAGCGTCTCAATGTTCAGATGTTTGCCGAGGCACAGGAGGAAATTAAGGCAAAAATCCGCATCTATGATGAGGCGGTTAAGTGGGTACTCGACAAGCAGCGTCAGGACGAAAACCTGCGCTTGGCTGGACTGGAGAGCGAAGATTTGCGGCGGTTTATGACTGAGGCAGCCTTGTGTGTGGTGCAGTCGGGGAATGAATGCGCCAAAGTCTCGATGCTAGAAGCCCGACTTAAAGACAGTAACGACCCAATTGCAGCATTAATTCAGAAAGCTAGACAGGATACTCCCCTGGAAACTGTCAAAGAAGAGAGGGTACTCAATAATCTATTGACGGCGTTCTACATCAAGCCTGCGTCCGGAGACAAAGGCGGCTCAGTGGAGTTCACCCACAAGAGTTTTGGTGAGTTTTTGTTTGCAGAACGGCTGTTAGAAAGCTCTATTGATTGGACAGAACCAGGAACCAAGCGTCAACGTCAAAAATACCGGGTTTCAATCGAGGCGATGGATAAGCAGATTTACGATCTGCTGGGCTATGGGAATTTAACGTCTGAAATTGTGAACTATCTGAGGGGACTGTGGGCTGAGAATTCAGAAATCGATCTGGTACGCCTGTTCGAGCGATTGCAGGAGTTTTACCTCCGTTGGTGCGATGGCGAGTTTATTGATGCACCTCCAGAAAATCTACCTCAGTACAAGATGCGGCTGTTGAAAGAGCAATTGCCAGAGCGAGACACTCCCTTGGGACTGCGACAGGTGGATGTCTATACAGGGCTGAATGTGATGATTTTGCTGCTAGAGTTGCATCGTTACGCCAAAGTGAAGGACGAGCTGAAAGACAAGATCGCCTTCTATCCTTGTGGTCAGCCCGATACAGAAAAGTTAGACCCAGAACGCTTGCTCCGTATTATCGGGTACAGTCAGTGCTTGGGTGCCTTTGCTTTTAACCAAATTCTAAGAGTCTTCCTCAGGGGAGCCTTCCTCAGCCGAGCCGACCTCAGCGGAGCCGACCTCAGCGGAGCCAACCTCAGCGGAGCCGACCTCAGGGGAGCCGACCTCATCGGAGCCAACCTCAGGGGAGCCGACCTCATCGGAGCCAACCTCAGGGGAGCCGACCTCAGCGGAGCCGACCTCAGCCGAGCCAACCTCAGCCGAGCCGACCTCAGGGAAGCCAACCTCAGCCGAGCCGACCTCTGGAGAGCCGACCTCAGGGCAGCCAACCTCTGGAGAGCCAACCTCAGCGGAACCGACCTCAGGGGAGCCAACCTCAGCGGAACCGACCTCAGCGGAGCCGACCTCAGCGGAGCCGACCTCGACGCAGTTCAATGGGACAATGAAACTAAGTGGGCAAATGCTATGGGACTCAATGAAGTGGTTAGCGTGTCCTGGGAGTTGGCGCAACAACCCGCGTTTTCGGCTGCGGTGGCGTTGAGTGAGGGCATCAGTAAAGTGAGAGAAGGCAAAGTTGAAGAAGCAATTCAGGCTTACAATCAAGCCCAAATCCTTGACTCTAATTTGGAGATTACTGCCCAGTATGGGAATGATCTCTGCTGGTTTGGTAGTTTGCATGGTCATGCCGCCGATGTTCTCTACGCCTGTGAAAATGCCGTGAACTTAGAACCTGACTTTAAAGGGTTTCAAGACAGTAGGGGACTTGCCAGAGCACTGACAGGCGACTTAGCTGGGGCATTAGAAGATTTTCTGGTAGCTCTGGACAGTGGTGCGCTTGATAATTACTCAGATGATGTGAAGCAGCGACGACAGCGCTGGGTAGAAGCTCTCAAGGCAGGAAACAATCCCTTCACCCCAGAGGAACTGGAGGCACTGCGGCAGGCTGAGGGTTAGGACGATCGCATGGGGGCAAATACCAACGGGTAGGGGCACGATAATATCGTGCCCCTACAAACCTGACTTTTCACGCCATGTGGAAAAAGACCTAACCCCCCAACCCCCTTCCCTGCAAGGGAAGGGGGAGAATTCAAAGCCTCTCTCAAGAGCAGGAGAGAGGTTTGGAGAGAGGTTTTCCAGATGCCGTGAAAAGTAAGCTACAAACGACTCCATCATTGTTGGTGTGTGATTTTGGTGTGCGATCGCCTGAGCAATTTCCGCTAAGTTTGGTACATGCGATCGCTTCCTTAATTTCCGTAGAGAGTCGCGAGTAGTAAACGGGTAATGGTTCCATTATCTTCAGGAGTGCGATCGCTTTAGCCCTTCTTTCAGCAGTGAGATTGCTAAACCTGGTAAAACTTGAGACTCCTGAATGCGATCGCTCTTTCAAAGCTCCCCTCTCAAGAGCAGAAGAGGGGATGGGGCCGAGGTTATATCAAATCGTATCTTTATTAGGCAGCATCTTCATCCAAATCCTCTGGTAGTCTCACCTCCTGTTCCACCCGCAAACCCACAAGAAATTGCCGGTCTTCAC
>CBDTXL010000430.1:0-4583 GCA_965364435.1 uncultured bacterium
TCTCGCTCACCAGCGTGCGTGACGCGGTGGTCGAGCATAACAGCGTCATCGCCTCCGCCAACGGCTTTGTCCGCCCTGAATACGTTGATCCAGCGGGTCTATGGCGAACCGGCTATGTCGCTGCGATATTGGTCGGTTCCGGTACCTCCGGACGCTTTGCCTACAACATCGCTCCGGCGCTGTCACTCCGGCCAGGCGCAGGGGTTACTGACATAGAGGGCAACGCAATTTCGCGACCGCGCACAGGTGTTGAGGCGTCACGCGCTGGGGGCTGCCTAATTACCCCACTCACGAACCCTTTTCCGCTCCCGTCCGCCTTTGTTATGCGGGAAAGCTGCCAACATCGCGGCGTGCAGCAGGGAGCGCGTGTTACCGGCTGGGGCCGACCAGAACGCGCGAACTTGGACACCGCACTCGCGTACCACAGACACGCAAGTCGACTATTAGACGAGGTAGCGGCTGGAGCATGGCTAGATGCTAAGTAAAATAAATGAGGAGTCTTCTGAGTCAGGGCAACCATCGCATATTAAAAAGCGCTCAATCCTGGATTTTAACCAAAGAAAAAGTTCGATATCGGCGGTAATTGCGTTTGTCATCCGAATGAGTGGTGTTGGTGCAGGCTTCTTAGTCAGTTTATTAGTGGCGCATCGCTTCGGGGCAGAGGCTAGCGGCATTTATGGATTAGTCACACAAACAGCTCTGATTCTCGCGATGCTCGCTAACGGCGGCATAGAAATTGCTCTGGTAAAACAATTTGCGCCCGCCGTGGCGGATCGTGCTGGGCCGTCAGGGGTATTGGTAGCGCAGATTGCCCTCGCAAGTTTTGCTGCGCTGGCAGGCTGGTCGTTGATCGGTTGGGCCACCCTAGCAATTTTTCCTACCTCAAGCCTAGGGCTTCTTGCGCTTTACGCTTTACCTATAGCGATTATCGCAGCCGCTCGAGCGATTAATCGAATAAGTACAGCGCTTTTGCGCGCTGCTCGACAGTTCAGCCGCGCTCAAATTGGTGAGTTGCTAGTCACCCCAGTTTGTATCTTGATAGCTTTGATGGCCATACCTATCGGCGAATTACCGGACCTAGTCACCGCTACCGTTTGGGCAAATATAATAGCGACCGTCCTATCCGTAACATTCGCCGTGACTACTTTTAGGCTCTTGAGACGTGCTCCAAGACTGGATCCTCGTGCATTAGCCCGTGACACCTGGCCCCAATGGATAATCGGGGTACTCCTTTTAGGCGTAGATTGGGTCGCTCTTGCTGTCATTGCGGCTTTGGCAGATCTAGGCACGACCGGTAACTATCGCCTTGCAGCCCAAATCGCGTTTGTCCTCGCAATTTTTGCGCTTGGCGTGTCAGTCACATTTATGCCGCGATATAGCGTCGCCATTGCTCAGGATCGCTGGGACGAAGTAGCTAAGCTAGGCCGGCGAGCCATGGTAATTTCTTTTGCAGCTATAGCTCCGGCCACATTTATAATACTGATGCTTGCAACCAAGCTACCCGAAGTTTTTGGACCGGAGTTCGAGGCAGCGCCCGCGTTGTTAGCGATCCTGGCGACAGGACAACTGGCATCCTCCACATTGGCGCCCGGCAGCGCCATCATCGCGCTTACTGAATCCCGTAATTCAAATGTAGCCATAACCGTAGCAACCTCATCAATAGCGTTAGCGCTCACGCCCGTTTTTATGCTTGCTGCGGGCACAATGGGCGTGGCCATCTGGATCACGTTCATAGCATCCGCGAGGGCCCTAATTTACATACGTTTCCTGTATGTGCGGTATCGCATTGACCTGTTTCGTGGGAAATTATCTGAAGACCGTCGGACCGATGATCCGAGGCTTCCGAGGGTTGATGCCTAGCTGTAGTACCTGCCACACGCTGGTAACGGCCAGACCGAGGATCATAAATGCGAATGGGTGCGTTTCTACCTGACTCAACACTGATTTGGTTATCACAAAGTTTAGAAGGCTGATACTGCACGGGATCAATATTCGGGCCTCGGTATGTGTCGAAAGAATAGCGAGCCGCGTGCTATGGAAGATTGTAAGCGCAAATATGCTATAAAAAACTACAAAGCCCAATAGGCCTAACTCTAGCAAGATCGATAAATAATATGAATCGATCGTAAGTAGTCCTTGGTCCGTGACATAGTTAAGTGTCGTCCCGCCTTCGCCGAAGCCATATCCCCAAGGCTGCGATAAAACTTTTGGTATTCCCGTGCTCCACTGAACCTCACGAGCATCGTTACTAAATTGATGTGCTCCCGTTCCCCACACTTTTACGCGAACGCGACCGATAGAAAAGGTCGCTGCGATTAAGGTCATCATAATGATTGGATAGGCGATCGTAATCGCTGGCCCCATCAGGCTCCGTGCGTCCGAGTACCATCGACGCGCAGCCCAAATACCCAAGTATACGGCGGGCGTGATCAAAAAGCCCACGAGACCTAAACGAGAGTCTGACAAAAACACGGCAACTGTCATAACGGCGATCACCGCACAGCAGATGCATCTCTTCAACACGTCACGAGCTGTCAATGCCAGATGAAATACAAAAGGCAAACCTAAGGAGAGGAACTCTGCAAAACTTAAAGGAGTCGTGAACTTAGATTGAACCCTATATGTTCCAATAGCAGCGCGAACTGATCCTTCTAGAGTGCGCAACACCCCCTCGTCTTGAACCGCAAGGAAGGATGGTATGTAGTCTCGCCAAAGGACATGTCCGAGCCGAAATTCGGCGACTGCAATAACGGAATTTATCATACAGCACACCGTAATTACAACGACAAATTTCCTTACATTTTCGGCTTTACTAAACAAATAAACGCTTACAAAGAATATCAGAAACAAGTTGATAAACGCGCTAATCACCCGGCTTATGGTTGTGACCATGTTGCTAGAGAATACGATCGACACCGTAATTAAAAAAGCTAGCATTATGATTAATTTGGTTAGATACGATACTGACCTAACCTTTTCGACTATCAGTGATCTCCCTTCACGTGATACAGAAAGAAAGTAAACAAAGGTGATCGCCAAAAAAAAGCCAAATAGCCTATTTGCGGTTATCCATGGAAGCCCCGGCAGATCAAGTGCAAGATAATCTGGCCAAACTAACAGAAAAACCAGATAAAGAAAATACAGGTACTTTATCGGAATAACGGTTGTACTCTTCTGGTCGGGCAAAGCCCACATGACTAAGAGGGCAACTATGGCAAGCGGTGCGACAAATTGAACGATAAAAAACTGACCAACCAGTTGAAAGGCGACGACATAGAACCATGTCATCACAAACAGCAATGCTGCTAAGACCACCCGAAGCCACATTCGCGGACGAGGCCTGACATAGGGGCTCCGCACGGCTTGTCGAGTTGAGGCGCGATGAGCTCTGCGCCCGCGAATCGACGTGAACGTTCGAAACCCTAAAGCCACTACTGCGGCTCCTCAGTAACCATCGGATTGCCGCGTGCCCATTGATGAGCTGGCACGTCGCGATCTACTAACGTCCCAGGAAAAACTACACAGTTCTCACCCACGGTGACCCCAGGCAAAATGATCGAGTGCTCCCCGATCACTGCGTTACGGCATATTGTGATATCCCGATTGCAGTCCTTGTCTGGGTCAAAGGTCATCAGCAGCACATGATCTTTTATTACGACGTTTTCTGCAATATGAATACCGAGACAATTCGTCCAATCAATTGTGACATAGGCTCCCAAGCGGGCGCTCCTATGAATGTCCATTCCCCAAACAAAGCGTCGAACAAGACTCTTTAATGTGGGCCTCATGCCGCAGATGCCATGCAAGATGCCGTCATTGATCTTTCTCCGTCCCGGTCCTCGCGCCAATCCATTCACGAATCTTCGAAGCCCTTGGGCTAAATAATAGACTTGGGTCTCTCTCAAAAATCGTGCGCATTTCCGCAGCATCCATCGTCCACCACCGGCTTTGCTCGAGCGCCTCAATTAAGTCCGGTGTAAAGCGGCTACGAATTACGCGTGCGGGGTTTCCAGCGACGATAGTGTAGGGTGCAACGTCTCGCGTAACCACACTACCGGCACCAACAACAGCACCGCGTCCAATGAATTTGCATCCGGGCAATATCATCGCATTATGGCCTACCCAAACATCATCCTCGACTATTAATGGCGATGTGCGTTGCACATCTGCGTCGACGATCCCGAACGACTTTTCAAATAGCGCCGGGTGAGTGGTCATAGCGGATAAGGGATGATTTATGGATGCAGATCGTACCGTGTTAGCTATTGAGCACCATCGGCCGATCTGGATGGGCCCAGGCATTCGCCACTGATCGAAACACCCGTAAGAGTACAGGCCAACATGAACTGAGTGTCGCTCTGCAAAAATGCGGCGGAGTGCGAGACTGGTGCTTTGATGCGGGCGCAAAAACACCATTTCGATGCGTTCGCGCAATTTGCGATAAATCCGGATAACCATAACCACCGTTCCTGTGCTATCCGGTAGCAGTCTGTCGCCTGTCTGTGAGGGTGCTGTTCTTACTGATCCAGGAACGAGCGCATCTTGCGGCTGCGGCTGGGGTGCTTCAGCTTGCGCAGCGCCTT
>CBDTXL010000431.1:0-4582 GCA_965364435.1 uncultured bacterium
TTATTACGATTGTCCATTCTCCATCTTATGCAACTTGGAGGCGCGACAGCTTATAGCGCTGGGTCTAACCTACAATCACAGCTACTCGGCAGGACTACCACTATTTTTCAATGACGTGGGTACAACGTCAGCTAACGTCAATATTACACTCACGTCCCCTTCGTTGCGATACTCGGCAGATTCGTTTGGTGTCGCTGGGATGTGGCGAGTGACACCAGGGTTTGCTGTCAATGGCTGGTTTGTTTATACCAACGTCAAGGGTAAACCCCCGACAGGAGAGGAAGGGGGTAGTGCGGATGTGTTTAGTTATGCGGTTTCCCTAGCATTCCCCGATTTAGGTGGACGTGGAAATCTTGGTGGAATTGTGGTGGGTGTTCCTCCTTATGCCACTCGGATTGGAATTGCGCCTTCTCTCCAAGACCTTTTTGGGACAAATGATGCTGTTAAGTTAATTCCTAATCGAGCAATTCCATTGCACATCGAAGCCTTTTACAAATATCAACTGACGGATAATATCTCGATTACACCAGGCGTGATTTGGCTAACGGCACCTAACCAGACGACAACCAATCCTGATGTGGTCATTGGCACACTTCGGACTACATTCACGTTTTAGTTATCAAAATTGCTAGTTATCCAAGTTACATAAATCACTAATCAACCATGAGAAACTGGGCAATTTTAAGTGGAATTGAAGGAAATATAGCGGCTTATGAGGCTGTGCTAGCTGATATCAAACGCCAGAAAAAATCGGTAGAGGATATCTATATCTTGGGAGATTTCATTGGTTCTAGACCTGAGAGTGAACGGGTAGTGCAGCGGATTCTTTCTCCTAAGTCAAACGAACTTTCTCCCCAAGTTTGTACGGGTTGGTGGGAGGAACAATGTCTGATTCTTTATGGGTTGGGGTCAACAGGGGAACCGACTCAACTCATCGAGAAATATGGTGCAGATGCTGTCAAATCACTCTGGGATTGTGTTTCCCGTAAAACCGTTGAATGGATTCGCACCCTAGATTTTGGCTTTTTTGAACTCGATTGTCTGCTGATTCATGGTAGTAGTTTGAGTGTGGATGATGAACTGACTCCTCAAACACCCCCCTGGCAGATGTGCGAGCGCTTGATGCGTATAGGTGCGAATAACCTATTTTGTGGGCGATCGGGTTTAACGTTTGAGTATGAATTGCAACGGGATTCCGTGTCCTCGACGGTAACAACTCTTGACGGTAAACAGCAGGTTCAGACAGCGACAGCATCTCCCCGTCGAGTCATTGGCGTAGGTAATGTGGGACGAGAACCCGGAAAAGCCACTTATACTCTTTATGACCCAGATACAAACCGGGTAGAATTTCGGACGGTGCGTTATGGGATGGGTAAGGGATTTCAAGCCTATTAACGCTCTTGTGCCACTTTGGGAAAATTCGACGCATTTGCAATGTCTCTCAATCAGTCAAAATGCCCGCGCTCGGCGGGCAGCTCTTCCTAGTTAGCTTCTTCAGCTTCTAAAGTCTGTAGAACTTTTTGTATTTCTTGCTGGGATACCCGTTGTTGTAGGGATGACCAGCAATGCCCTTGACCGTTGTTCAGCCAGGATTGACTGCGTAACTGACGCAACGCCTTGATGCAAGCGGGACAGTCGCAGCCAAACAGAGTGGCTGCTGCATCGCTCTCTGCCGTACTAAAATCAAAGACTGGATACTCACCAGGAATCTTAGTTGAGGATGCCACCAAGACTCCACGATTAATCTGCCCCATCACTGACGACTCTAATGTGGAGTGCGCGGGCAAGTCGCATGAAGCTTCAACGGAAGTGGGAGTGATTCCTGCGGAAAGCTTCGCTAACGCTTCAGCCGCAGACGCCACACCAGCCATTAGTACTATCGTCAGCATTGAGCTAGCGAGTGTGGGAATCGCAACCAAGTTCAATATCATTCTGTGGTTCATGGGTGATACTCCTCAACAAAATTAGGGACATTGCTGCCCGATTATAAATCGCTGTTTATCCCAATTACCATTTACTCATCTTTAAAAGCAAGACTGAAGCATCAAGTTACGAAGTCTTAAACTTAAGGAAAAAGAATTCCCTGCCTTATGACGCTGCCTCGATTTGTTGCGAACACTCAGAACACAAACCAAAAAATTCGAGCGTGTGATAGTAGACCTTGAAGGATAGCGACTTACACCAAGTCGCCGCCATGTAGCAGACAGGGCAATCTTCAACAGGAATCGACTGACTGCAACGAACACAGGTTAAGTAGTGTTGTTGTTCTGTCGCAACTAGGCTGTAAAAAGACTCACCCGAGTTGAGGGTTCTCGCCTGAATCACTCCCTCTTTTTGGAGCGCTTTCAACGTGCGATAAATCGTTGCTAGTCCCAAACTTTGATTTTGATGGCGCAGCTCAATATAGAGTTCTTGAGCGCTGATTTCGCGATCGAGCTGTTTGAGGAGCGTGACGATTCGCTCCTGACTACTGGCTTGTTGAGCTGGCATAGAGATAACGCTTGTAAGGAAGTATTCGGTACAACTTAAAGTTTCATGACTTGAGCGAACGTTTCCCTCAACTGTTAGATAATGATTATCATTATTATAACCAAGAAAGCCTCACTACTGCCCATGTCGTCATCTAACACTGCTGCTGATGCTGCTGTACTGGCAGCTCCGTCTGTTCATCGCCCTCGACGCTTACGCCGCACTGCGTCTCTGCGCCGGATGGTGCAGGAAACTCAACTCAGTGTCGATGACCTGATTTATCCCCTATTTGTGATGGAAGGGGAAGGGCAAAAATTTGAAGTGACTTCCATGCCGGGGTGTTACCGTTATTCTATCGACTTATTGCTACGAGAGGTGGCAGAAGCGTTTGAGTTGGAGATTAATGCTGTCGCCTTTTTCCCCGTCATTCCCGAACACCAGAAAGATGCCACTGGCAGCGAAAGCTACAACTCTGATGGATTAGTGCAGCGCACGGTCAAAGCTATCAAACAAACTGTACCAGAAATTGTCGTCATTACCGATGTCGCACTTGACCCCTTTTCCACTCACGGTCATGACGGCATTGTTGATGAACATGGGGTGATTCTCAACGACCCGACCGTTGAAGTTTTGGTCAAAATGGCACTATCCCAAGCCGAAGCTGGAGCAGATATGGTTGCCCCGTCTGACATGATGGATGGCAGAGTTGGTGCGATTCGTAAGGCGTTGGATGCCCAAGGGTATTTTGATGTGGGAATTCTCGCCTACTCCGCCAAATACGCCTCGGCTTATTATGGCCCATTTCGGGATGCTCTAGATTCTGCCCCCAAATTTGGCGACAAAAAGACATATCAAATGGATTCAGCTAATGCCAGGGAAGCCATAAAAGAGATTGACTTGGATATTGCAGAAGGGGCAGACATTGTCATGATTAAACCGGCTTTGCCGTACCTCGACATTATCCACCGAGTTCGAGAACAGACCAAACTGCCCGTTGCGGCTTATAACGTTAGCGGTGAATACGCCATGATTAGAGCTGCTGGTCAACAGGGTTGGATTGATGAGAAAAAAGTCATTCTGGAAACACTGACTAGCATTAAACGAGCGGGTGCTGACTTGATTCTCACCTACTTTGCCAAAGAAGTTGCCCTGATGTTGCATTAAACAAATTCAACACGTCTGCGGGAGATTTTTACAGATTGAAGGACATTTTTGCACATGAAGCGAAGGCAACGGGCGATTAGTTTAGCACTGATGGCGGGTTTGATTTTCTACCAAACAGCCTTAGTACCACAGCCAGCCCATGCGATGCATATCATGGAAGGCTTTTTACCAGTAGGGTGGGCTATTTTTTGGTGGGTTGTCTTCATCCCGTTTTTTATTTTGGGACTACGCTCAATCACGCGAATCACAACACAGTACCCCGAAGTCAAATTGCTTCTCGCCTTAGCAGGTGCCTTTACCTTTGTCCTATCTGCTTTGAAAATTCCTTCGGTGACGGGGAGTTGTTCCCACCCGACAGGAACAGGACTAGGGGCAGTGTTGTTCGGCCCGCTAACGATGTCGGTATTGGGCGCTTTGGTACTCTTGTTTCAAGCACTGCTCTTGGCTCACGGTGGCTTGACAACGCTGGGAGCGAATGCGGTATCAATGGCAGTGGTTGGGCCGTTTTTTGCCTATTGGCTGTATCGTCTAATTGAGTGGGGAAGCGGCAAGCAGAGATTCGCGATATTTGCCGCTGCTGCCTTGGCTGATTTGCTCACCTACATGGTGACTTCACTCCAACTTGCCCTAGCCTTTCCTGCTCCCATTGGTGGTGTTTTGGCGTCATTTGGGAAATTTGCTGGGATTTTCGCCGTTACTCAGATTCCCCTGGCAATTAGTGAAGGGTTGTTGACTGTACTGGTGTGGAACTGGCTAGAGTCCTATAGCCGCGAGGAACTGGATGTTTTGAAATTAATCAAGCGAGGAGCGTAGAACGTGAGCAGACCCAAAAAAGGGTGGAATAATGGGTTACTGGTACTGAGTGTAGTTGTTCTGGCGATCGCTCCTCTGCTGCTAGTGCATCCCGGCAGAAGTAACTGACCACCTCAGCCTGGTACTGGATAGCCCT
>CBDTXL010000432.1:0-4577 GCA_965364435.1 uncultured bacterium
AAGGCTTGAACTTTTAACTTTCAACATACCAACTTTCAACTTTCAAAACCGTAGGTAGTACATTAGCTCAGATGTAAGTTGAGGGTTGAGGGAAAGGCGTCGCTGGAAATCTGCAAGATTACGGTAAGAGCCGACCTCAAGGCGATTTTGTACGATCGCTCTGGCGAGAAACAAGTCAATCGCTGGAATTTTAGTCAACTGTTCTACCGAGGCGAGATTGGGGTTGATTTGCTGAGGGGTTGAGAGACTTTCGGCATCGTAGAAACAAAAACTCAGAAGTGGTTGCAGAGGCTTGAGGCGCTGTACTGGACAACTAAGCGCGGCGGCAAGGTCTTCTAGACAGCAAAACTGAACGCCACTGCCAGTGAGTTCAACCAGCGATCGCGCTTGATGAATTGATATCCCCGGCAGTCTCAGCCAGTCATCTACACTCGCTTGATTGACATCAATCTTGATGTCCAGTGCGGCTGCGATCGCAATTTCTTCTGCTGATTGTAGCCGGTAGTAAGGGTCACTCTGAATCCGCGCCCGGATTGTCTGCCAATTCGGGTTAAGTCGATCTGTTGGTGAAATCCAGTTAAACAGTGCCATCGGCATTAAGCAATGCGGTCAAGCAATTGGCGACGTTTTTGCTCAAATTCATACTCAGACATTAGCCCATCCTGACGAAGGCTGTCTAGTTGGCGTAGGGCATCAGCGATCGCACCCACTTGAGCGGGGTCAACCCCAGCCGGTTGAGTCGGTACAGACGAGGCAGCAGGCATCACAGCAAGGTTAAAATTGCGGTCAAACTCATCTGGGTCTTGTAGCAAGTACCAAACTCCTTCAATCGCACTAGCCACCTGGGGAATGTGCGTCCACCAAAGGAGCAAATACAGTATCCCCCACACCGGCTGTCCCAGATAAAACTTGTGGAATCCAGAAATGGGGCTCACCGTCCCCGTGAACGCCAGGATTGCGGCGACTTTTCGACTTTTCGGCTTGCTCAACATACTTGCTCTGACCCTTAAGGGCAGCTCTGTTTAAAGAAAGAACCGGCAACTCTATTCTTCTATGATATTTACTTACCGAATTTTGCCGTGAGCCACACACTACTTTGAGTTAGCAGTTGATGACTTGGAAGCCTTACACCGACCTAATGAGCGTAGACAAGAGCTGGTGATACGGAAAACCGAATTTTGCGGAAGCTTAACACTGCACTAAAATGTGACTAGAAGAAGCAGTACAACCCACTCGGATTACATATAAGAGCAATGGGGTTTTTTGATTCAGAAATTGTCCAGCAAGAAGCCAAACAGCTGTTTGAAGATTATCAATCCCTAATCCAATTGGGAGGCAGCTATGGCAAATTTGACCTCGAAGGGAAAAAGCTTTTTATCGAGCAGATGGAATCCCTGATGGAGCGCTACCGTATTTTTATGAAGCGCTTCGAGCTATCGGATGACTTCATGGCTCAGATGACTGTGGAGCAGCTGAACACACAACTCGGTCAGTTTGGCATCACACCTCAGCAAATGTTCGACCAAATGAACATGACTCTGGAGCGGATGAAGTCAGAGCTAGAAAAGCAACGTTAGTGTTCAGCCAGTAGCTTTGGGTTATCTGCCTTTTGTCTATTTTTCGTCATTGTACGACAAGACCCGATAACCGCTGACTACTGAGCCACAACAGCTAATAGCTGAATCCAAAGGACTCGGATAAAAATAATTTCCACCTTTCTACTTTTTGAATTGTCCTCTTTTCCCCTTAGTGCTTTATTACTATTTTATCCAGCAAGGACTCGCTGACCCATGACCCATGACCAAGGGTCGCAAGCACTATCTATGGTCGGTTAAAGTTGGAAGCTGGTTTGAAGGATTGCACTGGCTCATTCTTCAAAGCCTGAAGCATAAAATCTCGCCAAATGGGTGCAGCAAATCCACCACCTGTTGCTCCGCCTCCTAGGGGTCTGTTGTCATCATTACCAATCCAAACGGCAGCGGCTAATTGGGGTACATATCCCACGAACCAAACATCTCGCTCCGAGGAGGTCGTACCAGTCTTACCCGCTGCTGGACGACCGATTTGGGCAGCGGTTCCTGTACCACCACTAATCACCCCTTGCAACACACTGTTGAGGGAAGCAGCCGCCCAGGGGTCAAGCACCGGGCTGGGTTTGGGTGTGTTGTCTAGCAACACATTGCCGCCACTATCAGTTACCCGAACGATTACCGTTGGATCAGAATACCAACCATTACTGGCAAAGGTGGCATAGCCTCCTGCCATTTCCAAAGGTGTTACGCCAATCGCCCCCAGAGGCAAGGATGTCACTGGTTCCATCGGACTCTTAATCCCAAGGGCGCGGCAAGTGTCAATGACTTTATCCAGTCCGACTGCTTTCCCAATCTTTACTGCCGGGATATTGGTAGAGTTAATCAAAGCAGTGCGAATACTCATGGCACCAGAGAAGCCACCCCCGTAGTTTTGGGGAGAGTACCAGCCGTCACCATCTCGATAGCTAATCGGGGCATCTATGACAGTGGATTCCGGTGAGTATTTCCCTGTGGCAAAGGCGGTGTAGTAAACAAACGGCTTAAAAGATGAACCGGGCTGACGTCGCGCTTGAATGGCGCGATTGAACTGGCTCTTTTCGTAACTAATTCCACCTACCAGCGCCTTGACAAAATGCGTCCGAGGATCAACTGCCGCAAGCGCCACCTGATCAGGGTAAAGCCCACGGTAGCGCAGGTTGTCATGGGCACGACGTATAGTTTCTTCCGCCATCCGCTGGAATTTGTAGTCAATCGTGGTCTGGACTCGCATCCCGCCTTTAAGGACAGCATCCCGACCAAAGCGCTCATTCAACTCATTGACAACGGCTTCTGTGATGTAAGGGAGTTGACTACTCTCCCATGAAGTAAGCTTGCCAATTTTCAGCGGTTGCTTGCGAGCGGCTTCTTCTTCAGCAGCCGTAATCCATCCCAATTCTCGCATCCGGGTTAAGACTACTGATTGTCGCTCTTTGGCGACTTCTTTGTTAACGAAAGGACTGTACTCTTCCGGAGACTGAATTAATCCAGCCAGCATCGCTGACTCCGCCAAGTTGAGCTTATCAGCAGACTTAGCAAAGTAGCTTTGGGAGGCAGTTTGGATGCCATAGTTGTTGTGACCCCAATAGATTTGATTAAGGTACATTTCCAAAATCTGGTCTTTGGTGAAGATTTGTTCAACTCGGATTGCCATCACCGCCTCAGCGACTTTGCGGGCAAACTTGCGTTCTGGCCTGAGAAACAGATTTTTCACCAGCTGCATCGTCAGCGTAGAGCCACCTTCTACTACTGTGTTGTTCTTCCAGTTGATCAAGAGCGCACGACCAACACTGTTGGGGTTAATGCCATGATGCAGATAAAAGTGGCTATCTTCCATCGCCAGCACCGCCCGCTTGAGGGTTGGGCTGATTTTGTCTAATTTGACAACTTCGCGATTGGCTTCACCGTGGAGACTGGCAAGTTCCTTACCCTTAATGTCATAGATGTAAGTTGTTTCTGTGGGTACATAGGTTCTTAGCACTCTGACATCTGGGAGATTGCGGAAGCTAGTCGCCAAGCCAACCAGCCCACCAGCTACGACCGAGCTAGCTAGCATGGTAATGCCGAGGATGGTTCCGCCTGTTACCTGAGCGACTCCTTGCACAAACTGAAAAGCTGGCGATGAGCTACTTTTCGTATCTTGTTTTTGTTGAATAGTGCTAGACGACACAGCGATTTCACTTCCTCACTCAAAAAAAACACTAAACGCACTTGTGTGACAACTTTGTGTCAATACTTTCTATAGATGATTACAGAAATTTATAGCAACAGCAGGATTACGGATAAGGTGGGTTTTGAGAGGAACATATCACAACGGAAAGAAAACGGTTGCTGGTCAAGGCTAAAACCCTACGAATCTGGCAATGGCAAACTAGGCTGCGCGATCGCTTAGGAGCCATTGGAGCTTAGCAAGTAGAGTAGCAGTTGTCTTTCGCCTTGGCTAGGATTAGGGATCGCTTCATCATAATAGGTGCATCCTGGGATAATGGTTAACTACTCAAGCATGGATATTTTGGCATTTTTTAAAGAAATGTTATCTAACTGCCTGGGATTTGTACAAGATAAAGATAAATCTCAACCGACGACACCCGCCGCTAGTCAATCCTCAAAGATGTCCCAGACGAATGTCAAATTCTCAATTCGCAATCAGCAACTGGCAATCCGCAATCCCCAATGAGCTGGCTTGGCTCTACCGAGGCGTCAGTGAAATTTTTCCGAACCAACCAGATTCTCAAGATAAGAGTGAAAACCTCGCTCAACGGTTAGTACAAACAGAGCGTCCCTTACGGGTTAAGTTGGGAATTGACCCCACGGGTGCAGATATCCACCTTGGTCATAGTATCCCAGTGCGGAAGCTGCGAGCCTTTCAGGATGCTGGTCATACTGCTGTCCTAATTATTGGGGATTTTACCGCAAGGATTGGTGACCCCACAGGGAAATCTGAGGTGCGCCGCCAACTCTCCCCCGCCGAGGTGAAGGAAAATGCTCAAACTTACCTGGATCAGGTGC
>CBDTXL010000433.1:0-4577 GCA_965364435.1 uncultured bacterium
AGTGCCCCCTTAACCGATCGCTTTCCTTACTGCTATTAGGCTTTAATGACAATGCGTAAGTCCTCAAGAGAGCGCTGCTGCGCTCAAGAGCAGCGCTTCGCTATTGCATTCTTCTTTGAGGCAATCGCACTATTCAGGTACGCTAGCGCTATTTCTTTTTGGGTATTAGTGGGATTAGTTTCGCTAATCCGGGCCATAAGCGAATCAACAGCCAAGCCAACGCTGCTGCTACAAGTGCGATACTGACTTTGTATACCAGTGGAATAGCTGGCTTTACCCAGGCTGGTGGGAATGGCGACTGGGTGAGGAACATCCTAACGGGGTCATTGGCATTTTCACTCAGCTTATCTGGAGACGGAAGGAAGGAGGCGACACTCCATCCTACACCCAGAATTGCAATAGAATCTTGGAAATTGCGATCGCGTTCGGCTTTAGCAACTTCGACACGACTACGAATGGCACTAATCGTATTCTCTAGCAATTTCATCCCTCGCTCCAGATTTTCTGAATCTTTAGTAATTTGGAGCTGGTATTTATCTGTAACTAACTTGGTAAATTTTTCAAAAAACTCTAGTTTGCCTCCGGCTTTTTCTTCGATTCGTTCCAGGCGTTTTTTATAATTACTTAAATTAATGTCAATCGTGCGATTTTGAAATTCTAGCCGATTTAGCTCATTCGTATATTGGTCGGAGTTTCTGGGCTTTCTTTGATTCTCAAGCGGTAGCGCAATAGTTCAAAGATAGTTGCCCCTAGAAACGTTCCTTGCCCTTCTAAATCTTGTTTCCAATTTGAATCTGGCATTAATGCTTTGTAGCAATCTTTGGCGCTCTCTTCAGGGCTTCTTTCATCAGATTGGGGTAGCTGCTTAAGATCCCTGTAGAAAGCAACATTCTCCAAGGGCATAGACAGAATGTCACCTCAGTTGCTTTTAGCCCAGATGGCAAGCGGGTGTTCGCAGTTGCTTTTAGTCCCAAGGAGCAGACTATCGTCAGTACTAAGGGGAAGACAATACAGTTGTGGGATTTGAAGGGCAACCCGCTTGGTAAACCTATCGAAGTACATGCATATGCTGTCTATTCAGTTGCTTTCAGTCCCGATGGTAAGTATATCGTTACTAGCGGTGCAGATGCGAGAGTGCGGTTGGTAAGTGTAGAGAAAAAAACTATTAGTAAAACCGACAAGGTAATGTTGGGGAAGCTGTGGATAGGTTCAAACAAGCCCAGATGCTTAATCCCGATCTGAAAATCGATCCAAAAGCAGAGGCACAAAAATTGGCTGCTCTTGCTTCTTCTGAGAATGAGGAACAAAAACAAAACACGAAGAGTGAAGTAACTCTGCCCAAACTACCTAACCATGCTACCTATGGTCAAGTGAAGCTCAGTGAGTTCACTCTCAATAACAAAGGAAATGTCGTAAGTGTTACTCCTGGAGAGAAGATTAGTGCATCTGCTAGTTACATCTATGATTGTCCAGATTGTGGACTGGGATCTATAAATCAAATTATCCTGGGTATTGCTGGCCAGAATCAAGCTCAAGCCTGTATCTAGAGTGGCTCTATCCGGGGTTCAGGCTCAAGTAAATTCACTCTAACTGCACCTAATGAACCTGGTACATACTACATTCGCTTCCGTTATGCTCAAGCTTATGGATGCGCTCAAGGGGCTCTAGGATGGTGGAGAGTCGAGGGTGAGCCTACTCCTGAAGCCAATATTGGGGCGATTGTAGTTGTGGGACAGGGGGGGGTAGCCCAATCGGTAAACCTTCAGGATCATGAAAAATCTGTTGCCTCCGTCGCCTTTGTATCGAAGTGGACAGAGGATTGTCAAAGTTAAAGATGCGATCGCCTTTGTCTTGCTGAGGTGAGAGTGCGATCGCACTTTGGCTGCTGAGATGAGAGAGCTGTGATCGCCATTGGTCTGGATAATAGCGCGATCGCATTTGCCATCAGGTGAGGATGCGATCGCGTTTTGGATGAGATGAAGCTGCGATCGCCTTTGGCATGAGGTGAGAGTGCGATTCCTGAAGGGATAGCTACGCTTCACGCACTTGGCATGAGGTGAAGGTGCGATCGCATTTTGGCAGGATGGCCAGCCTCAACAAGGAGAGAAGAGTTAACTTAAAGTTAAAAAAGCTGAGTACAAACAATCGCATTGGTAAAAGAGTTATGACCACGGTAAATATTTCGCTTCCTGAGACAATTCAAGCGTTTGTCGAGCAACAAGTTGCTAAGGGAGGTTACAGCAATGTGTCGGAATACATCCTGCATCTGATTCTCCAAGAACAAGCTAAAGCTGCACGAGTTGAGGCATTATTACTGGAAGGATTGGATAGTGGCGAACCGATAGAAGTAACTGACGATTGGTGGGAGCAAAAACGCACTCAGTTAGTTCAAGGACTTCAGCAGACACAGGAATGACCAAACGCATTGTTATCAAGCCAAGGGCAAGTCAGGATATAGACGAACACTTTGCTTACATTGCCCAAAACAATTCTGATGCAGCATTGCGCTTTTTTGACGCAGTACGTCAGACATTTGCTAGATTAGCCCAAATGTCACAGATGGGTCGTCCTTATCTGGTGGCTAATCCTCGTTTAGACGGTTTGCGGAAGTGGTCAGTTAAGGGATTTGAGAAGTATCTGATTTTTTATTTGTCATTTGATGGCTACATTGAAATCGTGCGAATTCTTCACGCAGCACGGGATATTGAAGCGATTTTGGAACAAGACGAAGGCGAATAAATACCAATAGCGATCTGATCGAGTTTGGCATGAGGTGAAGCGCAGATCGCACTTTGGCTGCTGAGATGGGGAGAGGTGCGATCGCACTTTTGTGTTCTCTCAACTGGAACGTGATCGCAAGTGGTCTAATTGGGAGAGCGATGCCACAGATTTGCAGGAAATGACCCTCTGTATGAGGAGTGAGCGCATAATTCTTCTACCAGATATGCTCTAGGTATGCGATCGCTACACATCCTTTGACAGTTTGCCAGCCTGCTTATGTATTTCTGGCAGTAACTACTACTGCTTCCTCTTCCACATAAGAGCGTTCTTTCGGCACCCAAATCGATAGATAGTTTAGGATCGGCTTGCAGAAAATATGGATCGTGGGTGATTAGCCATCCTTCTCTTATCAAAGCACGTTTAACCACATCATGATAAGTATCTCTTCGAGACATATCCAGTCATTTTAGGATGACATTGAGACAGGAGCTAGGAAGATAGACATCAGTAATTTATATTATACGGGGAGAGGTGCGCTCCTGGTTTTGATGAGATGAGATGAAGGTGCGATAGCGAAGCGCTGCTGCGTTCGCCCTTGGCGTTGCCGCAGCGTCGCGCAGATCGCTTTATCCTATCCTTGAAATTTACTGCCTTTTTCTAAACCTCCAACGTTTGAGGGGCAAAGCGATTTCTTTTTGGCTGTGTGCTCGAAGGTGAAAGATGTTCCAAATTTTAACTAAACTCGATTATCTCCTACGCGAGACTTTCTTAGGTCTACAGCGTGGGGGCTGGATGAACTGGGCGGCAGTTAGTACTGTCACCGTCTTGTTGTTTCTGTTTGGCATGAGTTTGCAGGCATCCTGGAAGCTAGAGGGGCTGCTAAACCAGTTCGGTAGTCAGGTGGAAGTCTCTGTCTATCTCGATCCAGGAGCACCAGTAGAAATGGTCAAGCCTTTAGTGGCGAAACTGCCACAAGTGACTGAAGTCAAAACAATTTCTAAAGACCAAGCCTGGGCATCTTTGGTTCAGCAACTCGGAATTTCTGATATCGCTGGTGCCACTGAACAGTTGGCAGGCAATCCCCTAGTGGATGAACTGAAGGTAAAGGCAAGGAACACCAAGGATGTCCCCCTTCTCGCCGTGCAACTGGCTAAGTTGCCGGGGATAGATGAGGTGCAGTATCTGGATGAGGTACTCAAACGAATGCAACAGCTCAATCAGGGTTTAAGCTGGGTGAGTCTAAGTATTACCACAGTTCTCAGCCTGACAGCAGTTGCCGTAATCACAACAACGATTCGCCTGATTGTGATGGCACGACGCCGGGAAATTGAGATTATGCAGCTAGTCGGGGCAACGAGTTCTTGGATTTATCTGCCCTTCATTTTGCAAGGCATTGCTTTTGGTCTTGCCGGTGCCGCGATCGCTTGGATTTTAATTACCAGTATCCAGCAGTTTCTCGCCAACTTACTTGCCACTGGACCAGACTTCATCAAATATATCGCTGCTGGAGCGCAACCCAACCCCATACAGATTTTGCTGCTGCCGTTGATTCTCCTAAGTCTTGGCGGTTCGGTAGGTTTGATCGGAAGCTTGTTTGCAGTACGCCGATTTGCCTCACGATAAGAGAAGGTTGCCGGTTGGAACGTTGTCTCAACGTTCCAACCTTCCAACCTTCTTCACCCAGTATGTTTATTTCTGCCCACCTAGTGCAGCGGGCGCGAAAGTTTCCCCCCAGTTCTAAAAACCCCCATTACCCATTACCCATTCCTAACTGAGGGGTTATTTCTACCGCGCTACACTACTTAGTCCCAAGAGGGGATATCCGCATTGTCTCCACCAACGCCAATTCCTGTGTC
>CBDTXL010000434.1:0-4572 GCA_965364435.1 uncultured bacterium
ATTGGACCACCAGGCAGTGGCAAGTCAACGTTGGCGACTCAACTCACTAAACTCGACCCCACGACTCAGATTGTCTCGACAGACAGGATTCGCAGCGAACTCTTTGGTGATGAAAGCATCCAGGGGGATTGGTCGGTGATTGAGCAAAAAGTCCTTGCCGGGATTTGGGAGGCTCTCTCGGCAGAACAACCAGTGATTTATGACGCGACGAATGCCAAACGCGAGTGGCGGGTATCAATACTTAGGCAAGTGGCACATGAAAAGGTTCAGTGGATAGCGTGGTACTTGAAAACCCCCCTAGAAATCTGCAAACTCTGGAACAAACAGCGAAACCGTCAGGTACCAGAAAAAGTGATAGAGGAATTATTCCAAGCTCTAGAAGAAAAACCACCCTTGACGACCGAGGGATTTGTGGTAATAAATTCAGTGACCGTAACTCTTGAGGGGTTAGACCTCAAACAAATTGAACGCCAGGTTAAATAATACGTTCCAGACAATACCCCCCCAATACCCCCCTTGGTCAGAGAGAAACTGAACGGGGATCAATTTTATTTTTTGTAACATCTACCTCTTTAAAAGCCTGATTGTTCCATAAAACAGGCTAAACTATTTAATAGAGCGCCGGTCTCCTAATAGTCACAAGCTTAATTTTACGTTAGGCAAGGAGTGTCGAAATAGCCATTTTTAGGCATGAATTGGATTACTAAACCGGCGCTCTAGGAATCAATAAACAAATAACAGCTTCTTCTCTTCAAATTTAGTTTTGTAAATAACTTTGGCATAACTTCCATCTCTCTGATTGCAAGAGAACTGCCAGAAAACACTGGGACGCAGCAGAAAGTTTGACCCCACAGGAGATAGGGGTTAAGCTCGTGTACGCTACTCGTTGAAGAAAATAGAAATTATGAAAAAAACCCTCTCTTTCTGGGTTTTATTGCTACTGGTCATTATTACTTTAACCAGCTGTAGCTCCCCGGATACCAAAGGAGTTACCACAGTAACACTCAGCGGTTGGCAAAGCAGTCCCAGCGAGAAACAACTGTTAGAACAGGTTTTGAATACCTTTGAATCCCAACATCCAACTATTAAGGTCAAACATGAAGTAATCAATGACCAATACATGGATGTAATCAAAACCCGATTAATTGGGGATGCTGCTCCCGATATTTTTTATTTAGACTCCTTTGAAGCTCCTTTACTGATGAAATATGGAGTCTTAGAACCCCTAAATTCTTACATCACTAAACAATTTGATCTAGAGGATTTTCAGCCAGCATTACTCAAAGCTTTTAAACTGGGTAGTCAAACCTATGGATTGCCCAAAGACTTCTCGACTCTCGCTCTGTTCTACAACAAAAAGGTTTTTAAGGAAGCAGGAATAAGAAAAGCTCCCAAAACTTGGGAAGAATTACGCAAGTCTTCCAAAAAACTTACTATAGATAAAAATCGAGATAGAAGAACTGAGCAATATGGTTTGGGCATTTCTCCAGAACTTTCCCGTCTATACTTTATGATAACTGCCTTTGGTGGTCGTTTAACTGACCAGAAAGGAAACGCCGCCTTTGCCACTCCAAGCAGTCTGAAAGGTCTTCAATTCATCATTGATCAGTATCGCAAAGACAAGTCTTCAGCTCAACCTTCAGATGTGGGTGCTAGCGATGGTAGCGCCATGTTTGGTCAAGGCAAAGCGGCAATGGTAATCGAAGGGAGTTGGGCAATTCCTAACTTGAAAGATACATTTCCCAACCTTGAATTTGCAACAGCCGAAGTTCCCCAAGTGAACGGCAAAAAAGGGACAATGGCTTATACCGTTGCTTACGTCATGAATAAAAAGACTAAGCATAAAGACGCCGCTTGGCAGGTAATGTCTTATTTGACTGGCAAGGAAGGGATGAAAGCTTGGGCAAAAGAAGGACTTGTCCTACCTGCTCGTAAATCGGTTTTGACGGAGCTAGGATATGCTAATAATCCTCTCTATGCTCCATTTGTTAACGGTTCTGCTTATGCAACCATTTGGCAAGCTGGGGATAATTTACCGACAATTTTGCTCCACTTCAATAACCAGTTTATCAGTGCCTTAATTGGTGAGCAATCTTTACAAAATGCTATGCTCAAAGCACAACAATCAGCGAATAAAGAAATTCAAGCAGCTAGTTAATTAACGAATTTAACTGGAGAAGGAGCTAATCATGGGAGCAGTTTGGAAAAAGGAACGTGTCAGAGAAACTTTATCTGGCTACTCCTTCATGACTCCGACGATTCTAGTTTTGGGTACCTTTGTCATTCTACCGATCGCTTATGCGATTTTTCTTGCTTTTCATAAGGTACGGATTCTCGGAGAACTCAGTTATAGATTTATTGGCTTAAAAAGTTTTATCAGAATGACGGATGACGAACGAGTCTGGATCGCGTTGAAGAACACAGCTGAGTATGTAGCGATCGTTGTTCCTATCCAGACAATACTAGCTCTTATTTTAGCACTAATCCTCAATTCCCAAATCAAGGGCAAGAATTGGTTTAGAATTATCTTTTTCCTTCCCACTGTTACCTCCTCCGCTGTTTTAACTCTGATTTTCATGTGGATTTATAACTCAAATGGGTTACTCAATAATTTTCTGGCATTTTTAGGGTTACCGACTTACAACTGGATAGGCGATCCAGCTGTTGCCCTGAAAGCGATTATGTTGATGAATATTTGGTCAACTGCCCCCTTCTTTATGGTTATTTATCTGGCAGCGTTGCAAGATATTCCAGTTGCACTTTATGAAGCGGCAACCCTTGATGGAGCCAACAAATGGGACCAGTTTATCTCTATTACAGTACCATTACTCAAACCCGTCACTTTTTTTATTGTTGTTATGGGCGTTATTGGGACATTCCAGCTGTTTGACCAGTCTTACATTTTCTCAGCTGGTTCTGGTGGTCCTAATAACTCAACCCTAACTGTTGTACTTCTTATCTATCAGTATGCTTTTAAGAGTCTAGATATGGGTTATGCCGCAGCCTTGGCATTGATGCTTGCTGCTGTCATTATGGTGGCGACACTTATCCAACGCCGTTTCTTCAAAGAAGAAAATTAAACGTTAACTAGGGGGTGTATAAAAGTGAATCGCTTATTTTGGATAAAAGTACTTCTGTACGCTGGTCTATGCTTATACGCTATTATTACTTTTTTACCCTTTGCCTGGGCGCTTTCTGCTTCTTTCAAGCCGCTTGCAGAAATTATCTTGGGAGGGATTAATTTTATTCCCCAGCACTTTACCCTCGATAACTACAAGAAAATTTTTATTCAAGAACCGCTATTTGGACGTTGGTTACTCAACAGCGTATTCGTTGCTATCTGTGTTACAGGGTTTAATCTTTTATTTAACTCAATGGCTGGCTATGCCCTAGCACGAATACGCTTCATAGGAAGTAAGTTTTGGTTTTTGCTAATTTTAGCAATTTTGATGATTCCAGGTCAAATCACGCTGATTCCTAGCTATTTAATTTTAAAAACTTTGGGATGGCTGAATTCTTACCAAGGCTTGATTGTGCCCAATGTTGTGAATGCCACGTTTATTTTTATGATGCGACAATTCTTTCTAAGTTTTCCGAAAGAACTAGAAGAGGCAGCATCTTTGGATGGATTAAGTCGTTGGGAAACTTTCTTGTCAATTGTCTTGCCTTTAGCCAAGCCTGCTTTAGCGGCACAAGCTATTTTTATCTTTATGGGTACCTGGAACAATTTCTTGACACCCCTAATTATTTTATCTGACCCAGAAATGTTTACTCTACCTCTGGGTTTGAATGCATTTAAGGGGCAATATATTACTTATTGGAATTACATTATGGCAGCGTCTATGGTATTGACGCTGCCAGCACTGGCAATTTATGCCTTTTTCAATCGCTACTTCATTCAAGGGGTCACGTTCACGGGTGGTAAAGAGTAACACTCCCTGTGGGTATCAAGTCCAGTTGATTCCTTCGTTAACAGGGTGTCGTTTTTTGCTATAGCTGTCGATAAATCTTCTCAAATCCATCTGTGTTCATCTGTGTTCATCTGTGGTTTTTAAAGAATGTGGGTAATGAGGCTTCGAGCAGCTTTAGAATTCTTTACATCCTCTGAGAGTTTGGGATACGATAAGGCTGCTGAACCTTAAAGCTCTTTCAAATAGCTGAGGTTAAAAAGTTTGTAATCTGCCAAAATTGACCGAACACGAATGTCGATTGTGTTTGCGTCGGATGGAACGTTTGTGAAAAGGAGGCAGTGGAGTTGAACACTATACCTAAACAGCGTCTAACTGTTTCCCTAGTTAACCTGGTGCTAGTTGTCACGACTGGGTTACTGCTGGTGTTGCTGTGGCAACTGCGGAGCTTGCTGGTAACACTGATGATAGCGGTGGTTGTTGCAGCGGCTCTCGCCCCAATTATTGATAGTGCCCAAAAGCTGCGGGTTCCCCGTTGGCTGGCGGTGATTGTGGTGTATCTAGGCTTAATTGGGATTTTGACAGGAGCAGGGGTATTGATTGGTCCCACCGTTGTCCAGCAAATCGAGCGCCTAATCCGGAGACTGCCAACTTATTTAGAAAT
>CBDTXL010000435.1:0-4571 GCA_965364435.1 uncultured bacterium
AAAATTAAAAACAAGGGGAATGCTGTTAATGCAAGTTAAATGCGCGACAGCTTAGCCAAGCCAGGGTATAGGAAACTGTATCGTTGCGAAAGTGCCAAGACAAGCGCTGCGAGTGCTTACGGCACTGGAAACCGTCAGCTCTTAACGCCGCAACAATCCTGTCCGCCTCTGCTTTGAGGCGAAGCCATTGTAAATGTTTCATTGCTATTATTGTTGTGATTATTAATTAGAGAGGGGCGATCGCGTACACTTTGCCAAAGGAGCGATCGCCCTTTACTCATGGAAGACTTAAAACAGTACGAGCTAGTAATTTCCTGATAATCGTCTAGGCATCACCTCCTTAGTCCACTCATGCACCAGGAATTTGAGTCCACTTAAGTGGACTTGAGCTGTTAGCCAAGAGTTTTAACTCTTGACGGTATAATTTCCGGCAGCTACCACCTAGCCCATATAGTTGGCAAAATGGTTAGGGTAGCGTTGTAAGTGCGGCTGACTCTGGGAATATGTCATACAGTGATTTCAAAACGATTGACCAAGCTGTTTCTACCCTCGAATTAACAGTCGAGGATATTCCTCATTTCTTTAGTCATATTGCACCTATTGAACCTTCCCAACGGCTTAAAGAAACGCTGGAGGAAACTTTAGATTTAGCGGCAAGTATTAGTACAAAAAAGGCTCGAGCTGAATTGATTATTACTCCGATTTTATTGGAAGTAAGACGTATATTTCAGAATAAAATTGGTTATTTTTCGGGTAATACATTTAATGTTGACGAATCAAAAGGATTAACAGGTGCTTGTGATTTTATTTTAAGTGCATCAAGCAATCAATCCCTAGTTACTGCTCCTGTTTTAACCTTGGTTGAAGCGAAAGATAATGATATCCGCATTGGGTTAGGACAATGTGTAGCTCAAATGGTTGCTGCTCAAATATTTAATGCTCGTAAGGGGCTGGAACAGCCAGTGGTATATGGTGCAGTTTCAACTGGAACGAACTGGAAGTTTATCATGTTAGAGAACCAGATGGTCAAAATTGATTTGACTGAATATTTCATTACCCAGTTGAATCAAATATTAGGCATTCTTGCTGAACCCTTTAGAATTTATTTTGAGGGAGCGATCACGTAAGTTGGCTTTGGCTGTATGTGGGTATGGGTGCGATCGCATGAAAGGGTGGTGTCAAAGGCGATCGCTCCCACTGTTCATTCTCTACATCCAGAGTGTGCGATCGCTTTATCAGTCGTTCTGAATCGGTAATAGAGGCGTAATTAGATCGAGTAAGTCTGGGATGTTTCGCTGAATCACCTGCCAAACAATGTCCAAATCAACGCGATCGTACTGATGAGCGATGATGTCTCGCATCCCGGCAACATCATCCCAAGGCACTTCTGAATGCTGTTCTCGAAACTCGCGAGATAACCGTTTCGTTGCCTCGCCCATAATCGAGATTTGGTAGAGAATGGCTGATTGCCTGAGTACATCCGATGCTAACTGTTCTCGATTGAGCCCTTGAGCAAACTGTAATACCAATTGCCCAGCTCTGACAATATCAAGTAGAGATGCACTATCGCGAGACATAGACAACCTGAGCTGTGCCTAAAATGTCTTGGCGACGAATCCAATTATGACTTTGCTCAATCGATTTCTTTGTAACTAAGTCAACTTCACGCCCTAAAAGGGTTTCTAGTTCGCGTTTCATCCGAGCAAACTCTAGCAAACCCCAAGGAGCATCTGTCTCGAAGTTCACCATAATATCAATGTCACTGTCGGGGCGAAAGTCTTCTCGCAATACTGAACCAAATAGGTAAAATTCCTTGATTTGCCAGCGTTGGCAAAACTCTGCGATAGCTTGCTGAGGTAGTTGGATCTGTAGTTGTTGTTCCAATTTTATCTGTCCTCGCTAGCTTTCAATGGGATAACCCCATGCCATAATCATTGGGCTGCTAACCTCTAATTCGATAGTATCGTTTGTTGTAGACGAGAAGCGATCGCTTCTACCGTTCATCCTCTACATCTATCAGTGCGATCACCCCTACGTTAAGATGTGAGTAAGCGGTAGCCGAAAGGGTTGTTAGGAGCCAACTACAAGCTAAACTACCAACCGATATCTAGGTGAATGCAACCTGGGACGAATACCTTCAGGCGAGGGTTGATCGCATCGTCTTGCACCTAGAGGAAAATTTCTGTAATTCTGGAAGGAATGGTATGGGGCTAGTTTAGCCCCATACCCTTACAATTCAAGGAGACTTGAGGGAGCATTGCCACAACGTTTGTTTATTTATCCACCAGCGTTGACGATACTGTTAAACTCAAATTGACGATGCTCGGACCCAAAGATCTCAACTCAGCGCAACTGAAGACGTCAAACGTCGGAAAATCCGTGAGAAAAGAAGAAGTGATGTCCGTGCCTCGCACTATCGATGGGGGTATGTACATACTCGATACATCCCTCTCGATTGGTTCTACATACATCGCGTCGTTAGAATTGATGCTTCGGGGACATGGATTGGGCAGTATGATCTGGTGGCGTTGGCGTATCGCCGCCGAAGACGTTGGCTACTGGATAACCGAACCTAGGACACCAGCCTAATGAGCAATAGAAGAAGATTGCGAAAAAGCAACCTAACAAGGCGCTAGACCGAATCTTATATCTTTAGTTTAGGTAGTCTTATCTGTCTGTAACTCAGGGAGAAATGCCAGAACAATTTGCTCTGGAGGGATGCCTGCGGCAATTAAGTCTTTGGTAATTCCCTGTTCCATCCCGTCATATTCCACCCAGACCTTGCCCTCACTCAAAGTCACATAAATCAAATTTCCTCTCACCCGTCGTCCTCTATCCCAACCCACCTGCATCAGTGCATAGCGGTTTTGCGCGTCGTCAAATACCGTGTCAAGTCGAATATCGCCGTGAGAAGGTTTGAACTGAGCGTATCGTTGAATCACCTGCTTTACAATGTCCCGCTCTCTCGTACTGGTATCCATCGAGTTTGCCTCAAAAGCGTAGATTGATCGCTTTTTTGCTAGATAACATCCATGGCTAAACTCAACTTATTTACCGCGCCATAAATGAACCGCATCAGCATTAATTTGCGACCTTACCTGTAGCCATTCATCTAACAAGTAGTCATCATCAACGGCTTGTTCGTACTGTTCATCCTTGAGAATTGCTAAGACATGAACCCCAGACGCATAGCTGACATGGCGAATTTGTGGGTGATAGCCCAGGCGCTCAATTGTAGCTAGAACATCATCAGCAGAACCAGCAACAGTAAGATCGACAGCAAGAATAATCTGACCGAGTTTAGCACCAGGTTTGACACACTCTAGAACAGCCATTACTCTTTCTCCTTATAATTACAACGGTAAACTTGAGGACGATTTTGAATTTTTCGAGGTTCAGTCACAGATTCTAATTCAACTCCGTACTGATCGGCTCGTTTTTTACATTCTTGTTTTGCTTGTCTGGCGTTATCGGCAAGGATCGGTTCATCCCAGCGTTCAGGCTCTTTTTCTGGGTCTAGAATCATAATTAAATCGCTTCTTGGTTGGACATTCAATATCAGGGAATTGTGATCGCCTCTTTCCAACAGTGCAATTGCCCATCACCCCAGGTTGATTTTAGCTGTATGTAGGCACCAGTGCGATCGCCTATCGCTCATACTAGAATTCAAACACCAGCATAGGTTGAAGTACCCCCATGTCCTTGCAAGAACTCCAAGAACAGGTTCGTCAGTTGCCCGTGAGCGATCCGCCTATTACTCGTTAGTTCAACCCTCTTTCGCTACTTCCGACTGTAAGCCCAGTTGCTGGCGCACAGCCTTTAACGATTTTCCTCTCTTTACCTTCGGACGAACGCTTTGAGCTGGTATATCAGAAGTAGAGAGAACTTTCTTTTTTAAAGCTACTTGCAGAAGATTTAGTTCTTCTTGAAGCTCTTCTAGGGATTCTCCAAAAGGCTCAATAGGCTTTTCCGAAAAAGCAACAATCGCGCCGCGCTCATCATAATACACGGTGCGAATTGTGTAGCCGCCATCCTCTAAGAACACTCGATAATCCCAGTGCATCATAGTTCTCCCTCCTCTCCCTGAAATATATACTTGTTCCCTTGCTTGGCAGCGATGCGCTCAATACTGACGATTCTAACTGTCTCCTCAACGTTATACAGAACGCGGTACACACCCAACCTCAATTCCCATTCGGCTGTATCATGCAGTGAGATTGCAACAATAAAGATGCAACCCTCGACTCAGCACCGAATTTATAACTTACCCTGGTGTTAGTGGAAAGATGAGCGGCTACCAGGCTAAACCCAAAAATGCTTGAATTGGGGGTAACCGAGTTTCAAAGTCCCCCTGCACAAAGGTTGAGCAGTAGCCATGAGACGTTCGGTTTATTAGCTTTCCTTCCTTAAGTCAGTGACATTCGGCTTAATACCGCGCGTCACTTGGTTAATCCACCCAATATATTCTGTTTGCACTGCTGCAAAAAAAGCTGCTTTCATCCAATCATCTACGCTGCCAGCAGCATAGACTTTTGAATAAGGTTCTTGGAAGAGTTTTATGACGTACTCTG
>CBDTXL010000436.1:0-4565 GCA_965364435.1 uncultured bacterium
GGTTAACCAGAGAGAACATAAAGTTTTAATTAAAATTGGGAAATTTACTTGCCATTACGGGGAACGGAAAAGTAAAACAAAGCAGTAATAGACTTATTGCATAAGTGGTAAAGCCAACAGAGATAAAGACTACTGCTAGGTAGCAAACATTCACTTTTGCAAGAGATTTAATGTGGAGAAATGGGTGTATGGCTCAATTCGCGCCTCAAGAAAGCACAGCCCACAACCGGCGTCGGTGCTATTGCCTCAATCCCGATTGTCAGCATCCTGAAAATCCAAGTGATGCTCTTGCTTGTCAAAGTTGTGGCTTTAAGTTGTTGCTGCAAGAGCGCTACCGGGCTATACGACCCATCGGTCAGGGTGGCTTTGGCAGAACTTTCTTAGCGGTGGATGAGTCACAACAGTCTCAACTCCGTTGTGTGATTAAGCAGTTTTTTCCCCAACATCAAGGCACCAACAGTGTCCAGAAAGCAACAGAGTTATTTCGCCAAGAAGCAACTCGGTTAGAGGTACTTGGCAAACATCGCCAAATTCCCGAACTGCTGGCGTATTTTGAGCAAGATGACCATCAGTACTTGGTGCAAGAGTTTATCGATGGAGAAAACTTAGCCCAAGAACTCGCCCAGAAGGGACCGTTTAACGAAACTGAGATTCGGCAACTGCTGCAAAGTTTGCTACCAGTGCTGCAATTTGTCCACAGTCATCGGATGATTCACCGGGACATCAAACCGGAAAACATCATTCGCTGTCGTAGAGATAACCGACTGGTATTAGTCGATTTTGGGGCGGCAAAATTTGCGACTGAGACGCTGTTGGGAAGAACTGGGACGGTGATTGGTTCTGCTGCCTACATCGCCCCAGAACAAGTAAAAGGCAAAGCAATTTTTGCTAGCGACTTGTACAGTTTGGGTATTACCTGCATCCATTTGCTAACCCAGATACCTCCCTTTGACTTGAGCGATACGAGTGAAGATACCTGGGTTTGGCGGCATTATTTGAGGAAGCCAGTTAGTAATGAGTTAGGTAGCATCCTCGACAAAATGCTGGAGAGTGCAACCAAGCGGCGCTACCAGTCGGTAGATGAAGTTCTCAAAGACTTGAATGCCAGGTCGCTCCCAACTGGCAAGGCGAGGTTCAAAAAAAGATGGTTGGTAGCGGGGAGTGTGCTGTTGTTAGGATGGGCGGGAGTGAGGTATTTAACCTATCCGGTCACGCAGCAGGTAGCGCAGCAACCCGATTCACAATCCCAACAGCGATCGCTTCGAGCACCCAAGCAACCTGGTTTGTTTGGCACTATAAATGGGCAGCAACAGCTGTTCCCGTTGAAACATACCGAAGTGATGGCAAAAGTTTCGGGGAATGTATCGCGGGTGGAGGTGACGCAGACGTTTGAAAATCCGTTTAAAGACCCATTGGAGGCGGTTTACGTGTTTCCACTCCCGGATGATGCGGCAGTGGATGATATGGAAATTAAAGTAGGCGATCGCATTATCCGGGGTGTCATCAAAAAACGCGAAGAAGCCAAGAAAATTTACGAGCAAGCCAAACAAGAGGGCAAAACTGCCGGTCTTTTAGAACAAGAGCGGGACAATATTTTTACTCAGTCGCTGGCAAATATCAAGCCTGGAGAGAAGATTGATGTCACAATTCGCTACACCAATAGCCTGAAGTTTGCCAAAGGTGACTACGAATTTGTCTTTCCGATGGTGGTGGGACCTCGCTACATTCCAGGAACAACAAAAGATAGTAGCGGTAATACCGACCAGGTTAAAGACGCTTCAAGGATTACTCCACCAACGGTGCCAGTAGCAACCCGTCCCGGACAGGATATTGGCGTGACGGTGGAAATTGAGGCGGGGGTGCCGATTAGTAACGTGCGATCGCCTTCTCATCAAATCCGCACCCTCCAAGATGGGCGCACTGTGCGAGTTCAGTTGGGTAAAGAAAACACTATTCCCAACAAAGATTTGATTGTACGCTATCAAGTTGCCGGGAATGAAACTCAGTCCACGGTGTTAGCCCAAGCTGATGAACGGGGGGGTCACTTTGCTACTTATTTAATCCCGGCTGTACAGTATGAAAGCAATGAGATTGTGCCCAAAGATGTGGTGTTTCTCATGGATACCTCTGGCTCTCAAAGCGGTTCAGCGATCGCGCAATCGAAGGAACTGATGCGGCGGTTTATCAATGGGCTAAATCCCAACGACACGTTTACAATTATTGACTTTGCCAGTACCACAACACAGCTTTCTTCCACACCTTTAGAGAATACGCCGCAAAATCGACAGAAAGCGCTAAATTACATCAATCGCCTGGATGCCAATGGTGGCAGCGAGTTGATGAATGGCATCCAAAAGGTGCTAAGTTTCCCACCTGCACCAGAGGGACGCCTGCGGAGTGTTGTCCTGATAACTGACGGACTAATTGGGAATGACAAGGAAGTTATTGCGGAGGTACAGAAAAAGCTGAAGCGTGGAAACCGACTTTATAGCTTCGGCGTTGGTAGTTCAGTTAACCGCTTCCTGATTGATCGTATAGCAGAGGAGGGACGGGGTACCTCGGAAGTTTTGCCCCCTAGTGAACCCGGACAGAAAGTAGCCGAGAAGTTCTTCCGGCAAATCAACAATCCTGTGCTGACGAATATTGAAGTGACTTGGGAAGGTTCGGGGAAACCACCAGAAATCTATCCTCTCAAACCAGCGGATCTGTTTGCCAATCAACCGTTGGTGTTGTTTGGGCGCAAAGGCGATAGCAGCAAAGGCACGCTGCGGATAACTGGCATTGCTGCGGGTGGTAAACGCTATGAAAAAACTGTGCCGATCGATTTTGAGGGTGGGGGTAATGAAGCGATCGCTCAACTTTGGGGCCGCGCCCGGATTAAAGAGTTGATGAATCAAATGTTCGGGGGTGAAACCAGCTCCGGCGTCAAAGCTGTTACCGATACGGCACTGGCTTATCGGTTGTTGTCTCAATATACCGCGTTCGTCGCCGTCACTGAACAAGTGCGAGTCGATCCCAATGGTAAGCGGCAGCAGGTGCAAGTGCCGGTGGAAACACCGGAGGGCATGGGAGCCGAAAATACTGCTGATGGAAGCGCTGCCGTACCAGAACCCAGCCTAATCTTGGGCAACATAATGGCACTCCTGTTATTTGGGATGTATTTTACCTGGATGCGGCGGAAGGGATTGAAGAGCGTTGTGCCTCGCAAGTAGCTCCATTCAGCTGTTGCAGCAATCAGGGATTCGGGAAGCGTGGACTCCACCACTTGTACCAGGAAATCCACGCTTTTTCTAGAGTTTTATAGGCATTCTCAGGAGAAGAATTGTTTAAAGGAACAGACATGTGCGCCCAAAGACAGCGCATATCCCGAAGTTCTACCTGACCTAACAACCAGGGAAGGAGACGACCCAAGCGCACATCGTAGAGATACCGATTTCGGATAAACTGATTATTTGTTACCGTACTGCCACCACGGGGGTTGATACAGGTACTTAGGTACGCTCGTCCTTGGTGAACAAAAAGGTTATAAGAGCCTACACCCTCTTGTTGACGTAAAACTGGTAAAAGTTGTCCAGGAGATGACGGTATAGTCTTATATTTTTTGATAAAAAAATTGACATTACCATCCGTCTGAACCAAATAGCGCATCTCTATATCTAGAGATAAACCCTGTTTGACGTAGCGATAGTGTCTACCAACAAGGTAGTTAGAGCTTTCATCCGTTGTACTCACTAGGGGACTACTTGCCAGAGGTTGCCATTCGGGTAAGGAGACTGCTGCGGGGAAAACGAAGGGTAGAGGAGTGCGATCGCTTACACGGGGATACAGGATTGACTTCCCCAGAGCCAAGCAGACACCGCCGAAGGTTATCGCTAAAAAAGAAATCCGGATTTTTTTCCAGCCGTTCATCACTTTTAGAACTCTACAGTGTCCTGCTTTTCGATTGCTGATTGTAGCAACAGAAAATGGCAGAATAGACCAAATAACAGCACTCCAATCATCGAAAATATAAGAGAGCCATCCCCTTGATGCCAGTATTCAAATGCTTCTTGTTGGGATAACGCCACTAGAACAACCATGAGCGCAACTCGCACTCCATTAACTATAAATCCTACTAGAACAGCCACAACAAGCACTATGATTTTTTTGAACGAGGTAGTAGTCAATATCATTAAAAAAAACAAAGCAAAGCCTAATAACTGGAATATGAGACTTAAACCAGAACAGCCAGAGTATACCTCTATAGCACCGGCTGGAAGACTCACAAGCACCCCCTGGCGAGTTACTTCAAAGCCTATAAGCCAAAGGACAAAAGCGGCAAATTGAGCGGTTAATAGAGATATATCAATAAATAAGAATAGCCATCCCTGAGCTATGGCTAGAAAACCGAGTAGGAGCAGTTCCTGCCAATACTGTTTTAATCCCTTAACACCAGAAGCTACGAGACCTAAACCTAAGGCTGAAAGGAAAGGTGAGATGCGAAGAAAAGAATCATGGCTAGACAGGTGCATACCCTTGATAAGTACCAAAGTAATCAGCGATATGCCAAAAAAGCTAGAAAAAAC
>CBDTXL010000437.1:0-4560 GCA_965364435.1 uncultured bacterium
GATAAGATGCGTTTGCCCTGGGAAAGAAAGCCCAAGACTCGGTAGACTGATAAAAAAACAGGTATAGTCGCTCTTCTTCGGGGCTTTTAATGTCTGGTATCGAAAATCCTTGCCTCAGTTTAGCGATCGCGCGTCTGTCAACGGCTGGGGCAGACAACTTTGCCATTTGGGTACTAAAAGCCCCCTATCCTGGGGGCTATGTTCATCATGACTCTACCTGGTCTGAAAGTATGACTCAGACGTGGCTGGCGTGGCAGGAGATGTTTTCCCTACGGGGTCTACCCCACGTTCCTCTCATCCATCATGCAAGCCAGTCTGCCCGGACTTTGCCCCCGGATAACAACAGCAGTGCCACAGGTCAGACAACTAGCTACAGTAGTCGTCTGATGCAGCGTTTGGGAATTGACTTGTGGACATGGCTGTTTGACGGACCGATTCAAAATGCTCTGTTTCAAAGTCAAGGAATAGCGATCGGGCAAAATAAACCCCTGCGTCTACGACTGGAAATTCGCGATCCAGATTTCATCCCGTTGCCTTGGGAAACCATGCAACCCATGGCGGGTAAACAGGCAATTTCCCTGTCGCAGCAACTGTTGTTTAGTCGCACCACCAGCGATGTTGACTCGTTCAAGCTCTTTACGCGATCGAACCAGGCATTAAACATCTTGCTGGTACTAGGACAAGACGGTCATAGACCTACCCGTTCAGCTGCCAGTTTGCAACTGGAACAAGAAGCTGCGGCGCTGGCAAATGTTCTCAAAGCTTGCGGAAAACCAAACGCCGCTAGCGAAAAATTTGTGGTCCCCGTTCCCTGTCATGTCGAGACACTAGTACAGCCGACACCAGCAGAACTGATTGACGCTCTGGAAACTGGAGGCTACAATATCCTGTTTTATGCCGGTCATGGTGAACCAGCACCAGATGGCGGGTTACTGTTTTTGCACCCGGATGCCACCATCAACGGCACAGAACTCGCCCAAGTTCTAGTTCGCACTCAGGTGACCTTGGCGGTGTTCAATGCTTGTTGGGGTGCCCAACCCGACCAAGTGGGTTCACAAACCATCCCCCGCAGTAGCTTAGCAGAAGTTTTAATCCACCACGGCGTTCCCGCTGTTTTAGGGATGCGCGACTCGATTGCCGATCAGGAAGCCCTAAGTTTTATTCAAACTCTTGCTCAAGCCCTCGCCGCACGGATGCCAATTGACCAGGCTGTAGCGGTGGCAAGGCAGCAATTGTTGACGCTTTACAAATTCAACCAACCCGCCTGGACTTTGCCAGTGCTTTATATGCACCCTGAGTTTGAAGGCGAGTTGATTAAACCGACCGACGAGGGCATCACAGAACTACCCAGTATGCCACCTAGCTGGGTGGGAGTCCCCGCCCCAACTGCCTCGTTGCGTTCTCTAGACTCAACGGGTAAAGTCTGGCGGATTCGAGGTGGGCTGATGCGAGTGGGACGCCGTCAGGAGAATGATTTGGTGATTCAGGAGCAATGGGTCAGCCAACAGCATGCAGAAATTATCTGCCGTGATAATTTCAACGATCAAGAGACTTATCCTACTTACTTCCTACGCGATTTTTCTCGTTACGGCACGCTGATTTTACGTCCCAATAGCGTTAATCTTCGCCAAGCGGGACATAGTCCAGCGGCTGGGCAGGAGATAGCGGGACGTGATAGCGCCCCTGTTTGGCAAAAAGTCCACCATCAGGAGGTGCCATTGCAATCGGGTATCCAGCTAAAGTTTGGCAGTAGCCACGGTCAAACTCTGGAGTTTGTTATTGAAGCCTCAGAACCTTGAGGCTGAATATCTGTTCAAGATCGTGTAACTTATTTTGAATACTGTATTCTAAATTCTTCTTCTGAGCTGTTACGGAACTCCCTAGAGTGCTGCTGTAGCTATCCATGCAAGGTTTCATCTACTCGATACCACAGGAGGGGCATTATGTCAATTAAACCCATTCAATACGAAGATCGTGAGGATACTTTGAGGCAAGTACAAGGAGAACTACTAGAGGCACTGTTGCAGCCAGAAGAGGATTTTTATCCTTGGAATCCCGCTGATCCTGAAGCGGAAGGATATTTTGCTGAACTGGAACGAGGATTTTTACTCGACGATTGGCAACAGGAAGAGGAAATAAAGAGCGCGTCACAAGCGTTATTCAACCAGCTGCACCAATGTTGGGCATCACCAATCCTATCAGTAAATGACTCCTTAAGTGTGTCTTTATCCCAGCGGTTTGCCGCATTCATGCCTGAGGCATGGCTGGAAGCGATCGCCAACACAGCTCGACAAGTTTTCCCAAGCAACTTGTCTTTTGCTGACCAGCTTGTGATGTGTGTCAAGCCCTTGTTGCCACACTGGGCAGAAGAAGATTTGTTGGTCTTCGCTCGTCCTTGGGCCTACGCGATGCGGGGAACTTCAGAGCCAGCAGATCAAGTTACCCCTAGGGGGGTTCGACCTGTAGAGTGGAGAGAGTTATCTCAAATGGAACAAGTGCGCTTGAGTCTGGCAGTTGCTCACTCGGCTCTCATTGAACTGAAAAACTCCCCTGGAGACCCTGAACAGCCCTAAAGCTCTTCAAACTCCAAAGGACAGTATCGGCTTGCTTCATCCGGCAAGGATATCGAGCAGGCACTCTTTTAACACTCCCGTAGCTGTTAGCACCGCAAGGCGTTACCCTGGGCGACGGGATTCTTGGGCTGAGGGTGCAGGTAGTTGAACTTTCTCAATCGAAAATCCTCGCATCTAAAATCCTCGCATGGTATTACACCTTCAGCGTGCGCTGGAGAATCCAGTTCATTAAGCCTGGAGCAAATCGATAAGTCGCTGTTGCTACAGCCGCAGATCCAACCACTACTTCTGCTTGTGGATGCCGAACCACATCCCAAATAGCCTTGGCAACATCTTCTGGTTGACTGGCAAGAGGACTTTCTACCATCTGAGCCATCCGCTGTTGTCGCTCGTTTGTTTCTTGCTCGTCCTGACCGCGAAAGATTGATCGTTCAAGAAAGGCACTCTTTGTCACACTAGGATGCACGCCACATACCTGAATGCCTTTGGGTTCTAGTTCCAGGCGCAATGTTTCGGTAAGACCAGCGATCGCATATTTGCTGGTACAGTATGCGGTCATGTAAGGTAAGGGAACCTTGCCGCCGAAAGACCCAACATTCACAATCGTTCCGGCACCTCGCGCCAGAAACTGGGGTAGCAGTGCTTGGATGGTGTGGACGTATCCCCACAAGTTGAGATCAATAACTTTGTGCCAATCTTCTAGAGAGGTCTTTTCCATTGGTCCTGAGCTACAGATCCCCGCATTGTTAACCAGGACATCAATGTGACCGTGGGCAGCCAGTGCCTTCTCTACCAATAGGTTTACCTGCTGTGGATCAGTAACATCTGTGGAAACCGCTAGGGCGTCACGACCTTTAGCGCGAATTTCTTGAGCAAGGGTATTTAAACGGTCAGGTTCGCGAGCTGCAAGGACGACATCATAACCTTTCTGGGCAAATAAAAGTGCTGTGGCTTTGCCAATGCCTTGAGAGGCACCAGTGATTAATACGCTGGGAGCCATGCTGTTAATTTACAAAACTACATCTTTATTCTGTAGTGTGTTCGATCAGGAGGGAAGAAGCCGTCCGACTAGCGTTAGATTTTTGTTCTCCTCTCCGATTTCGCAGGTTGTTTACCGTTTGTGAGGTAAGGTGGGGCATAGTGTTGATAATAAATCTAGACACAATGCCCGTGTCACAAATCCCACGGTAGTCAAACCGCCAAAAGTTATGAACTCTTTTTCCTCTAGCTTTAGTCCTGGCGAGACTGTAGTCGGCACAGTACTTAGTCTGGAGCCAACAGGCGCTCTGATTAATATTGGGACTCAAACGCCTGCTTATCTCCCGCTTCAGGAAATATCAATTGCTTGCGTTGACACTCCAGAAGAAGTATTGAAGCTAAATGAAACCCGTGAATTCTGGATTTTGGCATCTAGCGAAGAACAGGGACAGAGTCGGTTTCTCCTTTCCCTCCGAAGACTTGAGGAAAAGCTAACTTGGGAACGGCTACGTCAAATACAAGCAGAATGTATCACTTTCTCTAAGAGAGTTGTTGCCAGCAATAATTACGGGGCATTAGTACGAATTGAAGGTCTACAAGGTTTGATTCCCAGTTCGGAACTTATTACCGACAAGCCCATAGAAGAGTTGATAGGAGAAGAACTTCTCCTCAAGGTTATTGAGGTGGATGAAGATGGTAATCGTCTAGTTTTGAGCCATCAGCAAGCATTGGAGTATGTGCTTGCTGTGAGCAAGATGAAGCAGTTCTTCGTTGGGGAAGTAGTCAAAGGTACGGTACGTGAAGTCAAGCACTTTGGGGTATTTATTGATATTGGAGGCTTCATCGCTTTGCTACGCCTTCCAGAAATTTCCCACGAACATATTGATTCACCTCACAGTATTTTTCAGGTCAATGATGAAGTAAAAGTACTCATCATTGACATAGAATTTGAACGAAAGTTAATCTCCCTCTCTACTAAGCAAATAGAGCCGGAACCGGGAGACATGGT
>CBDTXL010000438.1:0-4559 GCA_965364435.1 uncultured bacterium
AACACGTAAAAAGCAGCTGACTGCACCCAAAAGGGGAGTTCAGTGGTAGGTTGTCTACAAGGCCGCCGCAGCCCTGGTGGATTATCTTCTTGGGTATTTTGGTCCAGAGCCAATCAAAAGATTTTACTCTCTGTGACAAACTGCAAATTTAAATTTGCAGGGGTGCCAATCACCGCATTCTTCCAAGTTCATCCTTCAAGTTTCAAATTCATCCTTCAAGTTCAACACCTGATTTTAATTCTTCAAAAGGATCAGGACATTCCTAAAAAAATTGGATTTAGTTCTTCACTTGGGGATTGGTCCAACAAGTCAGATTCTTCATCACTCTGAAAGGCAGAATAAATTAGTAAGAACACCTCTGAACCTTTACTGATTACATAAAGACCTATATATGTTCTCAGTATTGGCATCTATTGGTTCAAGTTCAGATTCTAAAGGATCCAAAGAATCTAAAGCATTTACACCAACTGATAAATTCAAGATGGCCAAGCTAACTGTGTCTGCCAAGAAGAGAGAGAGGAGGAAGAAAGCTAAAGCACGGCGAGAAGCAGAACTAAAAACTCCAGAAGGAGTAATGTCAACTGATGATACACCAAAAGTGGTGAATGTCACAGAGAACACTTCTTCTTTGGAATTGCCACAAGTGATATCTCCTGATAAGGATAAAGATTCTATCAGTGCACCTGGAAAGGGCATTGAAGAACAAAAGGAGGAAGTCATAAGTGTGCATAGTTCTCCAGAAAAGTCTACTGCAATACTGGACAATTCGTCATATCTTTTATCTATGAAGGCTACTAATGACCTTATGGATCAATTAGTCAGGGATTTAAATGTCAAGATGTCTAAAGATTTTGAGTTCTACATCAGATATGTCCTTCATATGCCCATTGAAGTGACTGAATGCTTAAATATCTGCATGCTTATAGATCCAGAAAGTATGAGGGATTTTGCTTGTCACGCAGTTAAGGAGAGCATGATGGCGCTTCCTATGTCTGCTATTTTGCATCCTCATGTGCTATCAACATGTATGTTTGCACATGCATTTGGGATGAATTGGCAAAGGCTTCTTTTGACTTATAAAGATCCAGATCATGTTGGTATTGAACTTGTAACATCTGAAGATGTTATTGAAGAATTCAAAAAGGCTCACCAATCCGGAATTCGTGCTTTCATGGAACAAATGATAGCAAGGCGCATAAGGGAATATCATGGTTTTCCTAGCAGAGCAGTAAGTGAATCTGTCACTTCAAGGAGCACTAGAAAATCTCATGAATCATCATATGACAGAATGTTCTACAAAAAGGGGGGATCAATCAGATCACCCTTAATTGTAGATTCAAGTAGCTCTGATGATGCATCTGATATCACAGACACGTCTGAACCTAAGGTTAAAGTAACCACAGTACGCTCTAAGAAGCTTCACCCCGTCTTAGAAACTGTTCCAGAGATTCCTTCTGAGGAGAAAAGGGGGATTCAAAATATGCAAAATATGATGGATTCCAAGGAACAGAGTTCTCCCCAGAAGAAATCACAGCATGTGAACTTTGGAAATTCTACATCTCCTTTTATTGGCACTTTGTTAGATTTAACAAGGCTTGATCCTAAGGTGGCAGGGGATATTTTGGATAAAATCAACTTATCCAAGATTTCTACAAAGTCTAGTACTGTTATGTCAGAGGATAGGGGAGTTAATACTTCAAGGGAAAGTGCAATATCCCCTCAAAAAGAAGTAGAAAGGGTTGAAGTAGCTCCAGAAGGATCATTGGCTACACCAGATCTTAGGCCATTACCAAGTGCCTTGACTATGACTCCAGAAGAAAGACATGCCTTGGAATATATGGCTAAGATAAGAGCCCTTACGCCTGATGTCAAGGAAGTTAAAAGAGCCTCCCTACCATCCAGTGTTAAGTTTAGTGGAGACATTGAAAAGTTTGATGACTTCAGAGATGCTGTAGAAGGCCATTACAGGCAACAGCAAGCATCATATCTGTTTAATGAAGATTTTATTAAGCAGTATGAACAATTTGGATCTGATTGTTATGTAAACTTTACGGGACTGACATCAGCCAATCAAGTTACCAAAGATGTTGAAGCACTTTATGGAGCCTTACAGACAGCTTGTCAGAAGGGTTCAGCCAAGAGCATTCTGCTAAAGTATAAAAAGAGCAGCAATGGTGTGGCAGCATGGAGTCATATGGTAGAAAGATTTGGCAGTGATGGTGACTTTGAGACCAGAATTGACAAACTGGAAAGAGTTGTCAATACTCCCTTCTCTAAGAGCTACAAAGGTGGACTTAGAGCCTGGTTGAAGGACTATGAGAATGCCTTTGCAGAACTGGAAGTTTTGGGTGAATCTTCCTACATGAGTGATGCAAGTAAAAAGCGAAAGATCATCCAAAACTGTGTGCCTAAGGATTCTAAGGATGCCATGATCATCAGAGAACTCTGCGTTGGAAAGTCATATCAGCAGACGTGCAAGATGATCAGACAGCACGCTTTGTTATCTGATAATAAGCGGACAATTCCTCAGGTCAACAAGACCACTATAGAACATTTGGTTCACATGATGGCACAGCAGCTAAATCTGCCTTCAAGGGAAGATGAAGTTGAAGTTGAAGGGAATGATTCAGTATCAGATGATAATACCATGGTTATGGCAAATCTAACAAGAATCAACATGGATGTCTGGAAGGAATTGCCCAGAGATGTTCAAGAACTCATAATAAAGGCCAGAAGGGAAGAGAATGCAAAAGGTAGGACTTTTACTCCTAGGCCGGAAAAGGATAACAAGCCTAAGGAGGAAACACTACCAAAGCAATACTCCAAGCCAAAGGTGAATCTTACAACTACAAGTGACATTGTTGAGGAGTTCTTGGAACAAGCTCTTGGTCAGTCAGGAGAAGAGGAAGAAGATGAAGATGACTTAGTCATGAACGCCTTCAATCTTGAAACTATCCATGTATCCATTTCTGAAGAACAAGTAGTAACTTGCATGAATTCTATGTTCATTGAAGAAAACAGAAAACTTGTAATTATGGATAATGGCGCAGACACCAGTGTTGTTGGCAATGGTTGGGAAGTCACAGCAATTAATCCTATACAAAAGGCCCATGTGATTGGTTTTGATCACAAAGTTGCAATTAAGAAGAATTTGGACATTGTGACTGCCTTTACTGTTGTTGAGATTAATGACTCTCCAGTTCTCTTCCAGATTAATGAGGCTGTGTATAATCCAACAGCTGAACACTCTCTTCTATCAGAATATCAACTCAGAGATTTTGGTGTTAAGGTAAATTCTGTCCCCAAGAAACATGGGGGAGAACAGAACTTAATCATCCAGGATCAGGAAGTTCCCTGTGGAGTAAAGAATTGTCTCATCTACTTTAAGTGCAGGTTGCCTACGGATGAAGAAATGGACCAACTTACACCTGTGGTGCTTACCCAGGGAGAAAGTCCATGGAATCCAAAGGCTGAGGCACACAACAGCCCAATCAATGACAGTTTCTACAAAGAAGTCATTGCTGCTGCTAAGGCAGATGCGGAAACAGAACTTGAAGAATCTCAGATCTTGCAGACTAAACAGTTGACTGAAGAAGAAGCAAAGATCAAATCAGAAGCTATTTATGTCTGTATGGCAGCTTTGGATTCTCAAGTGAAGGGACAGGAAGTATCATCCTCCTTAATGGAGCTCACGGCAGACGCACGCAGTCATTTGGCGGTTAATTCTGCTAAGCAGGAATGACTGGAGGCTTCCACAGAGGAAGGATCTGTACCTAATACAGAATGCCTTAGTGGTGATAAATTGTTGGCAGAGCTGATAATTGAGGATATGAAGTTGTACAGTTCTATAATAGAGTCATACGACTTTAAGACAGAACAACTACATATTGACTTAATGGCTGCAGTCAATAATTTTCACAAAGTTGAGGATGATACATATCAAGAAGATTTATTTCATAAGTCAAAAATACATAGGGCTGTTCCAGCAAAATTTGACTATGATAGACTGGCCCCATATTTCCTGTACAGGTCTAAAGATGTGATCAAAAAGACATTAGAAAATACTACTCAGATGGCAAAGGCTGTGATAAGATCTCCATTAAGAAAACACTTAAAAAGTAGATTCTTGATGTTGAGACATCCCAGGCTTAACGAAGTCATTGCTACCGATACGTATTTCTCTAATACAAAATCTGTTGAGGGATACTGGTGTGCTCAAGTTTTTGTTGGACTTACTTCACGGAGAATTACCGTTATTGGAATGAGAACAGAATCAGAATTTGCAGAAGCATATCAGGATTTTATGAGGAAAAGAGGAATTCCACATACCTTAAGAAGAGACAATGCCAAAACTGAAACCAGTGAGAAAGTGTTAAATTTGCAAAGAGACCTAGTTGTTGCAGATGAATACACTGAGCCATACAGTCCTTGGCAGAATCCTGCAGAAGGAGGAGGTGTCAAATTCCTTAAGGCACATGCAGAAGTGCTGATGAATAGATCTGGATGCCCAGACAATTTATGGTTTGCATGTCATGAATATATATGTGCTGTACATGAAT
>CBDTXL010000439.1:0-4556 GCA_965364435.1 uncultured bacterium
TACGATACCATGTCCGATGAGGACATTATCTGGGGACTCGGATTGGGCTGCAATGGCATCGTCCAAATTCTCATCGAACGATTAGAACAAGAGAGTCCGTTCAACCCTCTGACATTTCTTAGCGAGTGCCTCCACCATCGACAGGTAGGAGTTTTGGCAACTGTGTTTCACGTTGAGGGTGAGGTAAAGGCACAAGTTGGAAGCCGTTTACTGGTGCATCCCGATGGCAGAATCAACAGTAACATCGAAGATGCCGATTTAGTTGCCCAGATTCGCGATGATGCCTGGAAAGCGCTGGACAATACTCGCTCAACGGTAAAAGCCTATCCCTTAGCGGCAGGTAAAGCCGAGGTTTTTATCGAAGTCATCCAACCACCAGTACCGTTGATGATTTTTGGGGCAGGTCACGATGCCCTACCCTTGTTACGCTTGGCGCAAGAATTGGGATGGTATGTGACAGTTGTTGATAACCGACAAGCGGATGGAACGCGAGAACGGTTCCCAAGTGCGGATAAAGTCATTCTTACCCGTCCAGAAGGTATATGTGAAGCCGTTTTGCTAGACAACCGCACAATAGCTGTAGTCATGACCCATAACTACCTTCACGACCTTGAACTCCTGAAAACCCTCTTACCCTCTCCTGTCGGATATTTAGGTATTCTTGGTCCCAAAAGCCGAACTGAAAAGCTATTTCAAGACTTGCAAGAACAGGGAATTACCCCAACCGAAACACAACTACAACGCTTGTACAGTCCCGTTGGACTTGACATTGGTGCAGATACGCCGGAAGAAATTGCTCTATCCATTGTGGCTGAAATTCAAGCCGTTCTTGCCCATCACTCAGGAGGGTCACTCAGAAACAAATTAGGACCCATTCATGACTGAGGCATAGCATGAATTCTTCCACTGTTGGTCTGATTATTCTGGCAGCAGGAGCATCTACTCGTATGGGTACCCCAAAACAACTACTAGCCTACCGAGGATGTACTTTAATTCGCCACATGGCAGAAGTTGCAATTGCATCATACTGCCAACCCATTGCAGTTGTTTTGGGGGCAAATGCGGAACGAATTAAGCCTGAAATCAGCCAGTTACCTGTAGAAATTGTAGAAAATCAACAGTGGGCAGAGGGAATGAGTACTTCGATTCGGGTTGGACTCGAAGCGCTGCTTGCTATGAATCCAAACTTAGATGCAGTTGCGATCGCGCTTTGCGATCAGCCCTTCGTTTCTTCCCCAACTCTTGAGCGAATCGTTGAGGCATACCGTTTGACGGGCAAACCAATTATTGCTTCCGAGTATTCAGGAACATTAGGTGTACCAGCGTTATTCAACCGCACGTTGTTCTCAGAAATTATGGCTCTAAAGAGTACTGAAGGAGCAAAAAAACTGATTAAAAAACACATTCATCAAGTCTTTAGCGTTCCTTTTCCCGAAGGTGCAATTGATATTGATACGCCAAAAGACTACGAGCGATTGCAAACTTTAATCGAGTAAACTGAAGGATGAAGGATAAAAAGATATATAGCAGTCCTAAATGATTCGTAAGAAAAGTGAACCACAGATGCACACAGATGAACACAGATAAAATTAGGATGCTCTCACAACTGATTTAGGATTGCTATAGCAATCTTATTTGATTCGTGAGCTGCCAGCGGTTCAGATACCCGACTTGTTAAAAAAGTCTGGTATCTCGTCCTCATTTTGAATTTTGAATGATCATGACTTTTTCCATCAATCAACGCAGCCTGTACCAGCAAGTGATTCTCGAACACTCGAAGAAACCTCGGCATCGAGGCAAAACGAACCCAGTACATGGTTATCATCGAGGTCATAACCCATTGTGTGGTGACACAATTGAACTAACCGTACAGCTAAATCCAACAGGGGACAGGATTTGTGATGTGAAGTTTGAGGGGCAAGGTTGTGCGATCGCGATCGCCTCAGCAGATTTGATGGCGGATGCTGTGCGGGGCAAAAGCATAGAAGAAGCCCTGTCAATAGTACAACGCTTTCGAGGCATGGTGATGGGACAAGAGCAGTTCCCCGATGATTTGCGGAAACTGAATGTCTTGCAGGGGATCTCTCAGTTTCCTGTACGTATTAAGTGTGCAACACTGAGTTGGCACACCCTTAAAGCCGTGCTGGAATCATCCGCTGAAACTACTCTTCCCTATTCAAATGTTTATTGATCGCTATTGTGCGTCCGCGCAGTCTTCGCCTCATCAGAGTCCCTAGTTGGCTGCTGGGGAATCGTAATCACAAATTCTGCCCCCTTTCCGGGTGCTGAAATACACTGCAATTGCCCACCATGTTTCTCCACGACAATTTGATAACTAATTGATAACCCCAATCCTGTACCTTGACCAACAGGTTTGGTGGTAAAGAAGGGGTCAAAGATTTTACTTTGTACTTCTTCCGTCATTCCTGAACCATTATCCGTAATCCTAATCTCAACCAGGTTGTTATCTAGGATTCTGGTACGAATTCTAATGGCAGGGGAGAGGTTAGGAGTAATCGGTGATAGGAACTGACCCTTCCCTATGAAGCCTTCCTCAGTGCCACTTATCGCCTCCAGTGGAACCGAGTTATTCACTCCTTCTTCCAAAGCATCGATCGCATTACTGATAATATTCATAAATACCTGATTTAATTTTCCGGCATAGCATTCTACTTCAGGTAAATCGCCATACTCTTTGATGATTTGAATGCCGGAACGTAAGGGCGTACCTTTCAAGCGATTTTGTAAAATCAACAGGGTACTGTCAATTCCTTCGTGAATGTTTACTGGCTTTTTGTCAGCTTCATCTAAACGAGAGAAGTTCCGCAATGACAGAACAATTTGACGAATCCGTTCAGTACCGATTCTCATTGAATCTAAAACATTGGGGAAGTCTTCACAGAGAAACTCAAGGTCAATTTCTTCAATTTCAGCTTCAATCTCTGGTACAGGATGAGGATAGTGCTTTTGATAGAGTTGTATGAGGTGAAGTAAGTCTTGAGTGTACTGGCTCGTATAGGTAAGATTACCGTAAATAAAGTTCACAGGATTATTAATTTCGTGGGCTACACCCGCCACCATTTGACCGAGGCTAGACATTTTTTCTGTCTGAATGATTAAACTTTGGGTGCGTTGCAGTTTCCGCAGCGTATTTTCTAGCTCTAAAGCTCTTTCTCGTTCGCGATTTTCACTCTCTTGTAACTTTGCTGTTCGTTCCTCAACTCTGGATTCTAGCCGCTCAAATGACTCTTGTAATTGTCCTGCCATGCGAGCAAAAACCTGAGCCAAAATGCCGAGTTCATCTTCACGCTCAATGGGGAGTGCTGAGTCAAATTGTCCATCGGCTAAGGCAGTAGCGGCATCTTTCAGTCGTAGGATAGGTTGGGTAATCCAACGGGCGGTGAGGATACCGACTAGAGTGGCTACCCCCAAAGCTAATAGACACAGAATAATCGTAGTGCGAGTGTTGGCATCAATTTGTTCCATGAAATCTGCTTCAGGGACGACCACCACAATCAGCCAGTCCAACCCTTTATCATCTTGAAATGGCATGACTTGTAAAAATTGCCTACGCCCATCCCTATAAAATTCTAGTTGCTGGGAACTTTCAAGTTTGTTAAGGTTACTGTCGTGTGCCGCCAAATATTTTGCTGTGGCTTGAGTTAAGGGGTCACGGCTTTCTGTTGCTTTAAATCTTTCCGGTTTATTGTTGTTACGGAATAGGTTTTCACTAGTCGAAGTCGCCACTAACATTCCCGAACGTTCGATAATGAATGTTTGTCCAGTTTTACCAATTTTTAGAGTTCGTAGGAAGTCGCCAACTTTCGAGAGGTTTACACCGATGCTGGCTACTGCCAGGAGGTTGTTTTGCTTGTCGTAAACTGGCATAACAGCAGCAGTATTGAGAGTTTTAGTGGTAAATTGGGGGAAAATCCCACTCCAAGTTGGTTTACCAGCAGTTACAGCAGCTTGATACCAAGGTCTGTTTCGTGGGTCGTAGTTTTTTGTGAGACTTGAGAGTTTGAGGCGATCGCCGTTGCTGTTGCTAAAATAGGTCTTTAAATGATAGCCAGTAGACTTGTTCGATTCCATCGTCACAAGTACATTATTAGCGAGATTTTCCACCCCGATGAATTCTTTTTGCTCGTTACCGAGCGTAATACTATTAAGGCTATTAAATATCCGGAGTTGTTGCCAAAAATGACGTTCCAATCCTGCTAAGTCTTGCACCTTTAACTGACCGAGACTAATGGCAACCGCGTTGCTCTCATTAACCTGATGAGGAGTGGCAAGGTAGCTACGCAGGTTCTGCTGAATGCGTTGGCTGATTTGACTTTGCAACTGAGTGGCAACATCGTGAACCGCTTTTTGACCATTGCGTAATGAAAGCCATCCCGTTATCCCTACGACGGCGAAGATTTGGACAACGAAGGGAACCACAAGGATAATGCGGATGGGTACTTTGCCGGAAACCCTGGCGACCTTTGAGAGCAAATAGTGGGCTAACATCATGAGGAGTGACGCACTTTACAAACAGCATAGCCGTGCGATTCCCT
>CBDTXL010000440.1:0-4547 GCA_965364435.1 uncultured bacterium
CAGAAGAGAACCTTTGGTATGACGCTGTGGCAACTCTGGTCGAGCTAGGGCGCGATCGCCCCAATGACCCAAACCTAGCAGCTATCTGGGACAAACTTCTCACGTCACAGGGGCTGTAAACAATTTTCAAAGAACTTTTTTTCAGCTCGATTTGCAGCAAATAGCCGATCGTGGCATCAATAGCCATGAGTGTTTGCCTCCAAATGCGATGTCCTGCAAGGCAGAAGCACCAAGCGTCTAACTGTTGCGACGGGTTTCTATTTTGGTATCCCTCTTCTGTCACTCTCCGAAAACATTTGGCTCACGGCGAAGCCCTTGATTCGACGCCCTTCTTCCCCTAGCCCCTAGCCCCTAGCTATAGAACAAAGGAAGCTAAATCAGGAATCCTACTCAATCCAGATGAAGGTTTATATATAGAGTGAGTGGGAACTCAGCGACCTAGTGCTTCCAACGCATCCAGTTATAACAACAATTAAAACAAAGGCAGAAGCTCATATGAGGAGCTACCTATTATAGATTTGCTAGGGCTGTGTTGGAACCTAAGCTTCTGTTTTTCCATCTTTATTAATATGTCCTGCGCTACTAGAGAATACATTGATCATGGCTTGGTTCACACGCTCATCACGCTTCACACTACTGGCTGTGGCTTTGACACTGGGACTTGCCGTCAATGTCCCAGCACAGGTGCAAGCCCAGTCGAGTCCTTCCTCACTTAGCAACAATCTAGCGAATCGAAGAACAAATTCATTTCGTGCCCCCCGTGGTCCCGGACCAGGCGCTCCTGTAAATACCATTGCGGGAGGAACGCGGGGAACGGCTTGCAAGGAGGGTGAAGGCACTCCCTACGCATTAATTCCAGCTTCTGGGAGCGGAGAAACGGCGGCTGAGTATCCCACTCTCTTTTGGTACATGCCCCAGACATCGGCATCGAGGGTTGAGTTGGTGTTGAAGGATGCAAACGAGAATGAGGTTTATAAAACCACGTATCGATTGGCGAAGTCCGCCGATGGTGTTGTAGGTGCTCCCGGCGTTATGGGCTTAACTATTCCCGCCTTTGCTAACCTCTCCCCCCTGGAGATTGGTCAGGAATATAAATGGGAATTGACGTTAATGTGTAATTCCCAAGATCGAAGCTCCGATATTATGGTAGAGGGCAAGATCAAGCGAGTTGCATTCGACCCAATCCTTGCACGTCGTCTCCAGCTGGCAACTCCCCAACAGCGTGTTGCTCTCTATGCAAAAGCTGGACTTTGGCAGGAGGCGCTTTCGACTATGGTAGAGCTACAGCGCGATCGCCCCAACGACGCAAATCTTGCAGCTACCTGGGATAACCTTCTAAAGTCACAGGGCATGTAAACAATGTCAGGAAAATCTCTGTTTCAGGGTGCAAGCAACATTAACTACTAATAACCAATAGCTGTCATGGCACAGATAAGGTTCCGTTCTTTGAAATTTTCTCTATCACTATCCCTGAAACTGGCGCTGCTCACAGGTCTTTTCACGGTGTTACAGATACCGCAAGTTCTTCTTGCCAAAGGAATACCACAGCGCTGGGAAGCAAAGCAATACCAACCCCCATTTGGCATTGGTGCCCCTAGGCGTACAGAACCAGGGGGAACACGCAGTCCCGGCAGCAGTTGCGCGATCGCTGGAAAACCACTAACGGCTTTAGTTCCTACCAATCGCTTTGGAGTAACGGTAGCAGCGTATCCAACATTTTTTGTATATATGCCTGCCCTCTTGCCTCAGATGTCGCCACGACAAGTGGAATTTGTTTTGAAGGATACAAACGATAATGAGCTTTACAAAGCCAGTTTCAAGACAAGTGGAAGGCCGGGTATTGTTACCCTCAACCTACCTACCCAAGCAGGTTTATCGCCTTTGGAAGTAGATCAAGATTATAAGTGGTCATTCTCAGTCATTTGTCAAGCGGATGAACGGTCGAAGGACATTACCGTAGAAGGGTGGGTTAGACGGGTAGAACTCAACCCTACGCTCAACACTCAGCTGAAGCAGGCATCACTACAAAGACAAGTTGAGCTTTATGCGGAGGCAGAAATTTGGCAAGATGCCTTAGCAACCCTGGTTCAGCTACGCCGTAACAACCCGAGTGATCCCGCCGTGGCAGCTGAGTGGGTAAAACTGTTGAGTGCTGCTGGCCTTGAGAATCTTAGTCAAGAGTTACTGCCGCCAAGACCGACAACACTTAGAGATCGATTGACATCATCTCAACCCTAAGGAAGGTGTCCAAAAACAACTCCGCCATTTTTGTCCGGTTTTTCTACTACAATAGCTAAGTTATTCGTGGACAGGTTCTGAGTTCATCTAAGGCGGTTATTGCCTGTTGAAGCGTCTATGGAAAAACTGTGGAAAACTTGGTGGCTCAGTGAAAATTTCTGGTAAGTATAAAGACTTTGTGGAAAAACCATCGTATTTTTCCACAGTTTTTCCACAAGCGGTAACTCTCTAAAAGATTCACTATCCGATAATTCACGCCCTTTTTCCACATTTTCCACAGCCCAGACGACTATTAGTCGTCTGCGCCACTTGCTTGTTCATTAGATAGCTACTAATACCAGTTGAACAACGCTCAAACTATCTATTTAAATTTCCATGAAACTGGTTTGTACCCAAAGTGACCTCAATACCAACCTCTCACTGGTTAGTCGTGCAGTTCCCTCTCGCCCCACCCATCCTGTGCTGGGCAATGTATTATTGGCGGCGGATACAGAAACTCAGCAGGTGCTACTAACCGCTTTTGATCTCAGCCTTGGGATTCAGACAAGCTTTGCGGCGAGAGTAGAGGCAGGCGGGGAAATCACTATCCCCGCCAAACTTCTCAACGACATCGTCTCGCGTCTAGCGGAGGGAGAAATTACTCTGGAGGACAAAGTGGGGGAAGCAACGGACCAAGAGTCGGGCGCTAGCGAAGGGCCTCTGAAGGAGGAGCGCATAATTGTGACTTTGACGTCTGCTTCAGGGCGCTACCAAGTACGAGCAATGGGTGCCGAGGAGTTTCCACCACTTCCCAGGGTGGACGCAGGGGTGGCACTCCATCTTCCAGTAGAGGCTTTCACAGAAGGGTTGCGGGGTTCTCTGTTTGCCACGAGTTCTGACGAAACCAAGCAGGTGCTGACAGGGGTTCACCTGACAGTGGAGCGAGACAGATTGGAATTTGCTGCGACAGATGGGCACCGACTAGCGGTTGTGCAAACGACAAACCAAGATATTGATGATAGTGCAGCGATCGCGTCAGGAGCGTCAGAGGAACTTTCCAAACTCGCTGATAACACCTCCCAGCTAGAGTTTACCCTGCCAGCCAGGGCTTTACGGGAACTAGAGCGAATGTTGGGAATGCGCCAATCGAACACTCTTACTCTTCACTTGGAGCAGGGTCAGATTGTCTTCCAAGGAGAAGATCCGACGCTCGAAGACTCGCTACCGCTTCGCTATCGTTTAACTAGCCGTACCTTAGAAGGGCAGTATCCGGCTTATCGTCAGCTGATTCCACGCCAGTTTCAACGCCAGATAACGATTGAGCGACGTCAACTGCTAAATGCTGTGGAACGAATTGCTGTGTTGGCTGACCAAAAGAACAACATTGTCAAGTTCAGTATCGACAGTGTTAATCAGCGGCTTTCCTTATCTGTAGAAGCTCAAGACGTTGGTAGTGGTCAGGAATCGATGTCGGCAGAGATATCGGGTGATAGTCTGGAAATTGCCTTTAATGTCAAATACCTGATAGATGGACTAAAGGCGCTTTCTACTACTCATATTCAGATGCAGATGAATACAGCTGACAGCCCTGTGATTCTGACGCCTTTGGGTGGATTGAAGATGACTTACTTGATTATGCCTGTGCAAATCCGTAATTAGTAATTGTTTTTACGGCAAGAGCAATTGTTGCTGGCGCTCCTGTGTCATTGCAACAACTGGTGGGGCACCTGACGGAGAAACCTTGGCGGGAAGTATTTTTGCTGACAGCACAAATGTTGCCGAATGCGGATGGGCTGTTGCAGCTGATAAAGCAACAAGTCGATGCATTGGCGTTTGCCAATTATAGTGCCTCAGCCGCTAACTTCAACCCAGCGATCGCGTCTTCAGATGAGACACTGCAACCCTTCCTCAGCTGGGTGAGGCAGAAATCCCTTGAGGTCAAGACACCCTACAAGCTAGCTGCTGTCCGTGCTTTTTATTTGACACTTGCCCCTTCCTCCTGAACACCGACTTGCCGGTGACCAAGCTTTAGCTTTAGCGATCAATCGCAGACTGGCGGGCGAGTTGGGAGGTAGCCTCGCCCTGGATTTGGCTTTGGCTCATGCCCTATCCGTTGCCCTGACTCTGACCCCAGAATTAGATCTATGACCGATTTACTGCCCTTCGCCTTGCCCTTGACCTTGACCACCTGACAAGGATTGAGCCGATAGGGAACTCACTCCAGCAACTTAAAAACCAGCTACCTAACCCAGATGAAGACCGAGAAAGCTTAAGGCAATGGTGGCAAGTTAACGGTCAAGCTTGGGCGTCGCAATTAAGAGCGGTGATGA
>CBDTXL010000441.1:0-4546 GCA_965364435.1 uncultured bacterium
ACCAATTTTTATCACCTCTTTTGCCATTGTTAATAATATTATTTTACTCCAATTTTTCGCTTTCTTCGAGCAGCTATTGATAATTTTCTTCCATTGAGGTCAAAAATTATCCGCTGTCCATCCCCACCCTATTTAAGCTTCATTCTTGCCTAGTGGCTACGAAAATCGCTTAAATTGAGGCCGGAGCTTTAGTGAGGAGGGACTTCCGCGTTAACGTTAAGACCCCCAGTCCTGGTAAAATGTCCCTAGGGAATAATGGCAGTATGAAATCGACACTGCTCTCCTGAGCAGGAGCCATGCTAAATATTGATTTTACTGCCGCTGAAATCAAAGCTCTCCATGATGAGCGGTTTCATCATTCTCATCCCCGTGCGAGGCTTAAAATGGAAGTGCTATGGCTCAAAAGTCAGGGATTACCCTGCTGTATCTTGAAGCATCAATGTTTCGGAGTTTTCAACAAGTTTTCCGTCTTCCATGTAAACAATGCGATCGGCAATGTCCAGAATTCGGTTGTCATGCGTCACCATTAGAATGGTGCAACCCTGTTCCTTTGCTAGTTTCTGCATTAAGGTGACCACATCCCGACCGGATTGTTTGTCTAAGGCGGCAGTTGGCTCATCTGCTAGAACGATCTTGGGATGACTGACCAGCGCACGGGCGATTGCAACTCGCTGTTTCTGTCCACCAGAAAGGTTTTCGGGATAATAATGGATGCGCTTCTCTAAGCCTACCAGTTCCAACATTTGCACAGCGCGATCGCGTCTCTCGGTGCGTGGATAATGCCCGTGAACTTCCAGTCCCATCATCACATTTTCTAAAGCAGTGAGACTACTGTGCAGATTGTGTGCTTGAAAGATGTAGCCACAGGAACGACGCGACTCCACCGCTACGGTTTTGGGTGCGCCAACCAGTTCAGTGTCAAGGATACGCAGACTACCGCATTGTGGCGATCGCAAACCTCCCATCAGCGATAGTAATGTCGTTTTACCCGAACCTGAAGGTCCAGTCAGGATGACAATTTCACCAGAAGCGATCGATAAATTAATCTCAAACAGGACTTGTTTGCGGAGTTCTCCTTTGCCAAAGAAATGATCAAGCTGCTCAACAGCGATTGCGGGTTTAGGAGAGTTAGCAGGCTTAATTTCAGATGTTAGCGTCATATTTATTTCTTCTTCTAGAAAATATCAGCTGGGTCAGCAGACTGAATCTTACGAGTCGCAATCAAGCCTGATACAATGCACATGACCATCGTCAGAAAAAAGACGAAGGAAAGCCGTGCAAACGTCATTGAAATTGGCAGAGCGGCAGCCTTACGAATCAGAGCATACTGCCCTAGCGCCAATCCCAAGCCTGGGAAGAAGCCCAGCGTTGCCAGAAGGATTGCTTCCTCAAACACAATTAGCAGTAAATAGCGATCGCGATAGCCCATTGCCTTAAACGTGGCGTACTCTCCTAAATGTTCGTTAACATCCGTAGAGAGAATCTGAAACACAATCACGGTGCCGACGACAAATGCCATCACCGTACCGAAGGTGAAGACAATCCCAATCGGTGTAGTTTTCTGCCAGTAGGCTTGCTCGAAGTCTACATATTCCAGTTTTGTCGAAGCGATCGCATCCTGAGGTAAAATCGCCTTAATCTGGGCAACTACCTGATTGGGATCAATTCCAGGTTTGACTTTGACTAACCCTAATGTCACTTGCCCCGCGCCCCGTTCAGGGAAGAAACGCAAGAAATTCTCCTGACTAGTGATGAGTGTTCCGTCAGTTGCAAAGGAGGCTCCCAAAGAGAACAACCCCGCAACCTGAATGGTACGACGCTGAATTTCGGTTTTGACAGTCTGCCCTTGCTCAGCTTGGGCAACGACTTCGGCATAGTCTCCTCTAGTTAGGCGATCGAAGAGAAATGTATCAGGCTGTTTGAGTTTATCCAGATTGTGATTGACTTCAGCAAAGTTGAGAGCCGGATGCTCAAGATTCTGACCGACCAATGTGAGTTGAGTTTTGCGGCGGGTTTGGGGATTTTTCCACACAACTGTTGAAACATAAAGTGCCTCTGCCGACTGCACTCCAGGTAAATCTCGAATCTGATAGAGACGGCGGCGGGGAAAGGTATTTGCCAAATTCAAATCCCGATACTGGGCGCTCCGAATCACAATGTCGGCATCTACTCCTCGATTCAACAGTGTGTTGCTATCAAACAGCGCGGCTTGAATGCCTAACTGAGCAAACATCAGCAAGTCTGCAAAACCAATCCCGGCGACGGCAACAATCAACCGTCCCTTGTTTTTCTTCAATTGCAGCCAACCTAAGGGCGTGCGCTCCCGGATGCTCTGCCAGAATCCGAGTTTCCGGGGACGGAGTTCTCGATGAACTTGCTTTTCGGGTAAAGTCAGCGTCATAGTTGAATCTCTCCCGTTACTTGCAAGTTTGTGAGTCCTACGACTTGCTGTGTAGAAGCCGCATCGAGTTGCACCCGCACCTCGACAATGCGGGCATCGATGTTGCCTGAGGTATCGGAATTTACAACATTCTGGCGCTTCACTTTCACACCAATTTCTATGACTTTGCCATAGAATGCATCGGGACGACTATCGGCAAAGAGTTTTGTTTTTTGTCCGATTTTCACCTTGCCAATGTCACTCTCATAAACTTCTAAAACAGCAGTCATCTGATTGGTTCGTCCTAGTTCAACAATGCCATCGTTGGATATCAATTCGCCAGGACGGGTGTGAATATCCAGCACTACACCATCCTGGGGGGCGCGGACGTATGCCAGATCGAGCTGTGCTTTTGTCTCCTGCACAGCAGCGATCGCGTGATCAACCTGTGCCTGCGCTGCCTGTACATCCACCGGACGCACTTCGGCAATGCGAGTTAATGTGGCTTTGGCGGACGTTAGCTCTGGCGATCGCGTCGTTTGAATTCGAGTCAGAACTGCCCGTGCCTCTTGCAAGTTGCGTTGTGCCGTGGAGAGTGTCAGTTGCTTACTATCGCGCAGTGAGGCTGAAACCGCACCTTGCTGATAAAGTGTCTCATAGCGCTGCGCCTCCGCCTGGGCATTTTGCAGTTCTGCCTGGAGTCGGGCAACCGTTGCCGCCTGTGCCTGAATATCACCCTGACGCTGTGCTTCTAGTCGCTCGATCTCAGCCTTTTGGGCGTTAATCTCCCCCCGCTTAGCACCTGCTTTGACGACGGCTAGATTAGACTGTTGCACCTTTACCTGCTCTTGGGCTTCGACTAAAGCGGCTTGGAGGCGATCGCGGCTATCCAAGATGGCAATGACTTGTCCTGCTTTAACAGGATCGCCCTGCTTCACCAAGAGTTGCTCGACTCGACTGCTTCCTCCTGAGGAAGTTGGAGCCGACAGCTTGATGACTTTGCCCTGCGGCTCCAGGTATCCCAAAGCCGTAACGGTTTGTATTTTAGGGGTTACATTTTTTGTCGGTTGAGCAGTTCGAGCGCTCAAGAATTGCGATCGCCATACGATGTAAGCTCCAATCCCTCCAAAAAGGATAAGAGCAGCGACTACTAACAGTTTCCAGGAAGGCCTCTGCCTTCTGAGTGCGTCTGTCATCGCGCTATGCATGATGTAAAAATTCCTGATCGACTCACCTTAACTAAACTGTTTAGTTAAGTTGTTACTAAACTAAACCATTTAGTAAAATCGTGTCAAGCCCATTCTTTTTCCTTTCCTATGGAACCTGCTAAAACCCCGAATACAATGCGTCAGCTATCTCCAGAGAAAACGGCTGCCATTTTGGATGGCGCAATGCGCGTTTTTCTGGAGCAAGGCTATGCAGGGACAACGATGGATCGGATTGCCGCAGAAGCCGGAGTGTCTAAACCAACGGTTTACAGCCACTTCCACGATAAGGAGGGATTGTTTAATGCACTGATGGAGCAATTGGTGCAAAAAAAGCAGTGGGCAAAGTGTCCGCAGGATTTGCTGCAACCGTCTGAAGAACCGCCTGAGGTTGTGCTGCGTCGGTTAGCCAACGATTTTTTGGATAACTGCATGGGCAATCTTGAACAGATCACCTTCATTCGGCTGATAATTGGTGAATCGGGTCGCTTTCCAGAGTTAGGTAGAGCCTTTGTGCAAAATATGGATAAGCCCATGCTGGACGCACTGACGCATTATTTGGCATCTTGTCCAAACCTGAACTTGCCCGATCCAGCAGTCCTTGCTCGCACGTTTATGGGAACGCTGATTTATTTCATCATCAACCATGAAATGCTGCATGGTCAGGATATTGTGCCGATGGAGCGCGATCGCCTTGTCGATCACTTAATCAGCCTGATTATGACGCTTCACTCTGCCGCTCAAGACAGTTATACTTTGCACGGTCAGAGACCGTGCTTTTAAAAGACCCGAAATTCTGGTAAGATGCCCTTGGCGAATAATGGAAGTATGAAATCAACAGTGCTATCCTGCTTCTTTCCTCAGGCAACAATCCGACGATATCGCGCCTGTACTCCCATATGAATCCCGTAGGCAACCAGACCAAGCGCAACAATCCCCAGAAGCCAAGGTCCATGAGGCT
>CBDTXL010000442.1:0-4543 GCA_965364435.1 uncultured bacterium
GAAGGATAGAGAAGGATAGAGAAGGATAGAGAAGGATAGAGAAGGATAGAGAAGGATAGAGAAGGGAGATGACTAAATGAAGTGTCTCCCTTCTCTATCAGAGAATATTTTCATCACTTTAGGATTCAATTCATGCTGAAAAAACTATTACAAAAACAAGCCTTCAGATATCTTCTTTGCGGGTTAGTAACGGCAATTTTTAATGTTTTACTCATTTCTAGCATGATTGAGATTCTGAGGCTTAATACACCTGTTTTGCGTAACCTAGCCAATCTATCATCAACCGAGATCTCATTACTGTTTAGTTTTTTCGTCTATAAGATTTGGGTTTGGACAGGAGGAACTTGGGAGATTAAAAAAGTTTTGTTCTACCAGATTCCTCTCTATCACGTATCAGCAGGAATTTCTGTTGCTACTCGGATATTTATTTTGTTTCCTATCTTAGATTGGGTAGGTGTTAATTATTCGATTAACACCTTAGTAGGAATATTAGTAGGAGCAGTTCTTAACTATAAAATTAGTGACAAACTTGTCTTTAAAAATAAGTGAAAATAATTTGAACGACTGTTTAGACAATCGAAATAGCAACTTAACTCAGTTTAAGTAATAACCTACACTATGGACTAATTCAAATGACTCAAAATAAGAAGCTTTTAATACCAAGTCAGTGGGAATATGTAGTTCCGGCACTGGCTATTACCTCATTAGTTATTTCATGTATTATAATTTCTTCCAAAAAGTTTTTTTGGAACGATGAACTTTATTCTTATTACTTGCTCGCTGACCCATCTTTTACTCATATGTTGGGTGCTTTTCATGACAAAATCAATAACACACCACCTTTGTATTTCCTTTTAGGATGGCTTTGGGCTAGAGTATTTGGTTCGACAGAACTATCACTTCGATTATTTTCTTCTTTGGGAATGTGCATAGCTTGTGTGACTGTTTGGATAACCTTACGTCGGACTTATAATTTCTGGTCAGCTTCTGTTGGAGTTTTATCTATATTTTGCACTTCAAGTCTCATTTTATCTCAGAATGCTGAAGCGCGAATGTATGGCTTATTTCTTGCACTTTGTTCTTTGGGTTTACTTCAGTATGATTCAATTAACAGAATTGCCAAACCTACTTGGAGAACATTATTTTCCAACATTTGTGTTCATGCTGCTATTGTAAATACACACCTTTTAGGCTTGTTTTATAGTGGGGCGATTATTCTATCTCTAATACTTAGAGATAGATATTTTAAAGTGTTTAGACTAAAAGTTTACTTTTCTGTTGTCCTAGGCTGGCTTTCGCTTATTCTATATGTTCCCTCTTTTCTTAACCAATCTGATGTAGGAAATCCCCGTTCATGGATTCCTCTTCCAACTCTAAGAGACTTGATTGATGTACTTAGTTTCTCTTTATTATCATTTCAAGATATTAATTTACAATCCTTTATTAAGATTACTATATTGCTATTATTGGCTTTGATTTCAGGATGGCAATTTCTTGTTTATAAAAATGATGAGACTCTACCCTCTCAGAGAGATGATGAAAATAGGCAAAAGTTTCAGGCAGAAACATCTCTTCTGATATTCGCTTATGCTTTTCTATTAGTTCCTGTTTTTGTCTGGATTATTTCACGTACTGTGAAACCTATTTTTTGGGATAGGTACCTGATACCTAGCGTCCTAAGCTGGTCAATATTGTTTGCTCATCTTTTATCACGTTTTATCTTTAATTATGTTTTTAGTAATAAAGCTTTAAAAAAATTAGGGACATCTAGTTTCTTTATAGCTACGCGAAGCTCGATTTTCCTACTAGGGCTAATTGCTGTCCTGCTTGTTCAGCCAATCCGTTACGCAAAAAGTATACAGATAGAACAACCTCCTGGATTAAATGACAACAAGTACGGACATAGAGAACTGCCTATTGCTATGCAATTTTCTCATGATTTTTTAACGCGCTTACATTACTCTCCTGAGAGACATAAATACTTCTTTATTTTGGATTGGCAGGTTGCTCTAGATAGTACAAGTGGACTATTTCCACCACAAGAATATAAACACCTAGAAGCTCTGAAGCGTAGCTACCAGAAACTGTTTAAAAATAACATTATACAAAGCCAAGAATTTCTTAGAATGTATAATCGCTTCTTGGTCTTGACGTATGTAGATTACACGAGAAAATGTACTTTAGAAAAAAAGCTAGAAAATGTACATTGTTCAAGGTGGTTAGAAATGAGACTAATGAGCAATCATCATTATAAAGTAACTCCTCTTGGCGATGTTAATAACAGGAAGTTATTATTAGTAGAAAAACATGAATAAACTTTGAATAAATTAAAACTTAGGGATAAAAAAAACTAACAAATAGGAGCCAAGCACTATGAGCAAACAAGTTGTGATGACGGAAGAAAATACCCAATCTACTAAGCTTCTTGGAATCCGCGAACAGTATCGAGACCGCTATTGGCAAAGACGAGATCCAATTATTGAAGATAGATTAGTGTGGAGGGCGCAGACCTTCCGCCACATGGTTCATCTTCTTCCCTACCAGACTATTTTAGAGTTAGGTTGCGGTCAGGGTCTTTTTACGAGACAACTACTTCATGTTTCTCGTGGTGAAAATCCTATTACTGCGGTAACATTCAATTCTGATAATCATAGACCAGAAGATTTGCCCTCATCGGTAGAGTTCCTAAATGCTTCCTCGATTCCGGGTTCCCTAGCAGGAAGGCGTTTTGACTTTATCATCGCGATGGATATTTTAGATAAACGCAATAGTGCCTGGGTTCTCCAGAACGTCTACGAATTACTTAACCCAGGTGGTCAAGTCATTTTTTATGAAAGCAACCCCTGGAATCTTTTTCTTAAACTCCGTCAATTCATCTCGCAATCTTTTGGACAAAACGACCCCCGGAAACTGCTGAGTCGTCCCGAACTTTATGAGTTGATTTCCGAAGTCGGCTTCATCAGAGTGTTTGCCGTTTTCAATGACTTTGTCTACGCACCGCTTACACGAGAACTAGTGTGGTGGCTTCGGAACCTTTCAATTCTGCTAGAAAATGCACCAGCGATTAAAACCTTAGCTGGCTCCATTCTCATCCATGCTCAAAAGCCTCCCCGTGTGGTTGAGCGACCCCAAATGTCTTTATGCGAACATGAGCAGTTACACGGAGCTGTTTCCGTCGTGATTCCCTGTCACAACGAAGAGATGAATATCGAGCCGCTGATTACTCGCCTTAAAGGCTTTTTTGGTGAATATCTCCATGAAATTATCCCCGTTGATGACAATAGTCGAGACGGCACTCGTGAAGTGATTCAAAGACTAGCGGACGAAGATCCAATTATTAAGCCGGTTTTTCGTTCGCCGCCAAATGGGGTAGGTCGAGCGCTTACTGATGGCTATCGAGTAGCCACAGGTCGCTACATCTTGTCTATGGACTGTGACTTTCAGCACCTCTTACCCGAAATCCGGGATTTGTTTGATGCAGCGGCAGAGGGCTACGATGTCGTTGTTGGCAGCCGTTTTTCTCGCCATAGTGTATTGCTCAATTATCCGTTTCAAAAGATTTTTGTCAATCGTGGCTTCCATATGTTGGCTCGAATCCTGTTTCTTCGCAAGTTTCGAGACCTAACGAACAACCTGAAACTCATGCGTCGAGATGTGGTCGAGAAGCTTCAATTAACACAACCAGGCTTTGCCATCAATGCTGAGACAGGACTAAAGCCGGTCTTGATGGGGTATTCGGTAAAAGAGGTTGCAATATCTTGGATTAATCGTACTCCAGATATGGGGGTATCTTCGTTTCGTTTGGTACGTGTCGGGGGTGGTTATTGGCAGGTCTTATTTGGACTGTGGCTCAAAACGGTTTTTGGGATCGGACGCTAACACTACAAGAAAAACGTCATATCAAGCCTGACTAACTTAGTCAGCATTCATTCATGGAACCCAATACATTTCCTCCAGCTCATCAAAGCGCTACGGCTGAGGTAGGGGTGCTGGAGCATCGAGTCGCGAGGGTGTTTGTCTGGAGTGTCTGGTTTGTGATGATGCTCTTCGCTCTAGCGTGTATTGCCAGGTATGGCAGGAATATTCCCCTCGCCGAGGATTGGCAACTGGTCGCACCACTAACTGGGCACGAACCAAATCTAGTTGGTTGGCTTTGGTCTCAGAACAACGAACATCGAGTGCCACTGCCCCGCCTAATGCTGCTGGGGTTGCTTAAGGTTACTAACGGTGACTTCCGGGTGGGCATGTTCTTTAACGCCATTACGTTAGGAGTGCTTGCCCTTGCGATGATTCAAGTCGCTCGACATCTGCGCGGTGGTACAACCGAGTTCGCAGACGCTTTCTTTCCAGTCGCCCTGCTTCATATGGGAAACTGGGAAAACCTGGTTTGGAGCTGGCAACTCTCTTTTGTTGTCCCAACAGCTCTAATCTGTGGAATACTTCTGGTGATGCTCGCTTGCCCGACCCTTGCGACACCGAGTGCAGCGATTTTTGTCGGAGTTAGTTTAGTGTCGCTTCCATTGTGCGGAGGGGTTGGACTTCT
>CBDTXL010000443.1:0-4543 GCA_965364435.1 uncultured bacterium
TAAAAAAAAAGAAGAGAGCCACTTAGGCGACTCTCCGATTATCAGGGTGCATCTACTAAACATAAGTATAGTACTTAGGGATGAGGGGTGTCACCCCCTATTTATAATTTTCGGGGAGTAGACTGATCGAACCGAGTAAAGCCAACACATAGGTCACAGGAAAAGTTAAATCAAATGGGATGAGACGAAATGCAAAGTCCACATTTCACCTTTTTTTATATTTAGGCGATAATGTGGACTTCAGGGTTTCGCAGGGTGCATCTGCCGTGGCTGGCAGGGTGCATCTACTATTACAGTCTGGAGGCTCTAGAGCGGTTTTTGGTTTAGCAGCGATGAAGATGCCTTGAAGAGTTGGTGAAGCAAGCGGCTTCCTGTCTTACCTAGAAGTGAGCGATCGCACTCCCATCGAGTCCAGATGCCGCCTGGTTGAATTGACACATCGAGTATTTTTAACGAGGCTATTCATCATGAGCAAAGCGGTGGAACAGGAAGTCTAGGGCGTGATTCCGCAGCTTGTAGTATTCGGGGTCTTCCATGATGCGGGCGCGATCGCGTGGACGTGAGAAAGGAATCTCCATCACCTCGCCGATTTTAGCCGCAGGACCATTGGTCATCATCACCAAGCGATCAGCGAGGAACAAGGCTTCATCGATATCGTGAGTAATCATCAAAACGGTGCAGCGATGATCGTTCCAAATTTTCAGCAGTTCTTCCTGTAACTCTTCCTTGGTAATCGCATCCAACGCACCGAAAGGCTCATCCAGAATCAAGACTTTAGGACGAATTGCCAAAGCCCGTGCAATAGAAACCCGTTGCCTCATCCCGCCAGACATTTGCGGCGGCTTTTTGTCAGCCGCTTCCGTTAGTCCCACCATTGCGAGATTCTCCCGCACGATCGCTCTCTTCTCAGCCTGAGACTTGTTGGGGTAAACAGCGTGAACAGCCATGTAGATATTTTCAAAAGCCGTCCGCCAAGGCAGTAAGGCATAGTTTTGGAACACCACCATGCGGTCTGGTCCCGGCTTGGTGATGCGCTTTCCTTGCAGCAGAACTTCTCCATCGGTGGGAAAGGCGAAACCCGATACCATGTTCAGCAGCGTTGATTTGCCACAGCCAGAGTGACCGATAACGCAGATAAACTCGCCTTCTTGTACCGTCAGGTTAACCCCGTCGAGTACGGTGAAAGGGCCTTTCTTGGTCGGATAGACTTTGGAAACGTTCTCAATTGTCAGGAATGGCTCACGGTTAGTGGCGGTTGCTGCTGACTGTCGGGTAGGGAGGGTTTGGGTATCGCTAAAGCTCAAAGGGCTGTTAAGCATTGGTTTTGTTATTGGTTATTGGTTGTTGCTTATTCGTTGTTGCTTATTGGTTGTTGGCTGTTAGCTATTAGACCTCTGACAAAAGTCGATAAATACTATCCAATCCATCTGTGTGCATCTGTGTGCATCTGTGGTTAAAAATCGAAAATTAGCATTTTTGCAAGAGGTCTATTGGTCAAACAACAAACAACCAATGACCTAAGCAGCTACGCCGGGACGTGAATCGAGGACAACTTCTGCGATGCTGAAATCGCGTTTAATTGGCAGACTGTTGAGATAGGAAATCGGGTCTTCGGCATTAAAGGGGGTGCCGTCGAATAATTGAATCCCACTTTTGGTGTAACTAATATCAACAAGACCCAGTTCTCGTGCGGCGATGCTGAACACTCGCACTCGGCACACCCGTTCCAGGATTTCCACCCAGTTCCTGGGGAAGGGAGTGTGGTCCCAACGTGCCAACTGAGTCATGTGCCAAAGTTGCTCAGTCCGACTGGGACGATTCACACCATCTCCATAGAAAAGGTGATGAGCATACTCGCGCATGGGTATATCCAGGCTACAGGTAGAGGCGTTGGGGTCTCCCAGGTGGATATAGTTGATATCGGTACTCACGTACTCCCGTTGAGCCGTAATCTTTCGCACCTCTTGGTCATTAGCTGGATCGGCACAGTACTGACAAGCCTCTAGCAACGCTTTGGTCAAAGCAATATGGGTGTTGGGATAGGCATCAGCCCAGTCTTCGCGGACGCCGAGAACTTTTCCTGGGTGTCCCGGCCAAAGTTCTAGGTCTGTGACTACAGTAAAGCCAATCCCTTCCATCGCTGCCCGGATGTTCCAGGGTTCTCCCACGCAATAGCCATCGATGGTTCCCGCTTGCAAATCGACGACCATCTGCGCTGGAGGGATAGTCTTGAGTGAAATATCCCGGTCGGGGTCAATGCCACCAGACGCTAACCAGTAGCGCAGCAGCAGATTGTGCATGGAGGAGGGATGAACCATCCCCATTCTGTGCTGTTTATCCGGAGACCCCAACAGCATCGTTTTAAAATCAGCTAGAGTATGTATCCCTTGGTCATAAAATCGCTTATCTAGGGTGATGCCATTGCCGTTGCGAGTCATGGTCAGTGCCGTGACGACTGGCAAGGGTTTATTTTCATGTCCTCCCAAGGTTAACCACAGAGGCATCCCCGATGGCATTTGGGCAGCATCTAAATACCCGCCGTTCATGCCATCTACGATGCCGCGCCAGCTGGTTTCGCGCACGAGGGTAACTTCGTCTAAGCCATGTTTGCTAAAGAAGCCTTTTTCTTTAGCAACAGCGAGGGGGGCACAGGCGGTTAGGGGGACGAAGCCAATTTCGAGGTTAACTTTTTCTAGACCATGACGAGCGATCGCAGCAGTTTTCCTCGCCCGAATTTTCTTAATCCGCTTCTGCTGATTGAGGAAGTAAATCATTTCACTCCGCAAGCTGTAGTAGCTGGGATGTTCTACCACTTCCATCCGCTTGCGAGGTCGAGGGATGTCCACCTCTAGAATCTGACCAATTTTGGATTCTGGCCCATTGGTGAGCATAACAATCCGGTCAGATAACAACACGGCTTCATCCACATCATGGGTAACCATGACCCCTGTGACTTCGTTTTCCTCGCAGATTTTCATCAGTTGCTCTTGCAGGTTGCCCCGTGTTAGGGCATCCAACGCACCAAACGGTTCATCCAACAGCAACAATTTGGGGCGAATGGCTAAGGCGCGTGCGATCGCAACTCGCTGTTTTTGTCCACCTGACAACATTCCTGGCTGTTTGTCAGCATGAGGACGCAAGCCCACCATATCAATATGCTGTTCAACAATCGCTTTGCGATCGCCTGCTGGCATATCCTTCATCACTGAGTTCACAGCGAGGGCAATATTTTCTCGGACTGTGCGCCAAGGCAGTAGGGAATAATTCTGGAACACAACCATTCGGTCTGGACCGGGTTCTTTGATTCGTTGTCCTTCCAGGGTCACTAATCCCTCGCTGGGTAGATCCAAACCGGCAATCATGTTCAATAAGGTGGATTTACCACAACCGGAGTGACCAATCAGAGAGACAAATTCTCCCTTTTTAATCTGGAGGTCAATTCCTTTGAGGGCGATGTACTTGCCCCCACCGGCTAAGGGAAAAACTTTTTCAATCTGGTCAACTGCAACAAAGACACTCATGGCTAATTGGTAATTGGTAATTGATGATTGGTGATGGGGTATTGGTGATGGGGTATTGGTAATTGGTTCTTCCTTTGGTATTACCCATTACCCATTACCTATCTCTACTTCTGTTCTTGGGGCAAAATCTTCGCTTCTAGCCAAATCATCAGCTTGTCTAGGATTAAGCCAACTGCACCGATGTACACCACAGCTAAGATGACTTCACTAACATTGTTGTTTTGATAGGCGTCCCAGATAAAGAAGCCGATTCCAACAATACCGGACATGACGATTTCTGCCGCGATAATCGCCAACCAAGCTAAACCAAGTGCAATTCTTAACCCAGTGAAAATGTAGGGGAGGGCGGCGGGGATAAGAATGTTGAAGAAATATTCTTTTTTGGAGAGTTGTAGAACTTTGGCGACGTTGTTGTAATCGCTAGGGATTTGTCTGACTCCCACCGAGGTGTTGATTAAGATCGGCCAAATTGCTGTAATGAAAATTACGAAAAGGGCTGCTGGTTCGTTCTGCCGTAAGGCTGCCAAAGCAATGGGTACCCATGCCAAAGGCGCGATAACTCGTAAGAATTGAAAGATCGGGTCTAAAGCCTTGGACATCAATTTATTCGTACCAACCAAGATGCCCAAACCAATACCAACGATTGCCGCTAGGGTGTAACCGATCGCTACCCGTTGTAAACTGGCAAAAACCTGCCAAAATAAACCTTTATCTAGACCACCTCTGTCATAAAAAGGCCAGCCAATCAGTATCCAGGTATCTTGCACCACCTGGATTGGTCCTGGCAGTGTTGCTCCTGGAGTCCAAGAAAATAGCTGCCATACCACTAAGAAGATCGCGATCGCAACCAGGGGCGGCACAAGGTCTGGCAATAGCTTCTTCAGGCGAGATACTAATGCATTCTCGGAGTTATTGGCTGAAGCGCGTCTCTGGAGTGTTGTCATGGCTTTAGTCTTCCTTAACTGTAGTTAATCGTTATTGGTCAAGCAAAAGTCAAAAAGGGTTATTGTTCTTCGATTCCC
>CBDTXL010000444.1:0-4531 GCA_965364435.1 uncultured bacterium
ATCTGGTTGAAGTCGTGGCAACGCTAAAGCAAGTGATCTGCGTTAAGGGTTGAGCCTCAGTCGCTAATATACTTTGCTCGGTCAGAGATTAACATTTTTCACTCTTGGTCGTTCATTGTTGATTGTTCATTGCCATGAACGATGAACAATCAACAATCAACAACTCGACAAAATGTAAGTTTGTAACTGAGTGCCCTATAGCAATCCTAAATCAGTTGTGAGAGCATCCTAATTTTATCTGTGTTCATCTGTGTGCATCTGTGGTTCACTTTTCTTACGAATCATTTAGGACTGCTATATAACTAATTGCTAATTGTTTCTGTCTATTAGCAATTAGTTATTAGCTATTAGCCAAAAATGACACCCTATACATGAAGCCATCAAACGGACTTGATATCAAATCGGCTCTAATGTCTCCTTCAAAGTTTTAATCAAAGCTTTCCTCTCGGAGTTTCTAGGTTTGAGAAACTGTTCACAACGTTGGATATAGAGCCTCGCCGCTTTATCTTGGTCGTTTATCTGTATGACTGCCTTGAATATTAGATAAGCTTCATAGAATTTTTGCTCGTGATAAAGTATAATTGCCTCTTCAAAGTCGGTCTTTGTTTGCATTTTTAGCTCTCTTATCTGAGGAGAATCTGCATCGAAAACTTCAAATAGCGAAACCAAATCTTTTTTGCCTTTGACGGGAACTTGACCGATAAATCTATAGTTATATTTTATTGGATCTTCAAGATCAAATAAAGTCTGTCCACTGATGATAATGGAGGCACCATAGACTTTGGTCAAATCTTCCAGCCGAGACGCCAAGTTAACGGCATCGGAAATCACCGTGCTTTCCATGCGCTGTTCTTCGCCAATGGTGCCTAACATTAAACTGCCAGTATGCAAGCCAATGCCAATAGCAATACCTGTGTAGCCCATTTGTTGGCGGTGTTCATTATAGAGCGAGACCTCTGTTTGCATGTCGATAGCAGCCCGCAAGGCATCTTCAGCAGCATCAGGAAACAGTGCCATGACGGCGTCACCAATGTATTTATCAATAAAGCCATTGTGATTGCGGATGACTGGTCCAACCCGCTTCAAGTAGGAATTGAGAAAGTCAAAATTTTCCTTGGGAGACATTCCCTCTGACAAGGTGGTAAAGTTGCGAATGTCAGCAAACAGAATCGACATTTCCTTCTGCACCTGGTCGCCCAGATGGACATCCACGATACTTTTATGCCCAAGAAAGCGCAGAAATTCATGGGGCACAAAGCGACCGTAGGCAAGGTTGATTTTAGACAGTTCAATATGAGTTTTGATTCGCGCCAAAAGTTCATTCTTCAAGACCGGCTTGGTCAAATAATCATTAGCACCAGCACTTAATCCTTCCACCAAGTCTGACACTTGATTTTTCGCTGTCAACATCACGATGGGCATAACGCTTGCGGAAAACTGTTCGCGGATTTTTTTGCAAACTTCATAGCCAGACATCTTCGGCATCATGATATCGAGCAGAATCAAATCTGGCCTCAGACCGCTCTGAATTTTGGCTAATGCCTCCATCCCATTGTTAGCTTGGATGATGGCATAATTTTGCAGGGACAGATGGTTGGCAACTACTTGTAAATTGATCGGTTCATCGTCCACAACCAGAATCGTGAATTCCCCATTTGAGGGCGCTGTTACTGAAAGCAAAAGCTGAGGTGGTAGAGTTTCTTCCCGCACTCTCACAACCTCTTGGCTGTTGTCTGCCGTCGGCGAGATGGTTTGAGTACTGATGGGCAGGGTAAAAATAAATCGGGAACCTTTGCCTAGTTCTGACTCGACGCGGATGGTACCGCCGTGCAGTTCGACCAGTTGTTTGGTGATACTCAAGCCCAGACCCGTGCCACCGTACTCGCGGCGGATAGAAGCGTCAACCTGCTCGAAGGCTTGGAAGATATCAGTGAATTTGTCGGGTGGGATGCCGATGCCAGTGTCGGAAACGGTCACTTCTACCAGGTCGTCTGTAAGCGCGATCGCAGAGACGGTGACTGACCCAGATTCAGTGAATTTGATGGCGTTGCCTACAAGATTGTACATGATTTGTTGTAAGCGATTCTCGTCGCCATCAACGGCGGGAAGCTCCTCTGGAATCTCGTTTTTCAGTTCAAGGGGTTTGCCAGCCAAAAGATGCCGAGAAAGGGTCAGAACCAGCCCTGCGATTTGCCGGAAGTCTACGGGTTTTCCTTGAAGTTCGATGTCCCGGTTCTTAAGTTTAGAGAAATCAAGGATATCGTTGACTAAGCTGGAAAGCCGCCTAGCACTGGAGACAACCATAGAGAGATTGGCGATTTGCCTCTCCGAAAGCTCACCCGTAGCGCCATCAATCATTGATTCAGTAATGCCGATAATGCCATTAAGCGGAGTGCGGAGTTCATGCGAGGTATTTGCCAAAAACTCATCCTTGAGCTGATTCATTCGCTCTAAGGCGGCATTCTTCAGTTCAAGTTCTTGGGTGAAACGAATCCGTTCCGCTTCCGCTTGTTTGCGTTGTGTGATGTCTTTAAAGGCGGCTATGGCATAGACAAGCCTACCCTCTTTATCAAAAATCGGGTTGCCCCACACCTCTAGGGGGATAATTTTGTCGCCTTGGCGGATCTCCTGATTATCGATGGTCGCTCTTTCGCCCCTCAACGCTCTCACGATCGGCAGCTGGTCGGCGGGGTATATCTGCTGTGTACCCGCCACATAGGCTTGATAAATCTCTGGCAATTGATCGATGGTGGCTTCTGGCGCGATGCCTTTGCCAAGTATCTGCTGTGCGGCCTGATTGGCATAGTAGGGTTTGCCGGTGGCATCAACTACGTACACGCCTACGGGCACGGCTTCCAGGAATTGGGCAAGCCTTCTCTCACTTTCGTGCAACGCTTCTTGAGCTCGCTGACGATCGCTCACTTCTTGCTGTAGATGTATCAATAATTCTGCTTGAGCCTGTCGTGCTAAACGTTCCTGTTCCAAAGCCGCTTTCATCTGCTGCACATGTTGCAGGGTTTTGTTGATCGTAATTTCTAAATCTTGAAAATTGAGCGGCTTAGTCAGGAAGTCAAAAGCACCACGATTCATCGCCGTTCGGATATTTTCCATATCCCCATAGGCGGAAAGAATCACAGCTTTGATGGTGGGATATTGCTCTGCGAGCTTAGTAAGCAACGTTAGCCCATCCATTCCCGGCATATTAAGATCGGTTAACACCATATCTATATCCGGTTGGGCTTGCAGCTTTTCAAGAGCTTCTGCACCATTACGTGCAAAAATAAACAGGAGTTCATTTTGCCGGATTTTTTTTCTAAATTTCTGGCGGATCAGGGGTTCCAGGTCAGGCTCATCATCCACAACCAGTATTTTGTCCGGCATAGTGTTCTCGCTGATATCGGATTTAGCTACAACTTCAATATTTTTCCCTTCATTTTCTCAAATCAAACTGGCTTGTTAGTACCCTGATCTAGTATAATTAGCTACAAATCCAAGATTTTTTCCTTCAATTTTTCAAATTCAACGGGCTTGTTAATATAGTCATCCGCTCCATATTCCATTGCTATCCTGAAATTTTCTTCATCCCCATAAGCCGTAATCATAAATACTTTTAAGTTGGGAAAGGATTCTTTGATGATTTTGAGCAGTTCTAGCCCGTTCATCCCAGGCATATTAATATCCGAAAGAATTAGGACAACGCACTCAGGTCCCTGAGTCTGTAGGTATTCCAGCGCCTCACTTGCCGAGAAGGCAAAATGAAATTCAATTTCGCCTTTTTTTATCTCTCTTCTAAATCTTTGCCTGAATAATAACTGAACATCTTCCTCGTCGTCCACCACCATTATTTTCATGTTTGTGCGCCCCTCACCTCTGCGGCATCTTTGGGCAAAGTAATAATAAACTCCGCATAGCTGCCTGCTTGGGTTTCTACTTTTATCTGTCCTCTGTGTTCCTGGACAATAATGTCGTGACTGAGTGATAGACCTAAACCCGTTCCTTGACCAGTCGGCTTGGTAGTAAAAAACGGATTGAATATTTTTCCCAAGTCTTCCTGGGGAATGCCGTTGCCATTATCTCGGATGCGTATTTCTACGCGATCGCTCAGGTTTTTAGTGCTGACCCAAAGCTGGGGTGAAAATCCCTCACCGATTTGTTTTTTCTTTTCATGGGCTGCATAGCAGGCATTGTTGATTACATTCAGAAAAACTCTGCTAATATTCTGTGGCACGACATTCAGCGGAGCAAGAGAATCATCATAGTGGGTTTCTATGGTGATGTTGAAGGTAGTATCTTTGGCACGCATCCCGTGATAAGCCAGGTTAACATATTCTGCCAGTAGGGCGTTGATTTCAGTCGGTTGTCGTTCACCAGCTTTGCCACCGGAGTGCATCAACATCCCACGCACAATATTGTCAGCTCTTTTGCCATGCTGATTGATTTTCTTAACGTTTTGTTCTAAGTCACTGAGGATTTCTTCTATATATTCTTTGCTTTCTGGGTCTAATCGGTCTTTTTGATTTTCAATCTCTTC
>CBDTXL010000445.1:0-4528 GCA_965364435.1 uncultured bacterium
TGCAAAACTCAAAACTCTCTACCTCTTTTTTTCATGGTTGAAAGTCCAGAATCTTCGAGACAGATACTAGTATGTCAAAGCCGCAGTTGCCGCAAACAAGGTGCAGGGGCGGTTCTAGCAGCTTTTCAAACCTCAGCAGTGACCGAGGTCACAGTAATGGGTAGCGGTTGTCTGGCACAATGCGGCAGCGGTCCAATGGTACTGGTGATGCCTGAACAAATTTGGTACAGCGGCGTCCACCCTAGCGAAGTGCCTGCGGTAGTCGAACGACATCTCCAAGGTGGGCGTCCCGTTGTCTCTATGCTCTACCCCAAGTATCATCAGCTTGACCGGCAGTCCTAAGGGGGCGTCCTACCAAGTTGCGTTCAATCGTAGTAGTTCCAGATAGCAGGGGAAGCAGGGGGAAAGAAATGTACTACCTTTGACTGCAACTTGGTATGAATAAATCACTTCGCCATAATCTTTAAGTTATTTGTTAGAAAATTAGAAGGTGGGAACATTCTCCGAAAACCTTTGAACTTGCTAACAAACCAGCTGGCTTTCCGAAAAGCGAGAAATGAACAAGTAGCTTTTGATCGCCCCCTAAGTATAGGGGTCGGGAAAGAATGTTATTGAGATAACGTTACCGGGTGCAAGGGTCAGAAATGTTGAACTAGGCTGGAAATAGACTCAACTGAACCCTGATTGGTAAGGCTTGAGTCAACCTATCCTGATGCCCCCCAGCAAACCGCAAATCATAGTTACGCCTTATGCAATATCTGGACGAGAGTGACACCCGCCTGAAGTTAGCGCTACAGGTTACAGATACCCGCATCTGGGAGTGGAATATCCTGACGGGTCAAGTCGCCTGGTCTGAGAATTTTGAACAGCTGTTTGGTTTAGCCCCTGGTATGTTGAAAAGAACTTACAGGGGCTTACTAAAGCGGATTCTGCCTGCCGATCGCCGCGCAGTGACTCAAGCGATCGCTCGTGCTATTCGGGAAAAAACGGACTACACTATTGAATTTCGCATTTGCTGTCCAGACAAAAGCATACGTTGGCTGGAAAGTCAAGGAAAGGTTGATTGCGACCCGCACTCTCATCCAGTCAAAGTCAGCGGAGTTTGCAGGGACATTACCCTAGATAAGCAAGCAGTTGCCCGCAAACGTCAGTACAAAACCAAACGCAAGCAGTCCCCACCAGCACTTAACATGAGCGAACAACAGCTCAAATGCATTCTCAATTCCCTGGAAGATGTTGTGTGGTCCGCTTCGGTTGATACATTTGAGCTACTTTACCTGAATCCTGCTGCCGAGGCAATCTACGGGCGTCGCTTGTCCGAGTTTTTCGAGAACCAAAACCTTCGCATCGAAGTAATTCACCCGGAAGACCGCGCTCAAGTATGGGCCAAGACACAGAAACTCCTTAAAACCCGCAGCTATGAAATGGAATACCGGATCGTCCGCCCCAGTGGTGAAATCCGCTGGTTGCGCGATCGCACGCGAGTGATTCTCGATGCCAACGGCAAAATGAGCCGCGTCGATGGCATTGCGACAGATATCACCCAGTACAAGCAACTCGTGGCTGCCAAGGAACAGGAAAATCAGGCACTAAAAGTGCGTGTGCAAGAACTATCAAGGGAACTGATTCAGGGTGAAGGGGTGCCTGCGGCGATTTGTGAGGGCGTGGCTTGTGGTGAAACGATTTGGCAAGAGCGTGAGGGTCAGGAAATTACAGTTTCCCAGGGGCTTATGTCCCACCAATCGGAAAGCGCGTTGGTTGAGTTGATCTCGACCTTTGCCCGTGACATGACTGGGCATCAGCAGGCAAAGGCGGCACAGGCACGTAGTGAAGCAAAATGGCGATCGCTCATTCAAAACTCCTCTGACCTGATTACGATTTTGTCTGCCGATGGCATCATTCTCTATGTAAGTCCTTCCATCGAACGCCTTCTGGGTTACTCACCCGACGAATTAGTGGGGCAGCCTGTCTTAAAGTACATCGCCCCCCAAGAGCGAAAAGCAATCAGGAAGGCGATCAGAAATGTGTTGGTAGCAGGTAATCGGGTGACCTTACCACCAATGGTGTTGCGTTTTCTGTGTAAAAACGGGTCTTGGTGCTTCCTAGAATCCTCTGGCACCAACCTCCTGGCTGACGAGGCGGTGGCTGGCCTTGTGATCAACTCTCGTGATGTTACAGAGCGCTTCCGAGTTCAGGAGGCACTGCGGCAAAGCGAAGTGCGCTTTCGAGCAATCTTTGAAGGCGCAGCCTTGGGGATTGCCCTGAGTGACCCCTCTGGAGAGCTACTCACCACCAACCCCGCGATGCACAAACTGTTTGGCTACACCGAAGAGGAACTACGCCAAAGGACAATTACCCATCCTGACGATGTTACTGCCGACTTCAACCTCTACCAGGCTCTACTGGCAGGCTCTCTCCCCTCTTACCAGATGGAAAAACGCTACTTCCACAAAAATGGCAACTTAGTTTGGGGACGCCTAACTGTTTCCCTTGTCCGGGATAAGGCAGGAAGCCCACTGTTTGTTGTGGGTATGGTTGAAGACATCACCGCGGCTAAGCAGACAGAAGCTGAACTATTACGCATTAGCAAAGCCGTTGAGAATGCCAGTGATGCCATTAGCATTGCTGACACGCTGGGGACAAGGCTCATCTACGTGAATCCCGCATTTAATCAAATGTTTGGCTATACACTCGAAGAGCTAAGCGTCGCTGGTGGATCGTTCATCCTCTTCCCTGACCCCAAGATCATGCAGGAGGTGTTGGCGATCGCCATCAGTGGTCATTCCTGGCAGGGCGAAGTCGAGATGCTCTCTTGTGGGGGTATCCTCAAGGAGATTGCCTTGCGGACTGATGCGATTAAGGATGTAAATGGTGAGGTCGTGGGCACCATTGCCATCCATACTGACATTACAGAACGCAAGCAGGCTCTTAAGGCACTGCGGCGCTCCTACTATCGCGCCGAGTTACTCAAGCAAATCACTACAGAGATTCGCTCCTCTCTTGACCTGGATCAGATTTTCCAAACCACAGTGACACAACTTGGATGGGCTTTGCAAGTTAATCGCTGCATGATCCACCTCTATCAAGACACACCCCAACCAAGGCTGCTTCTGGTTGCTGAGTATTTAGAACAAGGGTACTCCTCCATGCAGGATTTTGAGGAAATGCCTGTGCAAGGTAATCCTCTTGTTGAGCAGTTGCTGGCAACCGATCAGGCGATCGCTTCGACTGATGTGTACGCCGAACCGCTACTTGAAGCTGTTGTACACCAGTGCCGTGCGATGGACATCAAATCGATGTTGAGCATTCGCATCTCTTATCAAGGCGAACCCAATGGTGTCCTTGGCTTACATCAGTGTGATTCTTACCGGAAATGGAAAATCAGTGACGTTGAGTTACTCGAAGCGGTTGCCGCTCAAGTCGGCATTGCCCTGGCTCAAGCTAATCTTTTGGAAAAGGAAAAACGCACGGCAGCACAACTGGCAGAACAAAACTTGGCACTACAGTTATCCGAAGCGCGAGCTAGTACCAAAGCAACTGAGCTAGAGCAAGCTCTTTATGAATTGCAACGTACTCAAGCCCAATTAGTGCAAACCGAGAAAATGTCCAGCTTAGGTCAGTTAGTCGCTGGTGTCGCTCACGAAATTAACAATCCTGTAAGCTTCATTACTGGAAATATCAGCTACGCCTGTGACTATATCCATGACTTGCTAACGGTTGTCAAGCTTTACCGGCAACACTATCCTCAGCCAGTTGAGGTGATTCAAGCGGAGATCGAAAAGATCGACCTTGATTTCCTGATTGAAGACCTCCCGAAACTGCTTAAGTCAATGAAAGTTGGCACTGACCGCATTCACCAGATTGTGCTGTCGCTGCGGAACTTCTCAAGGCTTGATGAATCTGACATGAAGCCGGTAGACATTCATGAAGGCATTGATAATACTCTAATGATTTTGCAGAATCGATTGAAAGCCAAGGGGGAAAGCCCTGAAATTGAGGTCATCAAAGAGTATGGAACGCTGCCACCAGTGGAGTGTTATCCAGGGCAGCTGAACCAGGTGTTTATGAATTTGATTAGCAATGCGATTGACGCTTTGGAAGAGGGTCGTCCCTTCCAGGGAGCGTCGAGTGTCGAGGCGTTAGCCTTAGCGAAGAGGGGAGTAGTCCAACGGCTCGAAGAGGGAGCGCCGACGGGGGAATCTTCGACATTAGCTATTGCTGGCGAAGGCTTGTTTTCCCTTGCCTCTCGCTCTTTGCCTTGTATTCATATTTGTACCGAAGCTAACGGCAACCGAGTGGTAATTCGCATTACAGATAACGGAGCAGGGATGACGGAGGAGGTGAAGCAACAGCTATTTAATCCCTTCTTTACTACGAAGCCTGTGGGCAAAGGTACTGGTTTAGGGTTGTCGATTAGTTATCAAATCGTTGTTGAAAAACATGGTGGGGAATTGCATTGCTTTTCGGTTCCGGGGCAGGGCACCCAGTTCATCATCGAGATTCCTATTGAGCACCCTCCTGAGTGAAG
>CBDTXL010000446.1:0-4526 GCA_965364435.1 uncultured bacterium
TAAAGTAGGCGATCGCAGATTGTTTTCAGATGCTCCGGTTCATCTTGAGCTTCCCAGTTATTGATAATGTGAGTTTGGACGAGGCAATCTATGAAGTTTTGAGTTTTGAGTTGTAGGGGCAGTGCCCCGGGAAAAGCCCCGTTTTGAGTTATTGAATCAAACTCACAATTTATAACTGTCTGGCTTTGCCCTTCTTGACCGGAGAATTCAGAAGTACTTTGCGCTGCTAATTGACATAGTTTTTGTGTTAAAAATGGTTGTCCTCCTGTCCAGTAAATGATGCATTGAAGGGCCGTTTTAGGAGCAAGAATTGTTTCCGATAACCCGGAAAGGAGGGGCGTTGCTTCTGTCAGTTGAAAGCCACGTAATTCAATGGCCTGTCCAATGTTAAAGGGAGTCAGGGTTGCATCGGAGATTAAGTTTGCTGGAGTTGCCACGCCAAATAAGGCAAAGGTTAGACGACGGTATTCAGGCTGTTCTGTCCGTCGGTTATAGCAGGAGCGAATTAAGGCAAAGAAGTCGTCGGTCGAGAAGTTAAGACTGAGAACGCTGTCAATTTCATCAATAAAAATAATGATGGGTTCTGGAATTTGAGGCAGCAGAACCGTATCAAAAAAATCGCTCAACCGATTTACAAACGAGAGATGAGTGCGATCGCGCCACCAATTCAGCAAATTCACCTCTAACTTAAATGCCTTTGCCAGAAGCCCAACGATTGAGCCATACCACTGTTCTGGCACAACCTCCTGAGTCCCAATCGCGGTGATATCAATAACACCACAACGAATTCCTTCTGCTTGTAGGCGATGAGTCATCTGTACGCGCAGGCTAGATTTGCCCATTTGCCGAGCATTGAACACATAGCAAAATTCACCCCGCAGGAGTCCCTGAAATAACGCTTCATCTGCCTGTCGTCGGACATAAGTTGGAGCATTGAAGGGCAGGCTGCCACCGACTTGATAGGAAGAGTTAGGGTTGTGGGAGGTGAGCATTGCTAATTGCTCATTGCTAATTGTTCATTGCTAATTACTAATTGCCAAAGTCGATTAACACCATCAAATCCATCTGCGTTCATCTGCGTACCCTACGGGAAGGCTACGCCTACATCTGCGGTTACAAATCCAGAATCAGCACTTTTGCAAGAAGTTTATTTTCTAAGAATCACTTGCAAGGCACGGCGAACGTATGCTTCCCAAGATTCAGAGGTAGGTTGAAAGATTTGTGCGTAAAGCATAATGCCACTCATCGTGTCAAATACGAGAGTAGGATCTAAATTCGCCTGAATTTCATTTCTCGTTTTTGCCCGTTCAATGACAACCGCAAAGGCTTTTTGTCGAGGTTGTAGGTATTTTGTCCAGTAAATCTGAGCAAATTGAGGATTGCTCGATGCACTGCTGATAATCATGGCAACCGTTTGCCGCCCCAGAGGACTGAGTGTGATTTGCGCGGCATTCTGGATCAATGCATCCATATCGCCCCAAAGCGTTCCTGTGTCAGGGATAACAACTTCCTTCCTGAGGCTTTCAATCGCCTCTGCAACAAGCTCTTCTTTAGACTCATAGCGCCGATAGATCGTGGTTTTGCCAACTCCAGCACGAGTCGCGATCGCATCAATGCTCATACGCTCGAATCCGACTTCTGCCAGCAGTTCCAGCGTCGCTTGCAAAATCGCTTGATGAGATTGGGCACTACGGGGTCTTCCCAGTGGCTTTTTGCTGACATCGCTCATAGAGGCTATTATAATTTACGAAACGTAGTCGTATCGAAATTATCCAGTTATGAGCCAGCATTCTCGCCCTTACTATACAGATAGAAATAGCACTCAGACTCTTCAACAAGGATTAGAAGAGTACTATACTGTGAATCCAAACGTCACTGATCCACGGAAACTGCCACCAGAATTCGCCAAAATATTGTTGGCGCATGATGTATCGCACGTTGTCTATGGCTGCGATACGGGCATGTATGACGAGCTGAAAATTCTGCCGCTGACATGGTGGACAAGCAATTACAAGTTTCGAGATCACCTAAGCACGCTTCAAGATCCAACCATCAGTCCTGCAATCAAAGTCATGTATGATGACCTGGTGAAAGAGCATGGGCTGATAGGGTTATACGCTTCAATCTTTTTTGTGTTGCCACAGCTATTGCCAGAATTAATATCGATGTGGCGGAAGAGTCGCCACCGTGAGCGTTTTGTTCCATTTCTTGCCTTTGAACCGTTGCTTGATCGTTCCCTGTTAGATATCCGTCAAGAATTGGATCTATTGCCCTTCATGAAATGACCCATATTTCTAAACCTAGAGGGAGTTTTCGGACAAGAAGTAAGGACAAAAATTTACTGGTCGCCTTCTAGCGAGCAACCAGCTTTAAAAATCTGTTCAGCAGTCAAATTCAATTCTGGAAAGGTGGGGGATACGATGCAATCAGTACCTCGAAACTGATTGACCTGATACTCATCTTCTACTAAGTAGTAGATGGAGATAGTAGGCTGTTTGGGGTTACCAATGTACCGTCTACCGCCCAACGCTAAATAGTCAACAATCCAGTATTCAGGAACGCCAAACGTTTCATAGTCAACCAACTTGTGGGCATAATCATCTTTCCAATTCGTGCTGACGACTTCAATCACTAGGGGAACGGATGCGGCTTGAGTCACGGTTGAGAATTTTTTCCACAGGGTTTCTGATGAGAGATTTTTTTGATTGATGACTACCACATCAGGCGAATAAGCAGATTCTCTATCAGGAGCTTTAACTAAGGCTTGCTTGGGTATGATGTAAGGGAGGTTTAATCGGTCAAATTGCACGTTGAGTTTTTTAGCTAAAAAACCATTAATCTCTTCATGATCTCCTTGGGGCTGCATTTCAACAATTACTCCATCGTGTAGTTCATAGCATCCAGCGTCTGGTTTCCATTCCAGAAAATTTTCAAAAGTTAGTGTTTTGGGTAAAGCTTGAAACATGGTAATTGCTGCTTATGGGGGTTTATTTAACAGCTCAAAACTTGATCAAAATAGGTTTTATATAACTCACAACTTGGAATTGCAAATCGATTTTGAAAGCGAATCAACCCTACGCCTTGAAGCTTGAAAGCTTGAGCCGGATGCAACTCAACTCCATTGGGAGTCAAAACCACCTGTTGCATTGCTTCCTGTAGCTCTGCATGCTCCTCTAAATACCCTAGTTGTTGTCTTAAATGACTATCAAAAATACTGTCAGGAGTTGTCACAGTCTCCAGGAATTGGTCTAGCCTAACATTTTGTTGGCTTAAGTGAAATAGTGCCAGTTGAGTCAGGTAGGGATTCCCACCTACCAGCCTTACCAACTCGCTGGCATACGTTTCTGGTGGTGTCAGTCCGTAGCGGACTACAAGTTCCTGCACCTGCTCCTGAGTAAATGCAGATAATGTAATCAATAACCCAACATTAAAGGGCGATTGATGCACATTCAACGGCAAGAATACATCGGTAGAATAAACAATGACGAGGCGAAGTTTCTGCCATAGTTCGCTGCCATCGGTGCTGTGTCGCGATCGCTCATACCAGGCTCGTAGCATTCCAAAAAAATCAGTGGAGATTTTTGGATAGTTGAACACCACGTTGACTTCATCTAATACCAACAGCAGCGGACTCTCGGCAGCGGGCAGCAAATAGCTCTCGAAATAATCATTGCAGCTATAGCTGCTGCCAAACATGGGATTCCAAAAGTCCTCCAGGCGGTTGGGCAAGCCAAGGCGGCGACTCACCATCACACACAACCACTGAAGGAACTGGTTTAAACTCTCAAATACACTGCTGTCTGCTAGTTGCAAACTGACTACCACTCTCCGAAACCCATTCTCTTCTACCTGACTCAGCCCGCGTGCAATCAGAGAGGTTTTGCCAAACTGCCGGGGCGCGCGGATTCGGATTAAGGCTCCGGGCTGAACGAGCTCTTTGATGAGGAGTTTTTCCGCAGGGGGTCGATAGATATAAAATGGGGAATCCCGAGCCAACTGCCCTTTCAGAGGAGCCTGGAGCAAGCCAGCCAAAATTGCCATTGATGTATCGGCGTCTGGCTCTTGGCTAATGTAGTCATCTGCCTCTAGAGAGAGTCCGAAGGTTTTAAAGTAGGCAGCTAATGTGGGCTGATCGACAGGATTTTGGCGGCGACGCACCTTCGTTAGGGTTTTGGTGCTCAGTCCAGTGCGATCGCTCAACTGTTCTAGCGTGTAAGGGCTACCTGCCTTGTCCCGTGCGGCTGACAAGTATTGGGCAGCCTGTAGCCGTTGCCAGCCCTGAGAGCTGAGAATAACGCCCCTTCTACGTTTCTGAGATAGCGATCGTTCAGACAAGTCGTCAGGAGAAACCACACGCAACACGAAAATCGGTTTCCAAATATCCTCAAAACCAATTTTTACAGATTTTGTCCTCTCACCTGAGTAAGATTCTTTTTCAAATTCTTAAGTTACCGGCTTAAAGTTCCATCAGGGATGGCAATATAAATGTGCCTATGTAACGATTAAACCGATTAGATATCGCTAAG
>CBDTXL010000447.1:0-4525 GCA_965364435.1 uncultured bacterium
TCGTAAGCATTCACCTTATTATTTAATTCCCGGATGCGACGGGAAAGCAGACGAATAATATTAATAGCAATTCCCGGTGTCTCATCAATCGCATCATAAAGTTGCAGCTGTGTAAGCAACAAACATTCGCAAGTTTCCAGGGTGGTGACTGATGCCGAACGGGGTTCTGCATCAAACAATGACATCTCCCCAAATGTGGCACCTTGTTTGAGCTGTGCTAAATCGCGATCGCCAATATGAACCCGTACCAAACCGGATACAACAATGTAAAGCGATCGCCCCTCCTGTCCTTGGGTGACGATGGTGTGGTCAGCTGGGAAGGATAGCTCCTCCATCACAGAAGCTAGGCGCACCAGAAAATCGTCCCGTAGTTCCTGAAAAATCGGGACAGCCCTGACAAATAATAGACGCTCAACGCTGGTTAACATGGGTTAGCGGTTAGCTGCTAGCTATTCGCGCTTAGTTATTCGGGGGAAACCTCAAGTTTACCGTACCGCGCAGTCATGGCGAATGGGGATGGGGACTGGGGACTGCGGAGGGTGGGAGTGTTAAAGAGTTTTTTCTTTCACCCTACCTAATTCATCATTTCTTCTAATCCTAATCCTGGAGGGTTTGCTCCCGCCTTGTACGCTAGCAGCATAGCGACCTTCCTCACGATTAGCCAACTTGACCCAACTCTCCAAGCATCTGCTGAACTTGAGCGGCAACCAGACGGTCTGAATCATTCTTCAGTACTGGCAACAACTCGATACAAGCACGAGGTGAGGCGGCTTTCAGGTAAGCAAAAACGGCTTCCCGGACAAAACCTGTAGGATGACGGAGACACACTAGCGTTGCTTCCGGCGTCAGACTACAGGGGGCTACCCTTGCTAAATGAAAACAACATGCTAATGGCCAGTCTGGCAGGAAATGGCGGAACTCAAGCAACCGGCGCAAGCGATCGCCTGCGCTCATCGGTTGATAAGGTACCAACTCCATCAGGGAAGCAAGTTTTTCGGCGGTGGAACGGCGATCCCCAACTGCCAAAAACGCTCGTTTATGGGGAATATCAAGCGTATTATCCAAAATCTCTAACCCCATTGCCACATTCGACTTGGACTCCGACTCCAGGTTAAACGCCGCTGCTTGAATTGCACTAATTGGATAAAGGAACTTCATCAGCAAAAAACACCGTTCCATCAGATCCGTTTGCAGATCGTGTAGTGCCCGTCGCAACAAATCCGCCTCCCGCCCTGAAATGTTCTCGGTCGTCAAATCGAGAATTGCTGCATAAATCTGACCCAAAAACAGTAATTCTTGCTCAATGAACATCTCTATTCCACTGCGACCAAATCGGTCAAGCACTGCTTCAATCCCGACTTCGTTCGGAATCTTCAGTAGGATACGGAGAATGTTGCGGCGTGTCGTGCCCCAACTCGTCATCAGCTGTTGCAACAGCTGATTCAGGGCTGCGGCTGTTCCAATCTCACCCAGAGCAGTCCAAGCTTGTAGCCTCACTAAATCTGGTTTATGGACATCTTCTGCCAGCTCCACCAACAACCCAATCGCTTCATCCCCAAGGCTCACCAGGGCTGTTCGGGCAGCGTCGCGGGTAGATTTATAGTAGAGTCCCCGTATCAGAGACGGATAGTACTCTTCCAATCGTGTTGCGGCGATGACCTCTAGCAACGCGCAACGCACCCGCAACGACTCATCCTGCAAGAGATTTGGGATATAAAGCCTGAGCGCTTGCAAATACTCTGCCTCTCCCAGTGCCCGCGTACCCATCACCCGTTCTCGTTCCCGTTTTGAGGTGAGCATCCGCCGCAAAGTATTGGTTGCCTCTGCCTTCTCCGTCGGGGTTCCTAGGCGCAAAATTAAAGCCGCTGCTGTTCCTCGCACCGTTGGTTCAACAGCGGTGTGCAGATAAGGCTTAATGGTGTGAATATCCAGTTCTGGCTGGGTAAGCCAGACATAACGCAGTGCCAACGCCAAGACTTCTGGCGGTGGTTTTTGATCAATCAGTACTTGGACATCGTTCAGATAAGCCAAGTTGGGATGCTCCAACATTGCCTCCAAACTCTGCTGCTGCAAAGCCGTAGACAGCCTGGGCAACAAGGGACCGAGTACCTCACCAACCGTTGCTGGATCAATCTGGTATAAAAGTTGAATACAAGAGCGTTTATCGGCTTCAGTACCCGGCTGCTCCAGTGCTTCCACCACTGCCCGCTTGAACGCCCGCAAGTCCACATCGGAAAAACCCAAACGTCCTTGCTCTGCACTCTGAACCAACAAGTTCACATAGCTTGAGCGCAGTAACCAGGCACTCAGTAGCCAGATTAGAGAGAAAAGCACGATCGCAAAGATAAATACTCCACTCTGCCATTGCTCCCAAATTGCTTCAGACTGTGCTGGGAAAAACCAATGCACTATCTGAATGGTCGCCAAGATGCCAATCCCAGTGAGTCCGGTGGTTATCGGTTCGGCAATACCCTGTACAGAAGTCTGAACTGAATTGCGAATCGTCTCTGGTAGGGGTTGGAAGAGTACGGGTTCTATACCAGCGATTAAGGTGTAGCGCAATAGCTCATCAATAAACCTTAACAAAATGAGACCAACAAAAAGCCCCGTAATCAATTCGGGTAAAGCAATGACGTGACCGACAAGCCCAATGAAAAAGTCGAGCAAGCCTGTCAGCATGAGCAATCCTAAGATGGACAACGAGGCAGGCAACATCATAGCGGCGACAAAAACGCCCAGTCGCTCAATGGCGCGGCTTGAGACAAACCATTGGGAGGCCAGTTCAAACAGCCCAACAGTCCCGCCGAATATGCCCAAGAATCCAGCGATGTCTGAAGTCTCCGGGAGCTTGTCCTCTAATTGACTGAGATACTGGAATTCGACCAGAAGATAAAGCGCTTCCGCCAGGATAAAAAAGGCAAATAAAGGGATGATGTAGCGTCGCAGGGGACCTGTGGTGTTGCGGACAGCGAATTCCGCCTCATCGTCTTCCAACTGCCGCACGGGTGCGTCGGGAAATGCTTGCTGGTAGCGCTGGCTTAAGTAAAACAACGTTCCCATTCCTACCAGCATTGCTAAAGCAGCAATAATAATGACGTTATGCAGCCCTACAACATGCAACAGGAGCGGTAAGGAGAACCCTGCAATCACATCAGCGACTAAGAGTCCGCTGGAAATTAGCGGGTAGGTGCGCTTAATTTCCCGGATGTTGAACAGTTGATTGGCAGCAACCTGAGAATTGAGGTCGTTAAGGACTTCAACAGCATCAGTCCACAGTCGCAACAGAAAAACAGTAGCTAAAGCGATGAAACCGTGTAAGTAGGTAAGCCCCAAAGTAAAGCGAAGGAGTAATAACGGTAAAGCCGTCAGTAAAGCGATGACCACCAAAACCCTTCTAAGGGGCAAAATGCTTTGCAGCCAGGTATACAAAACTCCTAGGCTGGAAACCATTAAGGCACTGGCGATATAAATCAACGGCAACCGCTCAGCACGGTATTTCTCTAAGAACAGCGCCACTGCACTGTACTCGAACCAAAGCCAACCGATTGATGTAGCGGTGTAGAAGGCGAACATCAGCAATGTCCGCTCACCTTCTTCTGGGCGAAGATTCACCCACTGTAAAATTTTCCGTACCCAGTCACCCTGAACGCGAGTACGAGTTTGCAGTTTCATTCGTTGTGGATTGTCCATTGCTAGTGGCTAATTGTTCATTGCTAATGGCTAATTGTTCATTGCTAAAATTGCCCTTGACCATTAGCTATTAGCCATTAGCCATTAGCCACAACTCATTTCTTGGGAGAGAGCAGCATCATCATGTTACGACCTTCTCGTTTTGGCGCTTGCTGCACTTCCGCTAATTCCTCTAAGTCTGTTGCCATCCGCTTGAGTAAATCCTCTGCTAAGTCACTGTGTTGGATTTCTCGACCTCGGAAGGTGATCGTGGCTTTAACCTTATCTCCATCTTTGAGAAAGCGGACGGCTTGATTGACGCGCACCTGGTAGTCATGATCCTCAATTTTATAGCGCATCTTCACTTCTTTGACATCTGCCGTGTGCTGCTTCTTCCTGGCTTCGCGCGCTTTCTTCTCCTGTTCAAATTTGTACTTGCCGTAGTCCATGATGCGACAAACCGGCGGATCTGCCTTGTCACTAACCAAGACGAGATCCAACTCTTTTTCCTCAGCGATGCGTAAAGCTTCTTGAGGTGTGATTATCCCCAGTTGTGCCCCATCGGTATCGATCACTCGAATCTTGGGAAACCGGATTCTTTCGTTAATTTGGGGGAGATCGCGTTGGCGTCTTTTATCAATCACAGACATTTAGTTATTTTGTAGGATTCGGTGGGGTGATACAGAGTAGGCTTAGTTTACTTGCCATTTTACTGAGTCTTATCAAGTTTCTGCTTATGTTGTTAACGTAACTTCCAAAATGGCTGGGTACTGAGGAACTTCAAGGGTGGTGAAGGCGTCATTCCCTGACGGTCTAGAGGGGCTTGGGGCTTGGGTAGAGAATTAGAACCTAGGCA